>JAZKBH010000259.1:0-357 GCA_040388725.1 Verrucomicrobiota bacterium
TGCCGTGAAATATTTATCGCAAAAAGGGCATCAGCATTTCGCGTTTTTCTCCGTCTTAAATGAAGCTGCTGAAAAGTCGACGACCTATCACCATCGAGTAGATGGCTTTCGTCAGGGAATTTGCGATATTGGCCTCCCTCCTGAAAGTGGAGCTATTATTACGTCACTTGTTTCGAAGGCTGACTTAGTGATGTCGAATTGGAATACCTCGCGGCCTTCGCCGACGAATCTGAAGGTCACTTCCCATGAGATGGTTAAAAAACTTCTGACGCTGAATCCTCGTCCAACCGGTTTAATTTGCTCGAATGATGCCATGGCGACATATGTCATCCGTGCTCTCAAGCTAGAAGGATTTTC
>JAZKBH010000259.1:415-3560 GCA_040388725.1 Verrucomicrobiota bacterium
TGCCGGTCTTGCTGAAATGGCGGCACTTCCTCTGACAACCATTTCTTTTGATATTCGATCACAAGCTCAGCAAATGGTATCCGAACTTCTTGCGGCTCAGCATCCGGATTATATTCCTCCCCGTGAGCGCAAAGTGACTCCGCGAATCATGATTCGTGAGTCTGCTTAAAAAGTCCTCGATTTGGATTCAAGAGAGATTCGAGACATTTTTTGAGGTAAGATCGAGTGTGGCAAAATTGCCCGAGGCGGGACTCGAACCCGCACGAGGGGTAAACCTCCCAGGATTTTAAGTCCTGTATGTCTGCCATTCCATCACTCGGGCGAAAGGAGGGGTAAGGATTCCTGAAATTTTCCCATTCGTCAAATGAAGAGTCAAAAATCGTAAGCTATTCAACTCAAAAGACTCTCTCAGGAAGGCTGGAAAGCAGGGAAAAGACAGTTTTCACCACGGAGGCACGGAGACGTAGAGAAATGAAAATGCGACGAATCGAGTAATGTTTGGAAGAAGAAAGACATTCAGTTTGGTTTTAAAAACAGAAATTTTCTTTCTCCGTGCTTCCGTGGTGAAAATTGCCTTTTTCCTGCCTTCCTGAGAGATCCTTGAATTTGACGACTTTCGATCTCTCTACCACTTCCATGATCATGCTTGCAAATTTAGAGTCAGCGGCGGTCTGGGGTGTCGATGCGTATCCGATTCAAATCGAGGTCAATGTTTGTGATGGGGAGTGGACGGTCGTTCATGTGGGGCTTCCAGATACGGCGGTCCGTGAAAGTCGCGATCGGGTGAAGTCGGCAATTGAAAACTCGGGACTCTTCTATGAGTATAAACGAATTACTGTTAATCTTGCTCCTGCAGATTTAAAAAAAGAGGGACCGAGTTTTGATCTCCCCATTGCGATGGGACTTTTGGCGGCGACGGGACAAATTCCGAAAGAAGAATTGGAAGGATCATGGATGATCGGGGAGTTGGCCTTGAATGGAGCGGTCCGTCCCGTTCGGGGAATGATTGCGATTGCGCATACGGCTCAAAAAAGAGGGGTTCGACGAATTTTTGTTCCCGCGGCGAATGCGGGAGAGGCGGCGGTGGTCGAGGGACTTCAAGTTTATGCGATTCAACATCTCCGTGAGATGGTTGATTTTTTATCCGGAAAAGGATCATTAGATCCACTTCCTCTGCAAATTTTTCAAGAAACGCATGCTCCGCATGGTGTCGATTTTTCGGATGTGAAAGGCCAAGAGAGTACGAAACGGGCGATCGAGGTTTGTGTGAGTGGTGGACATCACTTATTAATGTTGGGGCCGCCGGGAAGTGGAAAGTCGATGTTGGCCAAAAGAATTCCAACCATTTTCCCTCCACTGACGATTGAGGAGTCGATGGAGGTTTCGAGAATTCATAGCGTGGCCGGATTACTGGATGCGGGTGAATCGCTTCTCAAAGAGAGATCTTTTCGTGCACCGCACCATACAATTTCAGATATTGGACTGATCGGAGGATCAAAAGTTCCTTCTCCCGGGGAGGTGAGTCTCGCTCATGGCGGCGTTTTATTTTTGGATGAATTTCCCGAGTTTCGACGAAGCACGTTGGAAGTATTGATGCAGCCTTTGGAAGATGGGAAAGTGACGATTACGAGAGCGACGGGAACGCTGACTTTTCCTGCTCGATTCATGTTAGTGGCGGCGATGAATCCCTCTCCGACCAGTCGACAAGGAGAGGGGGTCGGTTCGCGAGGAATGCTTTCACAGAAGTATCGCGATCGTATCTCAGGCCCTCTCTTGGATCGGATTGATGTTCAGATCGAGGTTCCTGCTTTAAAAAAGGAGGATTATTTCGATCGGCCGATGGGAGAATCGTCGTCGGCGATTCGAGAACGTGTGACGGCGTGTCGTGAGAGACAGCGAAGACGTTTTCGAGATAAGTCTCACATGAATTGTAATTCTCAAATGGGAGCAGCAGAAATCCGTGTCCATTGTGCATTGGGGGAGATGACGAGAAAGATGATGGAGCACTCGCTTGAAAATTTAAAATTAAGCGCGAGAGGATTTGACCGTGTTCTTAAAGTTGCGAGAACGATTGCGGATCTAGCAGATCGTCCGACGTTGTTGGAAGAGGATCTTTTTGAAGCGATTCAGTTTCGGTCCTTGGAGCGGAACTATTGGAGGTAAATTTACGTAATCACTTTCAAGAACTTAAAAGACATATTCTCACGCAAAGACGCAAAGTTGCCCAAGTCTCCTCCCTACAAACAAAAACTGTCTTTATGGGGTGAATCTTGGGCAGCTTTGCGTCTTTGCGTGAGAAATGGTTTTCTGTTTTATTTCTTCTTTAAGAACGAAGATGAAGGTCAAAAAAATCAAGGGCGTTCTCTTGCATCTTGCGGTCGAATTGATGAGGGACATCGTAGAAGAGACTTCCGAAGTGGTCGGGAGCTCCTTGCTTTTTCCAATAGTCTCGGAGCTGGAGATGGGCTTTGACCATTCCTGCGGGTTGGAAAAGTTTATCCTTCCATCCACTGATGGCTAAAAAAGGTTTGGGGGCCGCGAGGGCAATGAGATCGGAAATATCCATTCGTTGATAGAGTCCGGGAGGTGCTGCAAAAAAGCCCATGACGCCCGCGATATTGTAATCGATGATTCCGTCGAGTGTGCTGATCCAGCAAGCACTCACGGCGGTTTTGATGCGGGGATCGAGGGCCGCCAGGCAATTGGTTCGAAAGGAGCCGAAAGAGAGGCCCACGCAGCCGATGCGTTGGGGATCGACATCGTTTCGTGTGCAAAGATAGTCGACCGTTCTTAAATCATCCGTTGCGACCAAGGCGGCGATGGAGAGTCCTGCAGTCATGAGTCCTCGTTGGGCGAGGGCTTCGCCTTGAATACTCGCTTGAGTCGTATATTGGCCTGCTTCGTCTTTAGAAAAACGGAGGCGTTTTTCGCTGAATGCGACACGATTTTCCACAGCACTTTGAGTGCGAAGTCCAAAATTAAATCCATCAATCGCAATCGAGAGATAGCCTCGGCGAGCGAGCTCGGCCTGCCAACTTCGTCCTTCGTAATTGATTTCGCGATAGTCGGTTAAATAGGAAGGTTCGTTTTTAAAGGCGAGGAGTTTTTCGCGGCCAAAAACTCTGAGTCCTCCCATGCTATGAAG
>JAZKBH010000259.1:3570-4008 GCA_040388725.1 Verrucomicrobiota bacterium
CCACGACTGCCGGATGTTTTTGGTGGTTGTTGCGGGGAATGACGACGGTGGCAGGAATGCGAACGGAGGGGATAGAGGCGAATTCAATTTCTTCGACGGTATAATCCGCTTCTTCTCGGCGCGAAAGAACGACGGGATCACTGGGAAGGCCGAGCGTTTTTTTGAGAATGAGTGTTTCAGATAAAAGTGCGTACGCTTGATCTCGATAGGGGAGGCCTTTGCTCGCAAAAGCAAGATCCATCGGAGCGCATTGAAATTGACGAGAAATAAGTGAATCGAGGCCGAGACCAACTTGCGTGATGGAGGGGCGACATTCATGAAGCCGAGATTGAAGTTCTGCTTCCGATGTTTGAAATTTCATAAAAGAAGAGAATATTTTTAACGAATTTGAAGTCCAGTTTATTATCAAGTCGTTCCCATTTTCAACCAGGGAGGGCC
>JAZKBH010000260.1:0-11926 GCA_040388725.1 Verrucomicrobiota bacterium
TTCATCGCTTGAGGGATCATGAGCGACCAAATCGATAACCGCATGATTTTGTACACCGCTTTTTAAGGAATCCATGAGAGGAATCATGAGAGAACGGATTTATTTTTGCAATGGAATCCCTCGGAAAAATAAAGATCGCCACCCAATTTTGAAAATCTTAAAATTCAATTCATGGGAATCCGAGGTTTCATTTCACTCGCGCCATCATTCATTCATCCGACGATGGCAAAAACGAGTCTACTCTCGATTCCTCTCTCGAAGATCGCGAAATCGCTGTTTAAAGCTTTCACGTTCACCCTTCTTTTCACTCCCCTATTACCCCTCTATTCCGAGCTCAATCTTCAACTCCTTTCGACCAAAAAAGACCTTTGGCCTAAAGAGCTCGTTCTTTTGGAAGCGATTCACTACAACTCCGGAAAGAAATTTCCGATAGGAATAAAAGTTCGGCTCCTCGATGTACAGGCCAACTCCATTATTTTTGAGAGTAACTCCGAACGTTATAGCCTTCCTTCTCATTTCACGAATTTAAGATTTCTCGTCGACGAATCACTTCTCTCCGAAACCTCTTCTGCTTCTCCCACACTCATCAAAATCAGTGATATCCCAGGCCCCGATTTTTCATTTCTTTTGAACACTCGAATCGATCTGACAGAGGCTGAAAAATCAAAAGCGATCGACCTTTTGATTTCGGAGGGTGGATACCTCAAAGTGGCAGCTCAATTAGGGGATTGTCTTTTGAAAGGATTCGAAAATGGCGACTCCAATTCGAACGCATGGAAAGAACGGCTTATTTTTGCTCAAATTTGTTTTTTACTTGGTCAAAGTGAATCCTCCTTTTATTCGGAAAAGGCCTTGATCCCCGCAAATCCCGGCACCCCTCTTTATCGGAGATTTAAACCGGAAACACTTCGCTTCTTTCTCTCTGCCCCTCCTGCCCTCACCAAAACCATTCTTGCCCTCAAAAACGAAGATAATTTGATTGGGGCCCTCACCATTCTCGAAGAAATTTGGCAGCACTCTCCCGAAGGAATTACCGAATATCCCGCGTTATCCGGGGCTTTTGCCGTGGTCTATGACCAACTCATTCCCCAAGAATGGCCCCATACTCAGGTCACAAAAACACTCGTTCCGCTTCTGAAAGAAAAACCGTGGATTGTTCTTTTTGATTATTATCGAAAAAAAGACCAAGAGAATAGTTTAGCCACCAAAATCAAGGAAATGTCCGTTTCTGAACTTAAATTCGTCGTCGATGCTCCGCTTGAGATTTCAGAATTTGAATGGGCCCTCAAAGAAGAACGCCAGAGTCGAGGAAGCTTTGATCGGGCGTATTTTGATGTCGACTATGATTTAAGCCGGATCAAAGGGAATGAAGCGATCTACAGTTGGCCCCACGATGCCGATTATACTCTGGCCAATATCAAAAAAAATAAGGGTATCTGCATCGATCAATCCTATTTCTCTTCGATCTCTGCAAAAGCTTTCGGAATTCCGAGCATCTCGATTTCAGGACAAGGATCCAACTGCTCCCATGCGTGGCTCGGCTTTATGCCTTCCAGCGATAAATGGAATATGAAGGGGGGACGTTATGAAGCGAATAACTACGTCGTCGGGTACGCTTGGGATCCTCAAACCTGGAAAAAAATTAACGATCACGAACTTGAATATCTCAGCCAGCGGTACAACACCACCCCTGAATATGAGCAAAGTCAATATGACCTCATTCTCGCGAATCTTTTAAAATCACAAGCCTCCGAAGATCAAATCATCAAGCTCCTCAATGAAGCGAAATCAATCTGCTCGAAAAATCCCGCGGCCTGGTTTGCTCTTGAAAAACATCTTCAACAAAAAGGAAATACGGAAGATTTAAAATCACTTTACGAACAAATGATCGATCAGTTCTCCTCTCAAAAAGACTGGAAAACCCAAGCCCAAGAAAAACTTGCAAAACTTGCCTCCAAAAACGAAGGAAGCAGTAATGATACCTCCGAATTAACCTCTAAAATTATTCAAGATAATCGAGGAAAACGTTCTGACCTGGCGATTGATCTCGCGACAAGAGCGATTCTTCAAAAAATCCAAACCGAA
Source organism: Verrucomicrobiota bacterium (assembly GCA_040388725.1). GTDB lineage: Bacteria > Verrucomicrobiota > Verrucomicrobiia > Methylacidiphilales > CAMAQI01 > CAMAQI01. The sequence goes on from JAZKBH010000260.1 coordinate 2,086, forward strand.
AATTATGACGAGAGCTTTGAAATGTATCAGAATGTCATCAAAAAATTTGGCAAAGAAAATGGCTTAACTCTGATTCGAAACTTAACCTCTCCCTTCACCGCATTGGCTCTTGCCCAAAAACAAGATGATCTCGTCGATAAAATCCTCAAAGTCTCTGAAAAGCTGATCGATAACACAGAGAGACAAGCCAGCCTCAACCAAACGAAACAATCTTTAGATTATTTAAAAGCCGAAGTCGAAGAATCCCGAAAAGCCCGTTAGAACAGATTCCACACACGGAGGGAACTTAAAACAACTGATTTCTAAGGAATGCCAGAGGCAGGAAAAGAATGGAAAATCCGGTTTCTCTTTTTATTTCTCACGTATTGTATCTCTCGTATTTTTCTTGTCTTAGGGCATTTCTTACAGGTCATTGCCATGAATTACGAGTCGAACAGTACTTAATCCCTAAAAGACTATTAAATTTAATCCATTGCTCGACCCGATCGACTGACCCACCAAAAAATCAATCCGATCAGCACGCCAACTCCGATGATCCAATTACGAATCATTCGGGAGTGGGCCTCTTCTTTTTGAAACTCGATCTCTTTCAGACGATCCACTTCCTTTTGTTGTGCCGTCCTCTTCTCTCCCTGAACATATCCCTCTTTCGATGTTAGTAAGTGTTCGATTTGACGAAGTAATTGATCTTTCGTTTTTTGATTCGATCCAAAAGCATAAACATCTAATTGAAGAATGACTTGTTTCGATTCTTCTAGAGATTGAAAATCATTGACTTGAATTTGTCCCCGACTCAATCGACGATCAAACTCAGAGATTTTAATCTTATAATTTTGAAGGATTATTGCATTTTCACCTTCTTTGGGAAGGATCTCATGGATCTCTCTTAACTTGGAAATAATCAAAGGAGTTTGCTGAACGAGATGATCTGGATATTTAACCCCTCGCCCCACACGACCTTCCTGAGCATATTTTGAAATCGCATTCTGAAAGAGAATAAAATCCATTCCATCCCAATTCTCAAATGGCTTTTCAAAAGCGGTATAAAGCTGCATTTGCGCAAGTAAATCTCCCTTATTATTCACCGTACTATTTAAATCCGTAAGCATATCCAACAAAAGGACAGCATTGGGAATTTTAATCGGCACCCCCTCGGACGCTCCAATAAACCGACTCAATACCCAGAAACAAAGCAATAAGCGAAGCATCATTTTGTTCTAACAGCTCACGTCTGTGACTCAAGCGTAGATCCCGAAGATTACTGAGAAATAACGGCCCGAATCCGTTCCGCAATGGCCTTAAACTTATTCGTAATTTGAGCCCCTGTTGCCGCGTAGTAATAAGCTCCCTGCGGTTGGATTGCGGAATACCCCGAGTAACGAGGATCATTCGCAAGCTGAATCAAGACATTCGAATTAATACCGCTTCCTAAGCCGACGGTATAAACCGTCACGTTACTTTGCCTTGCGTAATAACAAACCAACGCCGCAGCGCGATCGGCTTCATCTTCCACGAAAGTCGTCCAGGCCGAAGAATTATTATACAAGTTCGGAACCGAAGGCGAAACCCACGCATTCGACCACTGATTATATGCATTTCCAGGATAAAAGAGCGCTTTAGGTCGAGAGGAAAAATTCATTGGCATAATAAAGAGTCGCAGCTGATTCGTCCCTGCAAGTGACACGCCGTTCGTATAAGCAGGATTCGCAGCTCCGGGAAGCGTGTTCGTCGAGTAAACAAAGGAAGCAATCTGCGGATCACTCTCAACCAATGTATTCGTATCCAAACGCGAAACCATAATCACGTTCGTAAACAAAAGCCCTAAATTCGTTCCACCCAAACTGGTATAATTCGGATCGACGGTCGTTGTATTTGTATAAATCCCCGCCGTTCGAACCCAGCTCGATCCATTCCAATACCGCGTCGAGTTTGTATAGAGAACGCCATTCACACTAAAAGAACTCATCCCTTGAAAAAAATACTGACCTAGCACATTTGTGGAACGAGAATTGGTATAACCCGGATTCCAATTCGTCGACGTGTAATAGAGAAATCCGTTCGTAAAATCATGGTACCAGGTTAAACCCGTCGCATCATTGGTATTGGTCGTCGGGCCGGGGGTATATTGGACAAGATTCGTATAATAAGTCCCCCCGCCTGAGCCGGAATTTTTCCGCCAAAAATTAACTTGAGGATAAGCACTCGAAACTTGAGTCGGCCAATAACATTGCGGCATCACCATATCCATCGCATTCCCACTATTATAAGTCGCATCCAAATTAGTGTATCCCGGCTCGATGTAGAGCGCAAACTGGTTTCCAGTAAGGACCGAGGTCGAAACAACAGAATTCGTATAATGCGAAACAACAGCTCGTTTCACAACGGGAATATAATCACTCCTATTCGTGAAAATGGACCGAAAATCATTGGAATAGGAATTCGTAAAAACGCTCGTCATTGAACTCAGTGAGGCTGTGGTATAGTTCGCATTTTCCCATTCCATGATGTATAAAGTAGAACCGGGCGAATTCGTCGTAACCACTTTGGTCGTGGCCGAAGAGGTATTGGTGGTAAAAACATTCGTCGAAAAAAACTGCGGAGATCCCGAATCGCTCGACCAATCGCTGGCAGAGGAGGAATAGGGTAGAGTCGCTGTATTCGTCGTTCCCGTTCCAATCTGAGAACTCAACTGACCGTAAATCACATTCGTAAAACCAGGAACATACGCAAGCGTTCGAAAAGCGTTGAACTGACCATCGGTAAAGAAAACAAGATACTTGATGGTATTGGGATCATCCCATGCCGCTGTATTCCCATATAAGAGAGTTTCCATTCCCATTCTTAAGCCTTCAGATGCTCCAGTTCCTCCCCCGAATTGAATTCCTGTGTCTTGATTGGTATCCATGACGTTCGTTCCCAATGTCCAGAAATTGCTAGTCATCGGCATATCTAATCGAGCGGAGATCGCAAATGAGGAAATGGAGATAAAATCCGAATTGGTATCAAATTGGGAAAGGAAATTAGTCACCGCCATCGGAAGATTCGCTGATCCTCCATTGCTCAACATCGAACCGGAACGATCTAAAACCAATGAAATCAAACGAGGACGACGGTTCGCCGCGGCAATGCCTCGAAGTTTAAAGTTGGATGAAAAGCCTTGAGAGGGGAGAAAAAACGTATGAGCATTTCCTTGGATTTCAGTCGTCGCAGAATTCACCTGTCCTTTCGCCCCCACGGTAACCGTATTCCTCATCACATTCGTCGCGGTATTGCCGTAAACGGTCGTATAGGTATTGGAATAATAATAGACAATATTGGTATAAATCTGTCCATTCAAAGCATTCGTCATTCCTTGAAGGGTCACGACAGGAGTGACATTCGTCAAACTCGAAAGCTTATCGTAATTCGCAATCGAAAAATTACGAATGGATGTCGACACATTGGTTGCTCCTGCCGCTGAATTTTGAACCCCCGCCAAAACGGCAGCATCGGCCGCGCGACTTAGACGAGCATCCTCCAGATAAATTTGACCAAAATCGATCGCTAAAGCCATAAATGCAACCATCAAAGAAAGCGTCATGGCGTAAAGAATCATCGCTTGGCTGCGAATCGAAACAAGAAAGCGTGATTTTTTCATAATACCTTTTCGTCAATGTTTAAGGGGCCATAAAGAATGATTTTTCGTAAATTAAAGACGGCGCTTTAATGTCACCTATTAACCTTAATGGAGATCGATTCGTATAAAAAATTTCGACACAATAAAGATCTTTGCCCGCCACAACGGTGTTTGTCGAAACCATGATCGAAGGAATTGCTGGTCCCGTACGTGGTAACGTGGTCCAGGTCGAATTCGTCAAAAGTCGACTATTGTTTTGATTTTCATTGGTACCTCCAAATAACCCCCCCGTAGATCCGACGGTATTTGCTGTCGTAAATCCGGATAAATAAAAGGAATTTGTATAAAGCTGCATTTTCGTCACGATAATCGCTCCATTCGTCATAAAATCCGTATAACGAATCGCACTGGTCGCGACCGCTAACGCAGCCTCTAAACCGGACTCAATGTTATTCGCAGTCACACGAGCACTAATATTCGCTCCTTCTCGTGCGGCGGCGACAATCACCTGCGCTCTATATGTCCAAATCGCATATTGGACCGTCACCAAAATCATTGTAAAAAATAGAGTGGCCATTAATGAAAATTCGACCAGAGCTTGGCTCCGAGTTCTTTTTTGAAAATGGCGACGCGTCTTCATTTTAATTCGTCCATCGATTCGTATTATTATAAGCCCAAGACTCATTGATAAAAGTACATTGGTATTCAACGAGAAGTTTGTTAGAACTCAAAAGAGGTGACCCTCCAAAAAACTTTGCAAACGTGCTCACGGGAGTCATTACTGGAGAAGGATAAGAGATCGCTATTTTCACATACTGAGTTGTATCATCATCCGTTCTCTCTCCGGGTCCTGGATTCGGCGATGCTTCTGTTGCACTATTGGTACCGGGCCAACTCACTATACTAAAGTAAAGGCCAGTATTCGCTGCATTGGTGATTTTCCCACCAAAATCGTTGCGGATCGCTTGAAGCGTTGCCAGATTTTTTGACATCACAAATAAAATCGCTTGCTCCCTCGACATTGGGCGACTCGGATGACCAGGATCTGCGACCTGAATATTTGTTCCTCCGGCGTAGGCATTCGTGATCCAAGGACCATTCGTAAACTCAAATTCGTTGGTAAATAAAATACGCCCTGTCGTCGCAATTCTTCCCCCTTCTCTTACCGCTTGAGAGACCGTCTGTTTTGCAAACAGATAATAAGAAAAATCAATCATCCCAAAAAGCGAGAAAAAGAACAAAGGAAGCACAATCGACATTTCAATAATCGACATACTCCGGCGAGGTCGAGATGCGCTTAAACTCGAAGCAAGGATTTTCATATGGCAGCAATGTCAATTTTCAGTCAACCCATTCACATCAAAAATCTACATCGTTTAACGTAGTCTTATTTTGATCAAAGTAAAGGCTTTGTACATCGCTATTTACAGCAAAATAGAGAGTGTCAGCCGGGGGAAGTAGGAATCACCCCTACTCCTTTGAAATCTACGAAGAGAAACAGAATTTCTTATACATCGAATCCGCGCGGCTCGGAATGATGAAGCCGATTTTTAATCTCACGCGTCAGATAATAGCCGATGAAAAGTGCGGTCAGAGTAGGCAAGATCGCGGTCGTAAAGACAAAGAGACTTCTCATCGTAATAACCGCCGAAAAAAAGCCGGAGGCATAAATCAAAATTCCCCAATCACTATTGCTCTCCGTTCCCAAACGATTCCACCACCCAAACAACGCCCCAAAGAAGAGCGAAGAAAAAAGAATCCCTACCCAACCTCCACTCATATAAGCCTCCCCTACAAAAGAAGCGGCCACGGTATACGCCTCATCTGCACCGACGACTTGCTCCATGCTGACACTCATCCCTTGCGGCTTCCCGGGCCAGACGGCACGTGGAATCGGGCGGATGACCGCCAGGTAAGGAATCTCCCATCCGAGATAGTCGTGCCGACGGGGAAAGTAGTCGACAACCTGTGTGAGCGTACAAAGGTTCATATCCACAAAAAGGGTTTTATTGGCCTCTTCTTCGTCCAATTCCCCTCTCAAATAAGCTCCAAATCCAATTTGACGAAAATGAAGCATCTGACTCGTTGCAAGCATGAGAAGAAAGAATGCAACGCCTGCCATCATCAAAATTCTTTTGTCGTTCTCTTTTTTGAGCGCAAACATATACCCGATCACAAAAGTGACGAGATAGGTACAAAACAGATTTCGTGTTCCAGTCGAAAATCCATAAAAAAAAGTGATCAACGTTCCACATCCCATCCAAACGACCGACCAAAACCCATACCGATTCAATCGAGCAACAACGACTCCCATCAGAGGAGGCAACAAATATAAAAGCATCCCTAACTCGGTTAACATCGCCTTCCAATCGCCATATCGCCCCCGACTCCAGGGCTGAAAAAAGCGGGGCTCCAATACCGCATGCCACCAATCCACGACGTTAAACTGAACTGCAAGTGCCATATGAAGATACCCCACCACAAAGCATCCCGCGTAAAGCCATACCATGGTCCTCGGCTTTACATCGGCCGTAAAAATAGCAGTCCTTTGAACTTTCTCGCTCGAGGTCAAATGCCTTCCACAGACGAGTCCTCCGATTCCGAGAAAAATGTATCCGAGCGATTCTCGAATGAGATTCACATCCAATCCTTCCATCACCTCTTCTTGGGGAACTAAAAACTCAAAAAGTGTCAAAAAATAGAGAGAAAGAAGAGCCGCCACATCCGCTCTCACCATGTTTCTCCATCCCTTTTTAAAATCCATAAAGAGAGAGAGGAGAATTCCGATCCCCGAACCTTTCGACGCCGTCGAAGCCAAATAGGCCGGATTTCGTCCTTCCAACATCGTCCAGGTTACAAAGAGAGTAAAAACCAAAAGAAGGGTCCCTGGCACAGAGGGTCGAACGGCTTTTTCTTCAACGGGCAATGGAGATTCAGGTTCCATGAATCGTTCTTATTTTTGGACTAAGGCACGAACCAAAAGGTCATTCCCGATCAGTCCCGTCCACCACGGTTTCAGAAAAATGCTTTTTTGAATTTGATTTTTCCCCTCGAAACGAAATCCCCACGTGGAAGTTCCTGTCATCATCGGCGCCCAAAAAATAGCGACCTCATGAGCAAGCCCCTCCGATAAAAAGGCAGAGTGAATCTCACCTCCCCCTTCCACCAATAAATTCATGACTCCCCGATTTCCTAAATCTTTTAAAACCTCCTGTAATGGCTTGTTCTGATAAATTAAAGTCCTCTGATGGGGATCATTTTTTAAGAGATTCGCTGAGGATGAAATTTTCCCACTTCGAGTTAAGATCACTCTCCATGGCTGAGTTTTTGCTTTAAAGCGCGGATGACGAACCGTGAGCTGGGGATTGTCTTTTCGGACGGTCTCTGCGCCCACCAAAATGGCATCACATTCGCCTCTTAATTCATGCGCCATTTCAAGGGCACTCTCGCCCGTCAACCAAGAACTTTCTCCCGTGGGGCGAGTGATGCGCCCATCATAACTCATGGCGGACTTTAAGGTCACCCATGGTGTTTGCTGAACAATCCAATGATTAAAATCCCGATTCAGGAATGAAGACTCTTCTTTTAAAATTCCGACCGTGACTTCAATCCCCTCTTTTTTTAAGAGTCGAGGAGCCCGACCTGCATGAGCAGGATTGGGATCCAGAGTTCCCATGACCACTCGCTTTATTTTTTCACGAATAATTAAATCCGTACAGGGAGGAGTTCGCCCGTGACTGCAGCACGGTTCCAAAGTCACATACAGAGTTGATCCACGAGGAGAAATCCCTTGTCGCAAAGCATCTCGAACCGCCAAAACTTCGGCATGCGGTGTTCCTGCTTTTCGATGATACCCTCGCCCAATCACTTTTTGGTTTTTGACCAATACCGCCCCGACACACGGATTAGGACTCGTGAATCCTTTGGCTTTCGCGGCAAGATCCAACGCTTCATTCATCCAAAGAGAATCGGTGTTTTTCATAGAGTGAAATCCCTCTTCGCTAAACCCAGGATAGGGAACCATGCGAACCCCGATTCATATCTCGTGGGTGTCAACTTAAGGCAAATACCGTTTTCACCACAGAGAAAAGGCAGAGGCACAGAGTTTTGGAGGATTGTTGATGCCCCATTTTCAGGACGATCATCACTGAGGGACAGGACCACGGATGGACTTAAATCTACCTCTGATTCGAACTGGTATTTCAGAATGATCATCCCAAACTCTGTGCCTCTGCCTTTTCTCTGTGGTGAAAACGGTATTTTCTTTTTTTATTAAGTTGACGCCCATGCGATCCATATCGGGGCAGGTACACAGAACACACTGAATTGAATGGTTTGAAAAAGTTTCGGTCTAACCCGGAACTTCGCCTTTAGGACCATCGTTCTTATCCGAAGGTCCCATCCGCATTTCAGAAACCGTTCCTCCCGCAGGAATCATCGGATAAACGTGTTCGGTATAGGGAACCATGATATCCAAAAGATAAGCAGTCTTCGATTCTAACAAACGTTTCAATGCAGGCTTCAAATCTTTCGGATCGGAAATTCGCTCTGCCGGCACCCCAAAGCCTTCACTGATCTTCACGAAATCAGGGAAAATTCTTTGAGGCTCATGGGAAAGACCTAAGAAGGTATGACCACGGTTGCTCTTAAAGAAGATATCTTCCCATTGAACCACCATGCCGAGATATTGATTATTCAAGATGATCACCTTCGCGGCGATATTTTCTGCCGTGGCGGCAGCAAGCTCTTGAATATTCATCACAAAACTTCCATCTCCATCAATGTCAATGACCTGACGATCTGGACAAGCCACCTTGGCCCCTAAAGCCGCGGGATATCCAAAGCCCATCGATCCCAGTCCTGCGGAGGTCAAGAAGCTACGGGGATGAATAAAATCATAATATTGACCGGCCCACATCTGATGCTGGCCTACGCCCGTCGTAATGATCGCTTCACCTTTTGTCATTTGATGTAATTCACGAATGACTTCTTGAGGAAGAATGCGGCCTTCAATCTTTTCAAAAAAGAGAGGATATTGTTGTTTCCATTTCGCAATTTGCGCATGCCATTGGGGAAAGGTTTTGCGACGGCGTTTTTCAGAAGAGATCATCTTATTTAAACGCTTCAGCGCATAATTCACATCACTCAAGATGGGGAGTTGAACCACTTTGTTTTTGTGAAGCTCGGAATTATCGACATCAATATGAACGATCGTTGCACGCTTCGCGAACTCGGAGACTTTGCCGGTCACGCGATCATCAAAACGAACGCCAAAGGCCAAAAGCAAGTCACTTTGATCCACGGCATAGTTGGCAAACACCGTTCCGTGCATTCCCAACCATTTTAAAGATTGTTCGTCATTTTCAGGAAATGCCCCAATTCCCATCAACGTCGTAGTGACCGGAATATTTGTGGCGCGAGCAAACTTCATCAGCTCTTTTGAAGAGTCCGAACTAATCACACCCCCTCCCACATAGAGAACCGGGCGCTCTGATTTTTCGATTAAACCGAGAACTTCATTGAGAGCTAAATCATCCGCACGAGGAGGTTCGTTATAACCACGAAGCTCGACTTTATCGGGGAAAATCGGATGTGACATTGCGCTTTGAATATCCTTTGGGATATCAATCACCACGGGACCCGGACGACCTGTGCGAGCGATATAAAATGCTTCCTTAATCACGCGAGGAATCTCATTCGCATCCAAAACCAAATAGCTATGTTTTACGGCCGGAAGTGTCATTCCAAAAACGTCGGTCTCTTGAAAAGCGCCTTTACCGATGGCATGCGAGGGAACCTGTCCCGTGATCGCCACCAGCGGAACGGAATCCATATACGCATCGGCAATCCCGGTAATTAAATTGGTCGCTCCCGGTCCGGAGGTCGCCATACAAACCCCTACTTTTCCTGTGGCACGCGCATAACCGCCGGCCATAAAAACGCCCCCTTGCTCATGTCGAGGGAGAATCGTGCGAATCTTTTTGGAAGCGGTCAGAGATTGATGCAGCTGCATGCTTGCGCCACCGGGATAGGCAAAAATCGTATCGACCCCTTCGCGCTCCAGGCAGGCGACGACGAGATCACTGCCCTTAATACTGGGAGAGATTTTCGAGGGGGATGCCAATTTGGCGGCTTTTTTCGATTTTCGTTGGATCGTTTTCATGTCCTTTTTCCTATTGATTTGAGGTTCAAGAGGTTAGCGGATGCCCTCGGAGATGTAAAATA
>JAZKBH010000261.1:0-5461 GCA_040388725.1 Verrucomicrobiota bacterium
AAGTTAAATTTTCAGAGCTCGCGACCGGCGCTCGTAATCTGATGGTGATTCATGAAGTAGATTCAAAAGCTCCCTGGCTTTTATTTGATAGCCACTTGGATACAGTCGATGTTGCAGGAATGACGATTCCTCCATTTGAACCGACGATCCGCGAGGGGAAACTTTATGGACGTGGTTCTTGTGATACGAAGGGAACGGGGGCAGCGATGTTGTTTGCCCTTTATCATTACTCAAAGCAACAAAACCAACCGAACAATATCGTCCTCTTATTTTCGAGTGACGAAGAGATTAAGAAAACAGGAGCAAAACATTTTGCGGTCCAGGATTTAAAATCCCTTGGGATAACATTGGCCGTGGCATATATTGGGGAGCCGACCCGTTTTTCGCCGATGATTGTGCACAATGGTTATTTGCGTTGGACAATAGAAACGAAGGGAAGAGCGGCCCATTCATCAAATCCCGCCAAAGGAATCTCAGCGATTCGGGGGATGTGTCAGGTCATTGCAGCGATTGAAGAGTATATTTTATCTCTCGCGAAAAAGACACCTCACGTGCTCACAGGCTTTCCTCAATGCAGCATTAATACCATTCACGGAGGAGTTCAGGTGAACATCATTCCGGATACCTGTAGCATTGAGATTGATCGACGATTAATTCCGGGCGAAACACCTGACTCCGTGAAAGAGACTTTTGAAAAAATGTTTGAGACCCTTCGTCAGCAAAATCCAGAATTAAAAGTTTCGCAGAAGAACTTCCACGAAGATCCTCCGATGGTGGATCTTGTGAGCGGAAAATTGCTTCCTCAGGTTCAAAGTCTTTTAAAAGTACGAGGAATTGATCCTAAACCGTGTGGAGCTCCTTTTACCACGAACGGAAGCACCTATGCCGATATCGGGATTCCGACGATCGTGATGGGCCCTGGCGATTTAGCTCAAGCGCATACCGTGGATGAGTATGTCGAGGTTTCTCAAGTGGAGCTCGGGGTTGAGATTTATCGAGATTTGATGTCGCTTGTTTAAAAGGCAGAATCTCGCACGATCCTCCTTCGCTAAGGCTACGGCATGACAAGGCGCCGCAACGACACGACGTTTAAAGCCAGTTTTATCTGTAAAGTCATAGACCAAAAAGGCGATCAAAACGGGAGGGGAACTGGCTCTATGCTTCAGAGGACGGGGAAGGCAGTGGGCCACTGCCCCTCCAGTTCTAATGCAAGCAATGGGTTTAAAACTATCATTGTTTTTCTGGTTTTTACGTAGCGTCGTTGTGGCGCCTTGTCACACCATAGCCTTGGCGAAGGAGGATGCGTGAGAATCCGTTTTTCTTTCTTAAAAGAGGGGGCTGAAAACAGCTTTGACGATTGGCGGGGTTTCTCCATTTTATTGAAATCGTGAAATCGGAGTACCAACGACCCATTTTAGAAAAGCCGGCAGGGCAGGACAAAGTCCTGCTCCATTCCTGTTGCGCACCCTGTTCCGGAGAGGTGATGGAGGCGATTGCGGCGTCGGGGATTCACTACTCGATCTTTTTTTATAATCCGAATATTCATCCCCGTAAGGAGTATGAGCTTCGAAAAGAGGAAAATATTCGGTTTGCTGAAAAAAACGGCATCGAATTTGTCGATGTCGATTACGATACCGAAAATTGGTTTAAGCGGGTCAAGGGAATGGAATGGGAGCCAGAACGGGGAGCTCGTTGCACCGCTTGTTTTGATATGCGTTTTGAGCGGACGGCGCTTTATGCGCATGAGCATGGCTTTAATGTGATTACGAGCTGCTTGGGGATTTCACGTTGGAAAGACATGGATCAGATTAACGACAGCGGATTGCGTGCTGCGGGTCGCTATCCGGAGATGCATTATTGGACTTACAATTGGCGTAAAGATGGAGGATCGTCCCGGATGTTGGAGATCTCCAAGCGAGAGCAGTTTTATCAACAGGAGTATTGCGGATGCATCTACTCGCTTCGTGATACGAATCAATGGCGCGAATCCAAAGGCCGTGAAAAGATTAAAATCGGTGAGAAGTTTTACGGTGTGAATGATGATGGGACGGGCTCCTGTGCCTAAAGATTTTATTTTTTGGGATCCTTCGGGTCGTCGTTGGACGAGGATTAAGATTGTTCTCTTTGTTCTCTCCATGTTTCTAGTTTTGGCATTGGTTTCATTTATCGGATCGCTGTGGATTCAGCCGGACCTTCAGCTTCCTCAGCGGGTGCGGGATTTAAAAACGAAGCTTCGGTCTTATGAAATGCCGATGAAAGATTATAAGTCGATGGAGCTATGGACCGAATATAGCAAATCGACGATTGCCGGAAAAGAACGGGTTCAAGCGTTGGAGAAAAAACTCTCGGTTTCCACCGCTTCGAGCAAAGAAATTCACCTGGGATTTTATGCCGAATGGGATCCGAATAGTTTTCAGTCGCTCAAAACGAATCAAGAACGATTAACTCATATTACAACGGAATGGTTTACCCTTCGTGGATTTTATGGAGAGGTCACGGTCGATTCAGATCCGAAGCTGCTCGAGTATTTGGAGGATCAAAATATTTCGTTTCTTCCGATGCTGACCAATCTTTCGGGAGATGAATGGGTGCCGGAAGCGGTGGAAGCGATTCTTTCGCCGAATCATGAAAGGCATTTGGTTTTTATTAACGAAGTGATTCGCCATCTGAACGAATTCCCGAATGCAGGGGTCCTCATTGATTTTCAAAATATTGATCCTGTGTATCGCGGTGCTTTGACCGCTCTTTTAAGAGATTTGGCGGCGAAGTTGCATGAGCAGAAAAAAGAACTTTGGCTGACGATTCCCGTCGGACGCGATTTAAAGGTTTTTGATTTAGATGCGCTCTCCGGTTTCGTGGATCGATTTGTCGCCGTGCTTCATGATGAAAATTCAGAGACCGATGCGGCAGGTCCTGTGGCTTCGCAGAATTGGTTTGAGGGGTGGTTACGCGTTTTGATGGGTTACGGTGATCCTCATCAATGGGTGATTGCTCTTGGAAATTATGGATACGATTGGACTTCGGGACATGCAAAAGCCGAGACGATTGCTTTTGGCGATATTATGTCGAGAGCACGCGCTTCCAAGGTTACAAAAATTTTAAATCAGCCTCCGACGAGAAATGGAACATTTACGTATCAGGACGGAGATGTCAGTCACGAGGTCTGGTTCTTGGATGCACTCACTTTTGCCAATCAATTAAAAGCGGCAAGAGAGTTTGGTGTAGGAGGAGAAGCCTTATTTCGCTTAGGAACAGAAGATCCCCATCTTTGGGATTTATGGGCCAAGACTCCGGAAGAATTAGCAAAAACAGATCCGACGTCGTTGAATGGACTCTCTGCAGATAGTCTTCTCACTCACGTGGGCGAAGGTGAAGTGATCACAGTGGATCTCGAGCGAAAGTCCGGGACGCGTGAAGTGAAAAGAGATAACAATGGAAAGTTCCAGGCCATCTATCGGGATTACCCTGTATATCCGACGATCTTTCATGAAGGAGCTGATTTTCCGAATAAGGTGGCATTGACCTTTGATGATGGTCCCGATGCGAAATGGACTCCGAAAATCCTCGATGTGTTGAAGGACAAAAACGTCAAAGCGACTTTTTTTGTCTTAGGAAGTAAGGTCGAAGCGGAGCCTGAACTTTTACAACGGATTTATAATGAAGGGCATGAAATCGGAAGTCATACCTACACGCATTCGAATCTTCGATTGGCTCCACGAGAACAAATTATTTTGGAACTCAATGCGACTCAACGAATGATTGAGTCGGTGATCGATCGCTCCACGATTTTGTTTCGCCCCCCCTATCAGGCGGATGCGCGTCCCAAAAGCATTCAAGATCTGACGGCGGTTCAAGTGGCAGAGGAACTCGGTTATTTGACCATTTGTGAAAACATTGATCCCGAAGATTGGTCGAAACCGGGAGCGGATGTGATTTTAAGACGGATCAAAGATCAGCGTCATAGTGGAAATATTGTGCTTTTGCATGATGCTGGAGGGGATCGTCGCCAAACCCTGGAAGCTCTTCCTAAAATTATTGATTACCTGAGAGCGAGAGGGGATGAGATTGTTTCACTTTCAGAGCTTCTTCAGATTCCTCGGGATCAACTTATGCCTTCGGTGAAAGAAGATCATCATGAGACCTATCGTCGGGTGAGTAGTTGGGGTTTTCGTTTGGTGCATACCATTGAGGAACTCGCTTGGGCCTTTATGGTGACTGCTACGGGACTCCTCCTCGCCAGAACACTCTTTGTCGCATGGCTGGCGTATCGACATGATCAGCGAGAGGATGTGAAGAGAGCGTTGACGTCACCTTCGGGGTTTTCTGGGAATTTTCCTCCCGTCTCCATTTTAGTTCCCGCTTATAATGAGGAAAAAGTCATTGATCGGACCTTGGATACTCTTTTGAAGAATGATTACCCCGGAGAGTATGAAGTCTTAGTGATTGATGATGGGTCAAAGGATCGAACGGTCGAATTGGTGGAAAAATGGACGCGAACTCATCCACGAGTGCGATTAATTCAACAGGTGAATCAAGGGAAGTCCTATGCGCTTCAAAATGGGATGCAACAAGCGAAATATGACATTCTCATTTTATTAGATGCCGATACCCAGTTTGAGACAGGGACCGTTCGTTATTTGGTGGAGCCTTTTTATGATGAAAAAGTTTCTGCGGTTTCGGGTCAAGTCAAAGTGGGGAATTCGCTTAATTTTCTCACGCGCTGTCAGGCCTTAGAATATACCTGTGGTTTTAATTTGGACCGCAGAGCTTATGATGATTTGAATGCGATTACCGTCGTTCCGGGTGCGGTTTGTGCCTTAAGAAAGTCTCACGTATTGGAAGCCGGCGGATTTTCGCATGACACGCTTGCGGAGGATACAGATCTCACGTTGATGCTCCATCGGTTGGGATATGGAATCCGTTATGCGCCTCAGGCAATTGCATGGACCGAGGCACCTGAAAATTTTCAAGGACTCGTGAAGCAACGGATTCGATGGTCCTTTGGGACGATGCAATGTCTTTGGAAACATCGAGATCTTCTTTTTAATTCCGACTACGGTTGGTTGGGTTGGCTGAGCTTACCGAGTATCTGGTTTTTTCAGGTCCTCCTGGTTGCGATTGTTCCGATTGTCGATTCCCTGCTCATTCTTTCGTTATTTTTGGGGAATGGGGCAGCGGTTCTTCCCTTCATGATTTTATTCCTGGGGGTAGATCTTTTCCTGGCGGTATTAGCAAGTCGCATCGAACATGAGCCGATTTCACGATCGATTTTAATTTTGCCGATGCGGTTACTTTATCGGCCCTTGTTGGCCTACGTCGTCTGGAAGTCGATTCTTCGTGCGTTTAGCGGAGTTTGGATGACGTGGACGAGGGTCGATCGCACGGGGACCGTGGATTCGGCGGAAAGATAAGAGCGATTAAGGATTCTATTAAATGATAGGGAGGGACGAGCGATGCGAGT
>JAZKBH010000262.1:0-1853 GCA_040388725.1 Verrucomicrobiota bacterium
CAAGAGGAGGGCATGTTCGGCCACCATGGGAGCGGCCATATTTCCCCAAGTTGTCACAAGGCCGCCGCGTTCCATAAAGGAGCGGGAAATGATATGCCGTACAGAACCGGAGACGTGACACAGGTATTGGGGGAGAAGGGGAGACGATTGTAGAAACTCGTCGGGAATTCGTGCCGTACTCCAGCATGAGACCAGTGCATTCGGCTGAAATTGAACGAGCGCCTCCTGCCATTCTTTTGCACTCATTTGAGTGTTATCCACCCATCGAAACTCAACATTCGGGATTGGTGTAAAAATCGAATGAGGTGAAAATAGTTTTTTTTCTCTTTCGGAAAAGGAGAGAATGATTTTGGCAGGTGTTTTCATTTTCTTTTATTCGTGGAGTGAGTTTTATCCGTATTCTGGAGTGTAATTGGTTTTTTAAGACTTCCAATCTAATTTAATATAAGTAATTAAATGGTTACTTATGAGTTTATTTATCTTTTATTTGTAATGAAAGAGAGATCATCATATTGAGTTGATGATGGTCGAAAAATAGAGTTGAATAGCACAGTGATCAAAATGAAAGCCAAAACAAGAAATGCTGCCCGGACACGAGGAAAGCTGTTAAAAGTGGCAACCCGCCTTTTTTCAAAAAAGGGTTTTGATGGCGTGAGTGTCGACGAAATTGTTGATACGGCCAAAGTGAATAAACGGATGGTTTATCACTATTTTGGAAATAAAGAGGGGATCTATGCCTCCGTCTTGAAGGAAGCCTTTCAAAAATTAGCCGAAGTGGAAAAAGAGATCGTCATTGAGGCCTCTTCTTCGGTGGAAGTGATCGAAGGGATTATTCGCGCTTATTTTGAATTTCCCCTGAAAAATCCCGAGTTTGTGAGACTTCTTCTTTGGGAAAATTTAAATAATGGCGCTCACTTGGAGGCAGAGATTGCCGAGGAGCTTTCGAAATCGCCGATTTTAGAGTTTTTACAAAAGGCGATGAATGAAGGAGTTGCCGAGGGACGTATCCGGCCGGGCCTGAATGCAAAACATCTTTTAATTCAGATGATTGGACTCTGTTTAATTTATTCTTCAAACCGATACACCCTCACCAAAACGGTGAACCTCGATCTGACTTCTCCCAAGGTTCTAAAACAGGGAGCAGACCAAGTCGTCCTTATGGTTAAAAGTGGAATCTTGATCGAGAAGGCGGAGCGGCAGGGATAAAAAAGTTTATTGAAGTCCTCTAATGCCTATTTATCGTCGGTAAATGAGTGACGGAGAAATCGCAACAAAGAAAAGAGGGAGCAAACGCAAAGGGCTCCCTAAAAATCAACCGTCATCTCAGGCGCCACGTCTGATTGATATAGCGAAAAAGCTGGGAGTCAGTGTCCAGGCCGTGAGCCTTGTTTTAAAAGGCCAAAGCGGTGTTGGACAGGCGATGAGTGAGAAGATTCTCAAAGAGAGTCAAAGATTGGGATATCGAAGAAACCGATTCGCCGCCAAATTTTTCTCCAAAAAAACAAAAACCATCGGAGTGGTTATCCCTCGACTGGCCGAGAGCTGGATGGGATTTTTGATTGAAGAGCTTCATCAATATATTCATGAAATCGGATTCGATATGGAGCTTTTTCTTACGAATTATGATTCGACGTTAGAAGAAAAAGTTTTGAATGATTTGGTCGGAATCCGTGTGGATGGGATTGTTCTCGTTTCCAAATATTGGAATATGAACGAAATTCCTTCGACGCATTATCTCAAAACCATGAGAAATGAATCGACGATGATTCCTGTCGTCACCAGTTATACAATTGAAGGAAGTGGAGTTCCTGCGGTGATTCAGGATATTTATCAGGGAATGAAAGATGCCGTGA
>JAZKBH010000263.1:0-6780 GCA_040388725.1 Verrucomicrobiota bacterium
GGATTGGAATTGCCGGTCACAAATAAGATATAATGATTTTCTCCATCCGTTCCTTTTCTGATCCTGGTGCAAAAATCCTTTCCATTCATTCCGGGCAAGCCCATATCCAAAAGAATCAGGGGATAAAAGTGAAGATCCATCGCTATCATCGCCTCTTCTGCCGAGGTACAAGCCGTCACTTCATGGCCGCGTTTTTGAAGGGAGTCTTTGAGGAGAAAGCACATCGGCTCGTCATCATCCACAATCAGAACGTTCATCATCAGGGTGAAAATTTTGCAAGGTCCGTACTGAAGACAGCGGGCCGTGGTTCAAAGAGGTAACGTAGAAAAATAAAACCGACGGTACTTTGATAGGAGGCACTCTGTTCATAACCAATCTCTCCCCCGATTTGCCAGTGGTCACTCACGCGGCCGACTCCTTCCAGACGTGCATTAAAGACTAAAGAGCTATTGGTATCCTTCGCGTACGTTCGTCCATCCGGTGCCATCGGGAAAAAATCGCTCGCGGCCTGATGATTGACTTGCGCGCCGACGCCGAGATTTCCCCGGAGGATGAATTGCTGCCCCTCCTCGGTGAGGAAATTCAGTGCTCCCAATCCCTGAAGGATGTAGTCGGGGCTGAAGTAACCTCCTTGGCCAGTGGTGAAATGACTGAGGTTCTTTTCATAATGATCCGCAGAAACGACGGGGCCAATGGAAAAGTACTTGAAGTTTTCAATGTGGAGATTTTTAGAAAGTGAAATACTTCCACCCACATGTTGATTGTCATCGACCTCTTTGCCCAAAAGCCATCCGGCCGTTCCATTTCCATAAATTCCCCAGTCATTTCCAATATCCTGAAATGCAGAGAGATGTAAACCTGTTTCAACCACTCGACCAAAACTTTTTCCCGTATAAGGATCGACGACTCCACTATAAGAGAGGAGAGATTCGGTGATCGACTTAGAAAATCCCTCAACCTGCCAATAGCCTCCGTCCGTTTGTTGGGTCACGCCTAACTTACCGGTGGGGAGTGGGGAAACAGGAGCATTGAGAGGGGTCGTCCCCAATTCCGCATAAGGCGACGTCCAACCGTCACGACGATAACGGAGTGTGGGAATCACGAGATTATTGATTTCGGTTTCGGACGTAGCGAGAAAGGGGCGAGAGTGCAATGGGACCGACCCCAAGAGGGCATCGGAACTCAGCCGTCCACTATCGAGATCGAAGCGTTGGACTTCTAAACTTAATTCATTCACTCCATCGAAAATAATATTCGTCTTGAGCAGAGGTCCATAAATGGCAGTCAGATGACTTAAGCCAAGATCACCTGATTTTTCACGAAATCCTCCTCCCAGGGTGAGTGAGGAGCTATCGATGTTTTTAAGTGTTTTGATTTTCCCCGGAGCGGCCTTTTCAGAGGCGAGAAAAAGCCCGCGGTCATAATATTCTTGGGGAACCGATTGGTTATAAATTTCCGCCAAGGGTCCGCCGGTCTGCATCGCGAATTCACCGAGCTCATGCCATTGACCCATTTTTCTTCGACTCAGAAAAACACCTTCAGCACTTTCTTGATCGGGCTTCTCTCGATAAAGGTCTTCGAAAAGAAGAGCGGAAGAGGCATTTTGTCCAAGCTGGTAAGTGCTCCATGCCCGTAACATTCTCGGGCCACGTACCAAGGGAGCCTTTTTTTCAGCCTCATCCAATTCTTTCAAAGCCTCTGAATAGTTTTTCTCCTGAAAGCTTTTGTTCGCTTTGAGAAGGTGAGCGTTTCCGGGGCCGGTTGCGACCATTTTATGATTTTTACGTTGATCCAAAACCGTGAGACCGTGGATCGCATCCGCTTGATGAGGTTGAAGGATAAGGGCTTTATTGAACCACTCGCGTGCTTCTGTGAGATGATCGTCATTATAGTAAGTCCAAGCAAGGGCCGTGGCCCAATCGGCGGAAGGATTCGTTTCATACTCCGTTTGGAATTCCTGATATTTCTTTTCCTTCAAAAGCAGTCGCAATTTTTTCGAGCGCAACTTCTTTGGATTTGCATCTTCTGCCGGATCAAACGTGCGGGTTGGAATTTCCTGGCTAGGAAGAAGATTTTGCTGGGGCGTCGCTTCCACAGAATTCATCTGCGCCTGCACGAGAGGCAAAGTAATCACGAGTAACGCAGCCGTGATGAGTGTTTCCCGGCACTTCATGACTTCCCATCGACTTCCGGCGCATTACCATGTTGGCGGTTTTTGAAACGTGCGAGAAGTTTCCAGGTGATCAAAGCAAAGAGGGAGAGGATGACCAGGATGATGGCCGCCCAAAGGAACGGATGTTTGGAGAAGAGATATTCACAACGGGTTTGAGTGTTATATGAACCTATCGAGTAGGATGACCCGACTTTTTGTGTCGCTAACGAACTCGGCTCATCGCTCCAAACCATGACATCCCCTTTGAGAGCTTCCCACGAAGTCGACTCGACTAATTGCGAAACACGTTTGGAAAGGAGAGTGGTATCCTCAGCCGCCACTAAAAAGATTGTTTTTTCATTCGCAAACGGCGACTGAAATTCCATGGCGACCCCATATTGACCAAACGAAGCGGTCGCATTGAGTTCGGAGGTCACCATCTGAGGAGAAGTGACGTCCGCATCTTTTCCATGGGAAACTTGAGTAGAGCGTTGTTCGTAAACGAATCGTTTGATTTCGCCTAGACCCAAGGGTGCTGCTTTCATGACATCGGCAGGAATTTGTCCCAGGGCTCCGACGATCATCAGATTATTTTTCTTTGAGTTGGGCTGAAACGAGATATCGAGATTTTGCATCGGTAAACCGGTCTTTTGGGCTAGTTTTGCGAGCAAAGTCCAAGCGGCAGCAATCGTGGCTTGATCTTTCGAAGCCACTTGAACCGTGAGCTCCGAACCATCAGGTTTACTCGAGAAGGGAAAGCTGGTCCGAGAAAACAAACGTAAATCCGGTAATTGCGCGAAGTGAGAACCTTTGGGAATCTTCAATCGAGAGTCTTCAAATAAGGTGAAGAGAAGATTCTCCTCCTGAATGATGGCGCAGAAATCTGTCATGAGCGGCACCAATTGAGGGGTTATTTTTAAGATGTTAGATCCGGGCCGAAGGGAACGCATCGGAATCTCGATCTTATAATTTCGGTAAGAGGCTCCCGATTCATCGCTGAGCTGAACCGCACGGGAAAAAACATCATTGATGGAGACATTCAGAACGCAATCTTTTCGGAATGCGGCGCCATGGGCAAAATGAAGAAGCAATTCCATCTGCTGATCTTCATGAAAATAAAGGTCTGCAGGGGCATTGAGATTAATCCGGAAAACACCGGTATCGACTCCTCGATTAATTCCCTTGAAGGTGGAAGTCTCAAAGCCGAGTTGTGAGAAGCGGTATTCGGTGTTTTCACGAATTGCCGAGCGACCGATATATTTTTCAACTTCTGGAAGACGCAGTTCATGAACGATCATCGAAGGCGCATCGGGCATCGGGAAGTTGAGATAACAAAATGCCGTAGCGGCACGAGTCACCTCGGCGTCATCGCGTCCGGAAATGATAAATAAAAAATTTGAACTTCCCGACATGGGAACCAAACCGAGATAGCTTCCTTGAATTTCATTGAACTGTTCAGTCGGCATCAAACTTTTCAACTGACTATTCGTCCCGATCACAATGTTGTCGGAACCGATCGAGAGCGTATGACCCAGACTGACTTGAAGCGGGGTATATTCGAGACGTAACGCGACTCCTTGAGCGATTAAGGATCCCCATTTAAGAGGAGAATCGCTCTCTAATGCGGCAGGCATCACAATATTCAACTGTTGAGGGCCCCACTTTTTAGAGTCGAAGAGTTTCCCGAGTTGAGAAAGTCGTGCAGGCAATGTCTTGGAATTGCCTTCAAAGTGGAGCGTGGAGGCCTCGGTATTAATTTGTGTCCACAGCTCAGGTGCATTCGGATCCTCACATTTGATTGTATAATGTTGGGCGACCATGAATTTCAAACGATTGTAACCGGGTTTGAACAAAGGAAGGGGGAGATTCAGATCGAGTTTTCCTTCGGGTTGATTACGTCGAAGAGGAACTTGAGCAATGACCTGCTCATTGAGGACGATACGCAACTGAGAGCGTTCCTCTAATAGAGAGATCGAATTCACATATTCCAAGTGCAACAAGGCACTTTGCAGTTCCACGCGATCGGCAAGGGGAATATCAATGTAATACTCTCCGCGGGTGCTTCTGAGAATCATCTGTTGATTTTCACTCATGAACTGATTGATCGGAGCCTGATACTTCAAATGGTTTTTAGAATCCGATAGGACTTCTCCTTGAACAGAACTCGAGAGGGAGCTGATTAGGATCAGGAAGAGCAGGAAGCTCGAGAATCGTTTTTTGATTTTGGAGCTTTGGAGGGGGAGGAGGGATTGTATATTCATGGGGTTCTTTTCTTTTATGGATTAAGGAGTGGGTGCCGTCCCGTGAAGGGGAGCGGGGATTTGAAGGCCTTCTGTTTCTTGAGGGGTGAGATGCCGGCGAATCAATTTTTGACGATATTGATCTCTGAAAAAGTGAACGTGATGCTGAAGAAAAACGAAACCTAACTTCACGAGAAAAAGAAGACTGCGCCATACCCCAATGCGACGTTCGCGGCGTTGTTGAAAGTGAATCCAGCGATCGCTACTCCCGAGAACCAATTTGATTTTATCGGCGATCTCCTCAATTGAAGTATGCACAAATTCCAATCCGACGAAAATTTCATTCCCTTGAGGTCGATGATTTCGAACGACGACATGAAAATCGTGTCTGCTCTTCGTCTGGGGATTGTCGACAGAGAGAATGGCTTCGAAGCCGACCTTGAATCCACTATCGGAGGGATTTAGGAGTAACCCGACGCCCCCCACGGAGAGATCGACGACTTTTCCATTTAAAATAGAGTGCTCATCTTCGAGATGAGCTTGTAACGCTTGATTCATTCTCGGAGAGGCTCTTCGCTGACGATGTTCAAAAAGGGCGCCCATGGAGGCGAGAAGAAGCATCCCATTGAATATGGTCCAGCCGAAGGTGATGATGACTGCGTAAGTTTGATCCGAATGGGGCTCGATTGCCAAACGACAGATCGCAGCGATAGCCGCAGCCACCGTCAGTCCCATGAAGAGATAAAGAGGAAGAATGAGCGGAGAGATAAAATCTTCTTCGAGATGTTCTCCTTTGGGAGTCACATGAAAACGGACGGAGCGTGGATTGCGGATGACGGCGAGGATTCCGCGCAGACAATAAACGGATTGCATGAGCTCATAGAGCTCCGAGACAAAAGACCATCTCACTTTGCCGAAGAGATAGTCCGAAACGAGAACGGCGGCAAAAAGGTGGGGAATCGCATAAGCAATAAATTGAGCCGAGTTCGCTTTGTAAATCTGAAGACCAAAGACCAGATAGACCACAGGCGCTAACAAAAAGATGATTCGCGCATAGGCGAAAAACCAGAAAAAACAATTACTGAAGTAACAAAGTCGTTGGGCGAAACTGAGTCCTTTGATTCGAAAAGGATTTTTTAAGAGCAAAATTTGGATCATTCCCTGAGCCCAACGAATGCGTTGAATCACCAGACTGCTGAACGTTTCTGGCGAGAGACCGGAGATGAGAGGTATGGCCAGGTAGGCGCTATGATAGCCACGGGCATGAAGTCCCAAAGCGGTCTCCGCATCTTCGGTGATCGTTTCTCCTGCGATCCCGCCGACCGATTCCAAATGGCTTCGACGAAGGACGGCCGCAGAACCGCAAAAGAAAGACGCGTTCCAAAAATCCAATCCTTTTTGAATCACATTATAAAACATCTCATTCTCACTGGGCATTTCCTGAAAGGTGCCGAGATTCCGTTCCACAGGATCTGGATTTATAAAAAAATGAGGTGTTTGAACTAAAAAGAGTTTGGGATCTCGTTCAAACCAACCGACGGTCTTTTCGAGAATGTCGACGGTCGGCACATGATCCGTATCCAGAGTGAGAATGAGATCGCCCTGAGTCTGTTGAAGGGCGGAATTCAGATTGCCCGCTTTGGCATGCTCATTCTTTTCGCGAGTGAGATAATGAGCTCCGATCCGATGACAGTACGCTTGAAGGGTGAGATGTCGTTCTAGAGCTGCCGCCGCTTTTACCGGATCTGCTTGATTGCGTTTCTGAATCGTTCCTCCGTCATCGAGCAGATAAACGCGAAATTTATCTTTCGGATAGCGGATCTGCATGGCAGCTAAAAGGGTGGTCTCGATGATGATATTGGACTCATCATAAGTCGGAACGAAAACGTCGACGGTCGGCCACCCCAACGGGTCTTTCGAAAGTTTGACGGGTCTCCGATGCAACGGATTGATGTTGACGAAAATATTAAGAAAAAAGACGGTAATACTATAGAGTTCCGCGATGTAGAGGAGTAAAGAAGGGAGTAGACTGATCGGATCCGAATAACTGAGGGTGTGGAAAGTTCTCCACAGAAGATAACGCAGGACGAGGTAGGCCCCCAGAAACAAAAAGGCCAGACGACTCCAGCCCGTGGAGACCACGCGCCGCAAACCGATCAAAAGTAATACAAAGAGAGCGGACATCCACATTTGGGGATGAATATCAGTCTGAATCTCCGCAAGCCAGAGGAGTGAACAGGCGAGAATGGACCACATGAAAATAAGGATTTTCTGTGCGAACTTGCTCTCGGTGTGGGAAAGGGAAAAATTCATTTTTACAGTCTTCGAACTTTAGGGACAGAGGAGGTCCCGCGCTATGGGGTGAAACCCTACCTGCGAAGATGGCTT
>JAZKBH010000264.1:0-2111 GCA_040388725.1 Verrucomicrobiota bacterium
TTGATACATTCTTTGTGGTGCACACCTTTGCTCCAGGAATATTCGTAGTCTCCATCGTTACATTTTGAACGGTCGGTTGTTGACTTAACACGGGATGATTCGCATCGAAGATTCGAGTTTCTGAAAGAGTGAGTTGTCCTCCTGATCCGACGACAGGAACGCCAATGACAGAGACTGCAGTGCCTGGACGTTGCGCATAATACTCCGCGCGAACCGCTGGATCAAATCCACACGTGATACTTTGAAATGAATGCGGATCTTGAATCGTGCAGTAGCTCATGCCGACCGATGTTAAAATACCATGGACGATGGCATGTCCACCGGTGATCGCGATTTCAGAGCGTTGCGCGGTATTGAGTTTTGTAAATTCTGAGACTTCAAAATTTTGGAGAGGAATATTTTCTCCGGGCATTTGAGCGCAGAGTGGAATGAGGAGAAATACGTAAAGTGCGATGTGACGTGTCATAGATCGCTCTCTTTGATAAAAAAAAGAAGGAGGATTGTCGATGCGTAAAATCAAAAATATGAAAATTTTCTATAACTATTTACGTAAAAATAAATAAAAAAGAATTTAGAGTCCTTTCCATTTTTGGTGGAATTTAATGAGAACTCTCTTAGGAATGCAGGGAAGCAGGAAATGAGAATTGAATTTGATCCTTTTATTCTCATGACGATTAAATCCATTTCTTGCGTTAGGAATTTACCCAAAAATCTCTTCTCCTGTTCATCCTGTCCAAAATCCCTTGATTTTTTGACAGGATGAACAGGATTTACAGGAAAAAACAAATACAAGAACACGATTTAGTTTTTGTGGGTTTTCAGAGAAAATTTTTTTTCCTGCTTCCCTGTATTTCTGAAAGAGTTTTTTATTCCAATTAAAATTGGAAGGAACTGAAATCTACTCGTTCTCTTCCGAGGTCGACTTGGGATGGATTTGAAATTGAATTAATTTTTGCCGAAGGGTGAGACGAGAGATGCCGAGAAGGCGAGACGCTTTGGTTTGATTTCCCTTGGTTTTTTCAAGGACTTTGAGGAAGAGTTCTTTTTCGGTCGCTGCGATGACTTCCTCATACAGTTTTCCCTCGGGAAGATGGCTTTGGACTTCCATGAGAGAATCGATGATCGAACGCGCTGAAAGGGTCTCTTTCGAAAAAGATCCTTCCTCCCCCTGAACCTGGAGATGTTCGGGTTGAATCGTAAAATTGCGGGCCTCTAAAAGAGCCTTGCGAATGGTATTTTCCAGCTGACGAATATTTCCCGGCCATGGCTGACTTTGAAGGAATTCGATCGATTGTTCTGAGATGGATGGAGAGGGAATTGAAAACTCCTGCGCATAACGCTTGAGAAAATGGCGTGTGATTTGCGGAATATCATCCCGTCGGTCTCGAAGTGTTGGAACGCGAAGGACGACGACGCTGAGGCGATAAAAGAGATCTTCCCGGAAAAGTCGCTCCACAATCGCTTTTTCAAGATTTCGATTCGTGGCGGCAATGAGTCGGACATCGATCGGAATTTCTTCTTTTCCGCCGATTCTTTGAAGCTTCCGCTCCTGCAAGACTCGAAGGAGTTTGGCTTGCGTGCTTAATGAAATTTCTCCAACTTCATCGAGGAAAATGGTTCCTCCATGAGCCTGTTCGAAACGTCCAATTCTTTTCGCATGAGCCCCGGTGTAGGCTCCTTTCTCCGCGCCGAAAAGTTCTGCTTCGAGCAGGGTTTCAGGAATCGCCGCACAATTAACAGCAATAAAAGGTTTGTTCTGGCGATCGCTGTGTTGATAAACCGCTCTCGCAATCAATTCCTTTCCTGTGCCGGTCTCCCCTCGGATCAGAACGGTAACAGGAAGTGCGGAGACACGCCCGATCTCTTTATAGATTTCTTGCATGGCCCGACAGCGGCCCAACATCACAGGTCCTGAAATCGCAGAGGAACTTTCTCCAATGGAGACCTTTTCATGCATGAATCGAGAGGCTTTGAGGGCCTTTTCGATCGTTTCAAAAAAAGTCGGAGGATCAAAGGGTTTGAGAAGGTAATCAAATGCGCCACATTTGGTCGCCTCAATCGCCAGATCCACGGTCCCATCCGCCGTCATCAAGATAATAGGAAGCTGAGTT
>JAZKBH010000265.1:0-5108 GCA_040388725.1 Verrucomicrobiota bacterium
TTCACTATGATGGATCTCTCTCCGGAATTGTGGAGAAGTTTTCGGGGACCAAAATCATCCAGATGCACTTGGAAAAGCCTTTATCGACTCCCCCTCCCGCCCATTGGGGAGAAGTCTTGGAATCCAGCGGCCTCATTTTAAAACTGAAAGTTCCCCGCGAACAAATTTCCGATGTCTGCCGCGAAATCCTCGCGATGACCTCCCTCTCCGATATCACGATTGAAGAGGTTCCTATTGAAGAAGTCATTCGGCATGTCTTCGGGGAAGAAAGAGAAAAAACAATTTAACCGCAGAGGACGCAGAGTCTCGCCGAGGAATACCCTCTTTATTTTATAAAACAATGAGATGACTGTTGTTTAGTTCAATTTTTCCCCTTGGTAGCTTCCAGATAAATTCCTTTGCCTTTCCTCAGCGTTCCTTAGCGTCCTCTGCGGTTAAAATTTTGCTTCCGATTTGCCATTCCTCTGACCATGATCCTTCCCTCTATGATTCTGGAACCTCTTAAAGAAAACTTAATTGAATTGATCCGCCGCACCTCCGTTGAAATTCCGGATGATATTCGTCGGACGTTGATCCACTATTTGGAAGAAGAAGAAAAAAATACGATTGGCGAACAAGCGCTCCAGATCATTCAGAAAAACATCGAGCTCGCCAAAACAAAGTCCCAGCCGATCTGTCAGGATACCGGCTCCATTCTCTTTTTTGTGAACGCCCCCATGAGTCTATATGAAGGGGATTTCGTCGAAACCGCTCAACAAGCGGTTCGAGAAGCAACGAAAAAGGGTTATCTTCGTCAAAATTCCGTCGACTCCGTCACCGGTAAAAATGATGGAACAAATGTCGGCCCTGGAGCACCTTACTTTTACTATCACCAGAATCGTAATGAAAAATTTGAAGTCAAACTGGCTCTCAAAGGGGGCGGCTGTGAAAATGTCGGAGCTCAGTATTCACTCCCCGATGAACGCCTTCAAGCCGATCGGGATTTAGACGGGTGCCGAAAAGTGATCCTCGATGCCGTTCTCCAAGCTCAAGGTAAAGGTTGCGGTCCTGGTGTTCTCGGTGTCACCATCGGGGGAGATCGCGCCACGGGCTACAGTCTCTCCAAAGCTCAGTTTCTTCGTAAACTCGATGACTCCAATCCCGATCCTCAAATCGATGCGCTTGAAAAAGAGATCACCGCAACTGCCAATAAACTCGGCATTGGACCGATGGGTTTCGGAGGGAAAACAACGCTTCTCGGAACCAAAATTTCCGTCGCGAATCGACTCCCTGCTTCCTACTTCGTGAGCATCAGTTACATGTGTTGGGCTTTTCGTCGTCAAGGCATCGACCTTAATCTCGACGGAACAAAAATTAATCAATGGCTCTATTGATGATCATCCGCACTTAGGATTCGCATCGCTCATCGCTCCCATTTAAGACAAGCCATTACGAAAAATCCGCGCTCCTTTAATCTAAAAAATTAAAATTTTTTATGGCCAAAACAACCTCTCGTCTTCTTGGTGCCCATACCTCCACGGCGGGTGGCGTGACGACTTCTATTCCACGAGCACTTCAAGTCGGATTCACGGCCTCCCAAATTTTCGTCAAAAACAATCAGCAATGGATGGGGCCGGCGATGAAAGACGACGAAGTCCGATCGTTTCTCAAAGCAAGAGATGCCGCGTCTCTCTATGTCTTTGGTCATGCAGGTTATTTGATTAATCTGGCAGGGGCCAAACCCGAAAACGTCGAGAAGTCGATGAATTCCCTTGAGCACGAACTTCTGCGCGCCGATGCCCTTCAAATTCCTTTTCTCGTGATGCATCCCGGCAGTCATGGAGGCGATGGCGAAGAGATCGGCCTTCAACGGATCGTTCAAGGGATTAACGAAGTCGTCAAAAGAACACCCAAAGTCAAAACACGTATTGCCCTTGAAAATACTGCCGCCTCCGGATCTCATTTGGGAGGAAAATTCGAGCATTTAAAATGGGTGATCGATCATGTGGAAAAGCCGGATCGACTCGGAGTCTGCTTAGACACCGCTCACCTTTTTGAAGCGGGATTTCCAATTCACGAAAAAACAGGGTACGATCTCACTTTTAAACAATTTGAAAAAATCATCGGACTCGATTGGCTTCTGGCCTTCCACGTTAATGACTCCAAAACACCTCTGGGCTCACGTGTCGATCGTCACGACCATCTCGGAAAAGGGAAGATTGGACCGGAGTGCTTTCAATTGCTTATGAACGACCCACGTTGGACGAAAACCCCCATGGTTCTTGAGACCCCGAAGGGTGAAGAGATGCATGAAGACGTTGAAAATATCGCCTTTTTAAAGTCTTTGATTAAAAAATAAAGACCGTCTCACACAGAGACCCCAAGTAAAACCGTTTGTTTAAGAAAATCTCATCCTTAAGACAAGCCCACTTTTCTCTTTCAGTGACTTTGTGACTTCGTGTGAGCCGCATTTCTTATCATTCCGATTGCCCTTGGGTAATTTTTTGATAAATTATAGTCCTTATGGCTGGGGAGGCTCTTTCAACATTTTTATCCATTCGTCTTTTCTCCCCCCATTGCAATCTTTCCCCTGAAACTCAAGAGAGCCTGACTCATGCCATGAGCGAAGATCTCGCCAAAATGGTGAGCTCTTTCCAAGGCACTCTCATTGCCGAAAAATCTTCTTCCATTGTTTTTCAGTTTATTCCCGAATCTCCGGAAAAACGGAGCGATCTCGTCCGGGCCTTTCAATCCTCCCTTCATCTTCTTCATCGTTTGGCTGAATTTCGTCTCACACGCGATGCAAACGAACAGCGTTCCTGGTCGCTGCAATTCGGCATCGCCTCTTCACAGTCCCATTCATCGATCGAGGCCAAAGCTCTTGCAGATCATCTCTCTCAATTCGCTCAATCCGATCAGGTCGTCGTCGATCACCATTCCTTTGAGTCGATCCGAAGCAGCGTCATCGATCATTGGAATCTTCTCGAATCCGAGGCGGATTACGGACAAACGAGCCAGATTATTTATCGGAATCAAACCCCTCAAGTCACTCTCCCGAATGAATTGAAGTCGAAGTGCTATCAACTCTCTTCCCCTCATCTCGCCAGTGACGAACTCCTGTGTCTTTACTATATCGGGGTCATTCCGACCACCCTCACTCAAGAACCGATTCCCGTTCTCCGTCTCTATTCCCCCAAGCCCCTTCCACTTCCCATGATCGCGAACGCCTCTGAAAGCAACAACCAGGCTCAAGAGATGGTTCTCGGACGATACACCCTTCAAAGTGTATTGGGCGTCGGAGGAATGGGTCAGGTCTGGCGAGCACGCGATACGTTCGGAAATCCTGCAGCGCTCAAAATGATGCTCCCGGGATCTGCCGCAGCCGAAGGACAAATTGAGCGATTCCAACGTGAAGCGGAGATCATGTCGAAGCTTCCGCATCATAATATTTGTCGAATTTTTGAAGTCGGCGAATCCGGTGGGATCAGTTATATCGCCATGGAATTGGTTCAAGGACTCACCTTACACGAGCTCCTGCACGTTCCGGCAAAAGAGTCCGATCCACAGAGCACGACGAATATCTCCTCTCTTGTTCGTCATATTACCGAAGCCAAAAAACGTCCGACGGAAGAAGGAGAAAAACGCAAAGGAACGAATCGCGTCCTTCCCATTGAAATGACCCTTTCGGTCATGGGAAAAATGTGCGATGCGATTCAATTTGCCCATGATCACAATATTCTTCATCGCGATTTAAAACCGGGCAACATCATGATCCGCGAAGATGGCGAACCAGTCGTCATGGATTTCGGCTTAGGCAAACTCGAGAAGGATGAAAAAAATAAAGACCTCTCTCTGACCATGGATGGGGCCATGCTCGGAACAATGCAGTACATGTCGCCGGAACAAGCGATGTCGAGCCATACCGTCGATAGCCGCGCGGATGTCTATTCCCTCGGAGCCATTCTGTATGAGATGCTCACGGGACATCATCATTTTACCGTGACAGGAAGTCTTCTGCAAGATGCTCAAAAACTGCAGGACTACCAACCTCCCTCGCTCGCTTCTTATAATAACTCGATCGAAAAAGATCTGGAGATGGTCGTGATGAAGTCGCTCCATCCGGAGCCCGATCGTCGTTATAGAACGCCAGCGGCGCTTCGTGCTGATTTAGAACGTTATCTTCATGGAGAAGCCGTTACAGCGAAGCCCGTCACTTTTGTCGATGTGATTCGTCGCATGTATCGACGAAATAAGCCACTGACAATCGTCAGTATCGCCTCGGTGTTTGCTCTTTTTGGATTGGCCATTTATGCGTACGTCCAAGTCCAACAGGAAAAGAATGTCGCGCTTCAAGAAAAAGCAAACGCTCAAGAAAACGCTCAAAAAGCAATCGAAGCCCTCTCGCTTGCAAAACAAAAAGAGGCCGAAGCCCAATCCGCTCTTAAAAAATTAGCGGAAGAAAAGAAAGCAGCGGAAGCCTCCAAAAATGAAGCGATTCTCGCCCGAAAAATCGCGGAAGAAAAAAATAGCCTTGCGATTAAGGCTCTCGAAGACAAAGAAAAAGCCGAGTACCTCAGCGATCAATTTAAGACCGATGCGGAAACGAAAAACCAGCAACTCGCCCAAACGGAAGAGGAAAAACAACAGCTTCAAAAAGAACGAGAAAATCTCAAAAGGGATAATCAAAAACTCAAGAAAGTTCAGCAACAGTCGCAAGGCGACTCCGAGGCCGATATCGATCAACTCATGGCCACGGAATTTCCTGCCATTAAACTTGAAATCTCAAGAGCTCGCAATTTCGATCCGATGTTTACCATGCGCATCACTCGTGATCTCTCAGGGATTGCCAGCCGCGCAACCAACTACACCGAACCTCGACTCCT
Source organism: Verrucomicrobiota bacterium (assembly GCA_040388725.1). Taxonomy (GTDB): domain Bacteria; phylum Verrucomicrobiota; class Verrucomicrobiia; order Methylacidiphilales; family CAMAQI01; genus CAMAQI01. The sequence goes on from JAZKBH010000265.1 coordinate 4,863, forward strand.
TCTCGGAAAGGCTTATTTCTCAGGCGGAAGTTTTCCGGAAGCGATTACCGCTTTTACTCAAGTTCTTCAAACGATGAGCAAATCCAAGGATGCTCAAATACAGGCCCCTCTCGCCAAAGCTTTTTTTAACACGCTTCAAACTAACACCAAAGTTGAACGCGATTTCTTTGACGAAACCAAGGGGAAGGTCGAAATCGATTACAAATCCTTTGTAACGGCATGGAAGTCCATGAGCCGCGAAGATGC
>JAZKBH010000265.1:5118-7227 GCA_040388725.1 Verrucomicrobiota bacterium
ATTCACCGATCCTTCGAGCCGCATGAATGATGCGGATCGAATTGCATTCTTTCAGTTTTTTACGCTTTTAGAAAAGACTCCTTAGCAACTCCAGTACGTCCTTTTGTACTTCTTTGGAACAGAAAAAGCATTTACCTCACGCAACGACACAACGACGCGGCGCAAAGTTAAAAAAGCCTTAGGTTTAAATTCCAAAACAAAAAACCGTTTACGTTGTGTCGTTGCGTGAGGTAAATTGTTTTTTCAGGTTTTTAATGACATTTGGATAAACCATGAAAAAATCTCCTCATGGCTGCCGCTTCACCGATCGATTTTCTTTTTGGTTCCGACGAGTTCGCTGTTAAAAAAGCGACGGAGTCGCTGACCACCCGTATCGCTCCGGAAGATGAATTTAATTTTGAAGTCATTGATGCCGCGGTCGATGATACTGAAGGAGCCCTTCAACGGATTCGAATGCTTCGTGAAGCACTCTTAACGCTCCCCTTTGGATTTTGTAAAAAAGTCATCTGGTGGAAAAACGTCAGTTTCCTCGGGGATACGGTGACCGGTAAATCGGCCAGTGTTCTTGAAGCTCTTGAAGGCGTCCTTCCACTTCTGGAGAAAATCGACGGACAATCCCTTCATCTCGTCATCAGCGCCATTGGCGTCGATAAACGCCGCACTTTTTTTAAGAAACTCAGCGCTCTCGCGAAAACGGAAGTCTTCGATCTTCCCGATGAGAAAAAAGATCCGGAAGAAGCCATTCTTCAAATCGAAAATCTTCTCAAATCCCAAGGGATGGTTCCGGAGGAAGGTGTTCCTGAACGCATTTTTGAAGTCCTCGGCATGGATCCTCGCGCCTGGAATATCGAAATCGATAAACTGGCCTGTGGCCATGAAGGGCTCAATCCGAAAGTGACGCTCGAGGAAGTGAAAATCATGATTCACGGCAATCGTGAAGTCGTCATCTGGGATTTTTGCGATGCGGTGATTACAGGAAACGTCAAAGCGGCCCTTCAACTGCTCCAACCACTCTGTTCCCACGGAGGAAAAGAAGTCGGACTCGTGATTCTGCTCGGCAATCAGATCCGGCAAGCCGCGTTGATCTCGACCTTGATTGAAGAAAAAATGGCCAAGCTCTCCGGAGGAGGTCGATTCAGTAAATTGGAAGTGACCACGGCAGGGGAAGCACTGCTTCCACGAAAAAAATCGGGCGAAACAACCAATCTTTTTGTCCTCACCAAAATCGCGGAAAAGGCAAAACGAAAACCAGCTGCTTTTTGGAGACAAGCCGTTGACCGACTTTATCAAACCCACCGCCAATTACTCACCACAGGCGGAGAAAAGCGACTTATCCTCGAACAGTTTGTGATCTCTCTCACTTAGATTAATTCTTCTTTGATCTAAAATGGGTCTTAAACCTATTTTGCATTGGCGCTTTAAAAAAGGGAGGGTCGAGCCTGCGAGACCGTGGCTTTGAGACGTAACAGATGTGCGGCCTCGGAACCTCGGCCCTCCCAACTTAAGATCAAACAATCTGCTTGGATCAAGCGATCGTTTTATACTCTAAAATCTCGGTCCAAAATATCCTGAAGCTCCTGCATCTCTTTTTCCAAAAGAACTCGCTCTTCTCGCTGATGGGGATCCAAAAGGTCCGCTGGTTCTGCGGTCACTTTTTCATATCGTTTAGTTAAAGGACGACTGAGATCCGTCTTTCCGAGTCGACTGAGGAAGGTCTCCACACGTTTCACACGGGCTTGAACATCGGAAATTTGAAGATGTGCTTTTTCCTCTGAAATCTCCCCGGCGATAACTCCCTTTAATTGCTTACACTCGAAGAGCCGACAACGCGTGGGACGCTGATGATAAATGGAACACTGACATCCTTGATACGCGGGACAAGGCTGGGAAAATTGATCCTGTCCTTTTTTTCGCTTAATCTTGAGCCCTAAACCTGCGAGCTCCGAGAGCAGATCGCTCGACTGCAATCGCACGAGATGAAAAAGAACTCCGTTGCAGCAAAGCCCACACTCGCGACATAAATCATCAATCGCTTTTTCTTTTGAATCTCCCGAATTGGGTGTGGATGGAATTTGTTCCATAGGTCTTTGTTAAAATTCTACGGTTTGA
>JAZKBH010000265.1:7237-13312 GCA_040388725.1 Verrucomicrobiota bacterium
GTGGCCCACTGCCTTTATCGTCCCCTTAGGCACAGGGCCTGTGCCCCTCCAATAATCAAGGCACGTCTTGGGTTAAACTTAAGCCATCTTCTTTTCCACTACAAAAGAAGCCCCTCTTCTCCGTTTACAACAACCACTTCGGCGGATTCTCGAGATCGATCAAAATTTCGCGAGGACGAGCGGGATTATTGGCATCCGCTTCTCCAATGACTCCTCGTTTTTCAAGGACTTCGATTAATCGAGCTGCCGTATTGTAGCCGATGCTCATCCGACGCTGAACAAAGGAAGCACTGATCTTTTTCTCCGCGCGCATGATTTGATAGCAATGCTTCAGACGTTCGAGGCTCTCTTCGTCCAAAGGCTCTTGCTCTTCTTCATTCGAATTTAATTTCTGATGAAGTTCCGAGTTTCGATCGGCAGGAATTTGAGCGGCGATAAAGTCAATGACTCTATGAACTTCTTCTTCGCTGACAAAAGCACCTTGGCCGCGTGACGATTTCGCTGCCCCCGGTGCTAAATAAAGAAGATCACCTTTTCCTAAAAGATTTTCGGCACCGAGATCATCCAAAATAACTCGGGAGTCAATTCCACTCGCCACTTGTAAAGCAATACGGGAAGGGATGTTCGCTTTAATCACCCCCGTTACGACTTCACGACGCGGCGTTTGGGTGGCGACGATTAAGTGAATCCCTGCCGCACGCGCTTTTTGGGTGATTCGAGCAATCAGCGCTTCAACTTCCGCAGAGGCGGTCTGCATGAGATCGGCCAACTCATCGATAATCACGACCCAATACGAAAGCTTCTCGGGGATCTCCAACGTTTTTGGTGCAAGCTTTTCTCCAAAAAGATCTTCGTCAGGTTCCAGGGTCGCTTCAGGGGCAGGAGCTTCGACGGGCTTGGTACTCTTGGGCCGGTTGTTAAAATTGACGATATTTTTAACGCCGACCTTGGCGAGAATCTGATAGCGACGCTCCATCTCAAAGACGACTTGGCGCAAAGCCTTGAGCACGTTTTTCGGTTCCGTCACCACATCGGTGATGAGATGAGGAATTGGATTAAACATTTGCATCTCGACGACCTTCGGATCGACCAAGATCAATTTTAAATCCTCGGGACTAAAGCGATAAAGAAGACTGAGAATGATACAATTAATGACGACTGATTTCCCGGATCCGGTCGTTCCCGCGACGAGTAAGTGAGGCATTTCCGCGAGATCCGCAATCATCGTCCCGCCGTAGATATCTTTTCCAATTGCGAGGGGAATGCGTGCTTTGGAATTCACCCACGCATCAGATTCAAAAAGATCTTTAAGTCTGACCGCGACCTTGGAGATATTCGGAATTTCAACTCCAACGGTATCTTTTCCAGGAATCGGAGCCAAAATATTCACCCGTTCCGCCTTCATCGCCAAAGCGATGTCATTTTGAACACTTTTAATGCGATCGACACGAACCCCGGGAGCAGGGAAAAGCTCATATCTCGTAATGGTCGTCCCCTTCGTGATCGTTCCCGGAGCGCAATCGATTCCAAATTCTTTTAACTTTGCAACAAGAAGAGCCGAGTTGGCCTGAAGTTCTTTTTCATTGGTCGGGACAAGACTGATGTCGACGGCGGCTTCCAAAAGTTCTTTTCCAGGAAACTGATAGTCTTTGACATTGAGGACACGGGAGACGGCTGGGATCTCTTTTTTCTTTTCAGGAGCTCTTGTCGGCGTGTTCCGTGTGGCATCGATTACCGGTGCGGGAGGCTTTGCCTTCTCTTCTTTTACTTTTTCCTCTTTCAGTTCACGCGCTTCTTTGGCCTTCTTTTCAGCACGAGTCTCGCGTGCGGAGGAATCGATCACTTGAGGAGTTGCCTGTTCCGCTTCATCCTGAGAGATCGAGCGCTTGATTCGCTCCATCTGCTCTTTCAGACGGCGACGCTTAAGCTCCAATTCTCCTTCTTCGCCCGATTCCAGAAGTCGTTTTTCTTCGCGCTCTTCTTTCCATTGCTGATAAAGAAATTGAAATTCTTGAGCGAGCTTCACCGGATGAAGTCCAAAAAGAAAAATCGTCGCCACAATAAAAAGAGCGACCATCAAAAGCGTCCACCCTCCATTTCCTAAAATCTTGGTGAAAAAATCATCCATCGTTGATCCAACCACTCCCCCGGGACTCGGCAAATTCAATCCTCGCCCAACAAAAGATTGGAGGTCGAGAAGACATGAAAGACTGAAAAAATAAACACTGCACCAAAGCAACTTCGCCAACCACTCGATCTCTTTTTGTAAAAACATCGCCAAACTCGTGACAAACATCACGGCTGGAACCATGTAAGCCCCCACCCCGAGCAACATAAAAAGTCCCCCCGACCAATAGGCCCCGACAGGTCCTACGAAATTACTAATCTCGTGATTCGGATGGGTAGAGAAAAAACCGGTATCGTTCGGGTCGTATGAAAAAAGACTTAAGCTCGTTAAGATACAGAGCGTGAGCCACAAAAATCCCAATGTCTCATTTTGTATCTTATGGCCTCTATTATTTTTCATGAGATCCCATTAAGCGAGAAAATGCGTACCGAGCTTTTTACCCGCGGCCAAATCGACTAAAATATTTTTCCGGCGACCGTTCGCAATCCACATTGGAATCCGAGCTCCAGTCACGAGCTTAGCGGCAGTCAATTTTGAAATCATTCCGCCGACCGAAGTCTGACTATTCGTTTTACCGGCAAGCGCTTCAATGGAGGCATCTACTTTTTTCACGACCGGAATCAATTCTCCTTTGCCATCCTGGCTCGTGGAAAGTCCTTCAATATTGGAAAGAATCACGAGTCGTGTCGCTTTCACCATCAACGCCACTTCGGCGGAAAGGCGATCATTGTCCCCGAACTTAATCTCTTCGTAAGAGACCACATCATTCTCATTAATAATCGGAATGAACGAATGGTGCCCGATTAAGGTTTCGATTGTTTTTTGAGCGTTGGCAAAAAGTTTTCGACTATCGAGATCGAAGTAAGTGAGAAGAATCTGGGCGGCATGAAGTTTATGCTTCTGAAGGAGCTCTTCATAAACGCGCATCAATTGAGGCTGACCAATCGCCGCACACGCTTGGAGATCTTGAATCACCTTCGGACGCTCGGCGACTCCGAGAATTCCCATCCCTGCGGCGACTGCCCCTGAAGTGACAATGACTGGCTCGATTTTCTGGCGATGAAGTTTGGCGATTTGATCGACCAAGGATTTGATCTGAACGTGATCCAAGCGTCCACGAGGATCGCTTAATACTCCGCTTCCAATTTTAATAACCCAGCGCTCTTGACGTTTCATTCCCGATTCTTCCACCAGCTCCATGCTTTCTTCGCCAACTGAAATACCCCTACCGCTTTCTGAAAGAATCCAGGCAATTGCGTTCCTTGCATTCCAAAGGCAATCCCTGTGGCGGCAGAAGCAAATATCGGATGACGACGAATCATTTGAGTCGCGGAAGTAATCCATGTAATCCAACGAAGAGAATCACTAAGAGAAATCCAATGAAGAGCAATGGTCTCACGCTGCATCTGACAACGATCGGAAAGATATTTCTTTCTCTCCTCTAATTCACGAAGTTTTGCACTCATCATCTTTTCCTAGTTGCGCAAGGTGTCGCAATCTTTTTCAAGTTCCGTCAATGTGGAATCGAGAAAACGAGGACGGGCATTTAAATAATCCCGAACCTTCCATCCTGCGATTCCACTGATCAAAAGATAAGCGAAGGACATGACTCCAATCGCCTGCAATCGGTAAGGGGAATCCCAGAAAAGGACGACCACAAAGAAGGAAAAAGTCACAAGCCCAAGTGAAAAGAAGATCACGGAAATCACTCCCAGAATAAAAAGTCTGAGAAGATGCTCGCGTTCTTCTTCCAATTCCGTGCAGAGAAGTGCCAAGCGTGTCCCTAAAAGGGAGACGAATGAACTTCCTAGATTTTTGAGCGCATCCATGAAGGATGGGCCCTGCGGATTTTCAGAGGGGTACATGCGACTTCGAAATTAACGGCGACGGATCAAAAGTCCGATGAGAAATCCAACGCCAGCAGCAACGCCGACCGCTTTCCAAGGATTTTCATGAACATATTCATCGGCAGCACGTGCGACTTCTTTTGTTTTTTCGATCGCTGCATCTTCGAGTTCGCTTAAGCGAGCTTTAGCATCGACCAAACGACGAGAAATTTGACCACGAAGCTCGGTTGCTTTTTCGCCGGCTTGGCTGGCGGTGGCTTTCAAAATTTCTTCGCAGTCTTGAATTACAACTTTGATATCTGCAATAAGTTTCGCTTTGGTCACGGTGTCTGCGGTCATTCTGAATCCTTGGTTGATATTTGATTTAAATATAGTCCCCCTTGACCTAACGCCAAGGGAAAAAATAAAAAATCCTCAGTTTCATCCTCATCCGCTTTCTGGGAGGGCGTTGGCTGGAAGATACCCAACGAGGCACATAGGCCACCACTTAAAGGCAAATACTATTTTCACCACAGAGAAAAGGCGGAGGCACAGAGTTTTGGAAGATTGTCGAGGAGGACTTTGACTTCTATCCAAACCTAATGAATGATTTATCAAATAAACCCATAGAAACCTTGAATGTTTTAACAGGTCAGATTGTGGATGCCGCCTTTCAGGTACATCAACAATTAGGGGCAGGACTGCTAGAATCGGTCTACGAAAAATGTTTGAAGTGGGAGATTCAACAGAAGGGATTACAGGTTGAATCCCAATATAAAGTCCCAATTTTTTATAAAAATCAAGATATGGGGTCCGATTTAAAAATAGATCTTTTTATTGAGAACACCATTATCGTAGAAATAAAGTCACTCGAAAATCTATTACCTATTCATAAAGCTCAGCTCATCACTTATTTAAAATTGACCCATAAAAAAGTTGGTCTGCTGATTAACTTTAATGTTCCTCTGATTCGAGCTGGAATTTCAAGAATTATCCTCTGAAACTCTGTGTCTCCGCCTTTTTTCTGTGGTTAAAATGGTATTTTCTTTTTTCTTAAGTCAACGACGCCAAAAAGTATATTTACTCGCTTTTACCTCTCTTTCTGAGAAAACGATGAAAATGAAGAAGACGATTGCGATCACCGTGGGAGATCCCGCCGGAATCGGCCCTGAGATTATTCAAAAGGCCCTCCGTTCCTCTTCGCTTCCCCGCAATATTCATTTCCGTGTCATTGGCCTAGAGGCAGCTCGCGCCATTCGTCCCGCCAAACTCTCTTCCGCCTCTGCGACCATTGCCTGGGCCGCGCTGGAAGAAGCCGTCTCGCTCTGGAAATCAGGAGCAGTCCAAGGGATCGTAACCGCCCCTATTCACAAAGAAAATATGGCCTCGATCGGATTTTCTTTTCCTGGGCATACCGAATATTTTTCTTATCAATGCGGGGTTTCCGATGAAAAAACCGTGATGGCTTTTTATGAGAAGAGATTCTGCGTCGGCCTCACGACTGCTCATCTTCCCTTAGCCGATGCGATTCAAAACATCAGTACTCGTCGCATCGTCGAAACAGGAAAAATATTGGGAACCTTTCTCAAAAAGATAGGAATTAAAAAACCACGCATCGCCATGGCGGGAATTAATCCTCACGCAGGGGAAAATGGACTTCTTGGAAGCGAAGAGAAAAAAATAATTTTTCCTGCCTCTCAAAAACTTCGACTCGCCGGCTGGAATGTTTCCGATCCTCTTCCTCCTGATATCGTTTTCCATCTCGCCAATCAGGGAAAATTTGACGGCGTCATTGCACATTATCACGATCAAGGATTGATCCCCTTTAAATTGATCGCCTTTGATCGCGGGGTCAACGTGACGTTGGGACTTCCTCTGGTTCGCACCTCTCCCGATCATGGAACGGCCCTGGATCTTGCAGGAAAAAATAAAGCGAACCCCGAGAGCATGATCGAAGCCCTCCGACTTGCTGCTCGCTTAATTTCTTAAAAGAATAAATACATTCGTTTCGCACGACGACACAACGACGCGGCACTAAGAGCATTTTTTTAAGGGTTTAACCCAGATCTTGCATTAAGAATCTTTTTGCGATCTAAAATACAAAACTTTTGGATAAATAGA
>JAZKBH010000266.1:0-1314 GCA_040388725.1 Verrucomicrobiota bacterium
TGAGAGGAACCTTATCTTGGGTTTTAAGAATCGTTTCATCGCGGACACGAAGTGTGGCGAGTCTGACGAGCCATTTTTGATCTTGAGGACTTTCCGAGTCGGAAGTGCCTAAAGGCGAAGGAGCGCAGCCCATCCATAAAATGGAGAGAAGAAAGAGGCATCCGAGGGATCTCATCTTGGGATTTATGCCAGAGACCGTTCGAAATCCCATCACTTTTTTGTCAAAGAGTAACTCACTTGGTCGGAGCGTTGTCGGGTCCAACTCAGAAGTCCCATCAGGATAAAGATCCCACTGAGGAGAAGATAGGCTTGGGAGTGATAAGGACCCCCTTTATTCCAGAAGAGAATCGCAAGACTCAACCACTTTTGAATCGTCCAGGCCGCAACAATGAGGACCCAATCAAATTTCCAGACTCTCCAAATCAACAAAAAGAGAACCCATTCATCTAACCGGAGAACGAAGGATTTCAGAATAAATTCATGCCATGTTTTGGCATCGAGTCCCGGTTCTACGAGAAGCCAGAGAATAAGAAGAGGAAGGGCTCCTGAAAATCGTCGCCGGACCCATAAAGCAACAGCGAGAAGTTCCGTCCATGTGATTAAAGTGACATAAGCGGAATCCAATCCTGCGCAAAGAGCCGTCAATCCCGGAATGGAACATTGGAGAGACGGAATCGTAATCTTGGCCGCATCAATCGGATGAAGAAGACCCCACGCTACCGTTTGGAGTGAGTGAAGGGCTTGGACGAGGCCGACATAAAACAAGACCCAGACAATCCGAGTCGCTCGGGTTTGAGAATGATCGTTGCGGAGGGAGAGGAGAAGATGGCGAGGACGAAATCCAAAGTTCAAACGGAGGACTCCCAAAATTCCTCCAATATGGAGAACGGACGCGAGATAGGTGATTAAGGCGCCGATGACGAACGCCCCCATTTTATTCAGGGTAAAAAAGGTGTGAGGTTGATGCGTCAGGTAACCTTGATAAAACCAAGGGATCATATTTCCTTTTTGAATTCCCCAAAGCGTTAAAGGAATCAGGGCGAGGGAGAGAGCCCAACGCCATGGAATGAGTCCACCCCGCAGAGCGATGATAAAAAGAAATACTTTAAGACTCAGAATAATGATCGCCGCAGCACGGCGACCTTGTTCGGAGAAAACTTGATGCCAGTCGGTTTTTTCATGCTCTCGGGTCCATGCCTCAGGGATTTTGTACCACGATCGAAAGAGCATCGGCTCATCCCCTTGAATTCGAAGTGCCATGCGGAGAGGGGCCTCGTCAATTTTTTCTGAATCATTCTCCCATTCAAAAACCCA
>JAZKBH010000266.1:1324-1862 GCA_040388725.1 Verrucomicrobiota bacterium
ACGATTTTCCTGTTGGATCAAGTCTTCCGTGACACGTTTCCATTTTTGAAGATTTATTTTCTGATCGAGCGTGAGATATTTTTCCGCAATGGCGAGAGCTTGAGCTTGTTCCAGCGAAGCTCCGGAGGATTCACGGGGGAGAAGATGTTTCCATTGGTAGAGGTCTCCGTTTTCACGGAGTTGAATTTGAAACTCTTCTTTTTCTTCAAAACGATAAAACCGGATGGAATAAAGAATTTCTGCATTCCGAGGAAACCAATGCTCGGCAAGAGATTCAAATGAAAGTCTTTCTGTGAGATATTCCGATGGTTTTGCTCCCGAATCCATAAGGACGAGGGAACGATAAGTTTTTGGATTGTATCCTTTTTCTTCGAGAAAATGAGAGGCTTTATTCAGGGCTTCTTCTCGTGTGATTTGAACGTGACCTTTTTTTGTAAATGGACTTTGAGGCGCATCGGGATAAAAAGAGATCGCAAGCAGAACCATGCCGACGCAGAGGAGCATTCTGCGATGAAATCCTGAAAGCCGTGGAGTGAGT
>JAZKBH010000267.1:0-3787 GCA_040388725.1 Verrucomicrobiota bacterium
AACAATGAGAACACTCTTGAGCCACACCACATTGAGGACACTGGATCGACGAAGAATAGCCACGTCGGTTGAGAAAAAGAAGCGACTGCTCTTGACGATCCAAACGCGCTTGAATCGCCGTCACCAATGTCTCGGAGAGCATCGATTGCTTTTTGCCTTTCTTTCCAAAATCCTTTTTCAAATCCACCAAATGAATCGTCGGCAAACTCTCCACTCCCGCTCGACGATTGAGACGTACCTTCCGATATTTCCCTTCCTCGACTCGAAGCATCGACTCAAGCGAGGGCGTTGCAGAGCCCAAAACGACCGGGATTTTTTCAAGATGCCCCCGTAAAACGGCGAGATCTCGTGCATGATAATGAGGACTCTCTTCCTGTTTATAAGAACTCTCGTGCTCTTCATCGACCACGATTAACCCTAAATCCGGCATCGGCGCAAAAATAGCAGACCTCGCTCCGATCACGATTTGCGCCCGCCCTTCTCGAATCTGATGCCATTGATCATGGCGCTCCCCATCCGAAAGATGACTATGCAAAACGGCAATACGAATTTTCTCACCCAAAAATCGCCCATGAAATCGTTCAATCGTTTGCGGCGTCAGAGAAATTTCAGGAACCAGAACAATCGCTCTTTTTCCAACACGGATCACTTCATGAATCGCCTGAAGATAAACCTCGGTTTTCCCACTTCCCGTAATCCCATGCATAAGAATGGGCTTCGGCTGTGGATCCTTCATCTCTTTTAAAATAAGATCCAACGCCACTTGTTGTTCCTCGTGAAGCGTCAGGGGTAAGAAGGGTTGCAAAGGCATCTCCATCCACGGAAGCCGTTCCTCGGTCTTAGCATGAATCGAAACAAATCCCCGGTCTTCCAAGGCTCGCCAAACTGCCAATGAAATTCCCGATTCTTTCGAAAGATCACTCACCCATCCCTCGGTTTTCATTAAAAGAAAATCCCAAGCTTCCTTCTGCTTGCTCGAACGGTGAATTTCTTTCGCTACCGTCTCCGCCGGAATCCCCTCCACTTTCGCAATCCAAAGCCGCTCTTTAAATTTGGCATCCGCATGACGCACCGATTTCGGCATCAAAGTCATCATGACTGATCCTAGCGAGGCACAATAATAATGTTTCATCCAATGCGCCATTTCGAGGAGTGACGCAGGCAAATACGGTTCCTCCCCAATGACTTCTAAAATGGGTTTCGTCTTTTCGACTTCTGCGGTCTCCCTGAGCTCCAAAACAAATCCGACCAGCGTTCGATTCCGAAACGGAACCTTCACTTTCGAACCGACTTTCACCTTGCTCCGTAAAGAGGCAGGAATCGAGTAATCAAACGCCCGATCCAATGAAAGCTCCGGCACAATCCGGGCAAAATGAGGTAAGGCGTTCATAAGAAAAAACTAAGAGCAAAAGAGAAAAACAAAAAAGACAATTTAACCGCAGAGGAAACGGAGGTAACAGAGGAAAACCTTAAAATCATTTTTTAGGTTTTAAACCTGAAGTATTCGTAGAAACAACATTCATTGGATTTCTCTGCGTTACTCAGCGTCCTCTGCGGTTAAATTGTCTTTTGCTTTTGAGGCTTCAGAAAATCGATCACTCGCTGAGAAATTTCGGCCACCGTCGCCATTCGACCCGTTCCCTCATAACCACAAGCAAGCAGCCCGGATTCTGGACCAATCCATTGAACCCCACGCGACTTGAGCGTACTGACATTTAAAACCGTCGCAGGATGCTCCCACATTTTTCCATTCATCGCAGGAGCCATCCAAATGGGAGCGCGCGTCGCTAAAAGTAACGAGGTCAAAACTTCACCCGATAAACCGAGAGCCGCTTGCGCGATTAAATTTGCAGAGGCAGGAGCCACTAAGACTAAATCGGCTGAATCCGCCAAAGCAATATGGGCCGGAATTCCTTCCAAGATCGGTTCATCCTCTACCGTGATCACGGGGCGTTTCGAGAGAGACTCGAGCGTCAGCGCCGTGATAAACTTGGTCGCTTCTCGCGTCATGACCACATCGACACAAATTCCCGCTTGAGTCAATGCGCTCGTCAGATCCGCAGAGCGGAAAGCCGCAATGGAACCAGTGACACCTAAGACAAGACGGGGACGATCGGATTTCATGGGAGTCCTATAAAAGGGTTAAACGTGAACTAAGGTAATGTTCGGCTCGCATGATTGCACGAAACTTCGTTAAATCTTCTTCCATCGAACCGCTCAAAATCGTGTAGCGATAGCTCTTCCAAACCTTCATCTCTTCTCGACCAGTCTTGAGACGTAATTGAATTTGTTCCTCAGATTCCGTTCCTCGCTTGCGAAGTCGGCGTTCTAATTCTTCAAAGGTGGGAGGAATAATAAAGACATCAACTAAAGAACCTTGAATAATGGGATCCGTACAGCGACGAATCTGTTCCGCTCCTTGGATATCGATATCCAACAAAACATCCGTCCCATTTTTGAGAGCCTCGATTACTGGGGCCTTCGGCGTTCCATAATAATTATCGTGAACGGGAGCATACTCCAAAAAACCATCCGCCGCGATTCGTCTTTCAAATTCTTCTTTGGAGAGAAAAAAATAATCTTCCCCTTCAATTTCCCCCGGACGCGGTTTTCGGGTCGTACAAGAGACCGAATAAATAAAATTATCAGAATGACGAAGACTATCACAAAGCGTCGACTTTCCCGTTCCGCTTGCGGCCGAAACCACGAAGAGAATCCCTTGGCGCTCAAACTGATGTTTTTGATTATTCGTTACCGCGATCATACTTACTCGATATTCTGGATCTGTTCTCGAATTTTCTCCAGCTCTGTTTTCATAACCACCACCGATTGAGAAATCGTCAAATCATTCGCCTTACTTCCGATCGTATTCACTTCTCGATTCATCTCCTGAATCATAAAATCCAAGGTCCGACCGACCGGCTCCGATTTTCCGAACGTTTGCTCAACCTGAGCAAAATGACTCTTCAAGCGAGTCATCTCTTCCGAGGTATCCGAACGATCTGAAAAAAAGACGATCTCTTTAAGAAGTCGCTCATCTTTTTCATCAATCTCTAAATCGGCTTTTTTAATTTTTTCGATTAAATTTTGGCGGTAACGCTTCATCACCTCGGGCGATTGTTTTTCAATCTTGGTCAATTCCTGACGAAGAAGAGTAAAGCGCGCCTTTAAATCTTTCGCTAAATGAGCTCCTTCTTTTTCACGCATTTTTTGGAATTGATCCAACGCTTTTTCCAAAGCGCCATGAAGCGGTTTCCAGATCGATTCCGCATCGAGCGTGACACTCTCCTCCAAAACAATTCCAGGGCCTCGCAAGACATCGTGTAAAGTGACTTCGCCCGACAGCTTCAATTTTTTAGCAAGTCGTTTTAATTCTTCCGCATAACGCTTTGCGGCATCTTCATTAATCCAAGAGGCCTTTGTGTTTGTCGGAATTCCATGAAGCGCGACAGAGACATTCACGCGTCCCCGCGAAACCCGGGAATTGACTTCATCTCGAAGACGGGGCTCAAGCTCGGAAAGAAGCTTCGGAAGGGAGACCGCAATCTCCACCTGTTTCCGATTCACCGCATTCAACTCCACGCTGATCTGCTGGCCTTGAAAAACCACGCGTCCTTTTCCATATCCGGTCATGCTTCGCATAGGAAAATTTCTAGCTGCCTTTCTTCTGTTATCCACCTAAATTTCATGAAAAGATATGTTGAACCGCCAAGGGAAAGGCAAAGAACGCCAAGAGGAAAAACTCGGATTTTCATGGGGAAACAATACAATCCAGATGGAGATTAAA
>JAZKBH010000268.1:0-2201 GCA_040388725.1 Verrucomicrobiota bacterium
TGACCTGACCCCATGAGTGACACAGATCAAAAGTAGAGTTTGGTCTTTTTGTTTCTGTTTTGTTTGATGTTTTGATTCAAGCTATCTGGCGTAGCGAAGGCCGGAGGCCGAAGCGAAGTCAGATAGCTTTTCGCCATCTCATCGGGGGTTTTATACCTCAATGAACTATGCGGACGATCCTGATTATATTCCATTCTCCATTGTTCCACCACCACTTTTGCTTCCAGCAGTGATCCGAAGATTTCCCGATTCAAGCATTCATCCCGGAACTTATCGTGAAAGCTTTCGATATGTCCGTTTTCCCAAGGACTTCCCGGTTGGATGTAGATGGTTTTTACATTCCTTGCTGTCAGCCAATCTTTGATCGCATAGGCAATGAACTCAGGCCCGTTGTCGCTTCGGATATGCTCCGGGACTCCGTAGCATTTGATTGCAGCTTCCACGATCGTGATGACTTCAACTGCCCTGATACTCCATCCCACATGGATCGCTAAACACTGTCTCGTATACTCATCCATGAGCGTGAGCATTCGAAGTTTTGTTCCTTGCTCTGTTTGATCCTCCACAAAGTCCCAACTCCATACGTGATTCGGCTTAGAAGCCTCCTGTCTCTTTCCTGTACTCTCTCCCAAACGTCTCATCTTCCTCTGACGCTTGCTCACTTTGTAGCCTTCTTCGCGTCGAAGTCTCTGAACGCGCTTCGGATTCACCTTCCATCCCTCACGCCTTAAAAGAGCCGTGACCCTTCGGTAACCGTATCGAGGATGTTTTTGAGAGAGCTCGACGACTTCTTTTCGAATCCGCCTTTGTTCGACGCTTTGCTTCTTTAATCGATAAGCACTACTGCGGGATAAGCTCAACGCACGACAGGCTATCGCCTTGCCTCCATAGCCTTCTTCCTCGATGAACTTGAGCGCCCGTCTCTTCGAGGACGGGCTTACCATTTTTTTGCGTTCACCGCTTTCAATATGTCGTTTTGCATCACCAGCTCCGCAATCAATCGCTTCATCTGCGCGTTCTCTTCGGTCAACGACCTCATCTGACGAACATCACTCACTTCCATGCTCCCGTACTTCTTCTTCCACTGGTAATACGTCGGCTCGCTGATGTTGTGCTTTGCGCACAACGCTTTCACGCTCATCCCCGACTGACCCTCCCTCAATATCCCTACCACTTGCTCTTCGCTAAAACGACTTCTCTTCATCTTTGGCTCCTTTTTGGATGCCAAACTCTATTTTATTTGTGTGCCATTTCAAGGGGTCAGGTCAATAATCCATGTGAATCTTCAGATCCTGCAGAACATTTTTTGAACTAAATAAAGAAAGTCTTTTTAACTTACCCACATTCCTTATTCCTTTTCATTCACTCCTATAAAATAAAAAATATTTCAAAATAACTTTTCCCTGAGCCTATTTTATTTAACTGAGAAAACATCATAATCCTACCGTTTATCTTCAACGAGATTAGAATTAAATAATGAAAAATTCGAAATCAAAATTTACCGGATTAAAAATCTCTTTAATTGTTGGATTGATGTTAGTCCCTAGTTTTTCCGCCTCGATCATCAACGACACATTTACTGATGGCGGTAGAACGAACGGCGCAGATCTTGCTGATATGAATTGGCTAATGCTTACAACAACTTCAAGTGTTGCTGTTGCTGATGATAGTGCCGGGATTGGATCTGGTAATGCTCTCAAATTTTCAACAGGGGGAACGTTTCGAGGACTTGTGGGCCTCTTCGGTTCAAATACTCAACTTGGAGTTGGGGATACAATCACAGTTTCATTTAACTATCGTTATAATACTGCCCCTACAAGTTCTGGAGCAGGATTACGCTTTGGAATTTTTGATGATGGAGGAACACCCCAAACAAGTGATGGGAGCGAAAGCGGAATACGATTTAATGATGCTGGCTATGGCGCCAACTTAAATCCAGGTGCTGCAGGCTCAAGTTTGAGTTTACATAAAGAATCGGCTGGAGATGAAATTTTAGGAGGAACAGCGCCTAATGGGATTGTGAATTTTGGTACGGCAGGAGCTTCTATTGTCAGCGGTATCACATCGCACTCGGCAACGCTTTCTATTTCTCGTGATGTCTCTGGATTAAATCTTGCTTGTAACATTGACGGTTTGTCATCTGCCACAGGAAGCGATACTTCTCCTCTTACGAATCAATTTTCTTATTTTGGCCTAGAATT
>JAZKBH010000268.1:2211-13501 GCA_040388725.1 Verrucomicrobiota bacterium
TAAAAAAGCAAATTGGTGAAAAAAACTCTTTTTCAAAATTCTAATTAATTTTCTCTTTAATATATGTAGATGTATGGGAAGAAATTATTTGGTTGTGAATGAAATTGAAGAAGCAATTCAAGTGATAAATGAGTCTGATTTAACTCAACCTTTTAATTTACAAACTCAATCTTTGAAATTTTTGATTGCTTTACGCAAACAAAAAGGTGAGAAAAAAAGGAGGGAAAGGAACATATTTATATTGATAATTTTACCGTAACCGTGATTCCTGAGCCTTCCTTTTTGTATTTGGGTTTGGCTATGGGAATCATCGTTTTGTTTGGGCGAAGTAAATTCCAAACCTCTTTTCTGTAAAACACAGATCCATACAAAATTTTAAATCCCTAATTCATCCTCTATTAAAATGCCCCTCCTTGTATTAGAAAATACTCTTTGATGTGAACGTTTTAAATAACAGGATGCACGTCAATTTCAAAACACTCGTCTAATCAGACTATATAACGTCGAATGAAAATATTTATTCTAATATTATTCTTTTTACGATTTTTTTCGCTTGCCTCTGCTGAAGATCTTTCGGTTGTTATAACTCCTCATGATTCAAACATTCGATACGTTGGTCGCTTTGATTTTAAGGATCCCGCAGGACCTCAGTGTGCTTGGTCAGCAAGTAGTATAAAACTCCAGTTTGAAGGCAAAAATATCGAAGCCGTATTCCAGGAACAGGGGCAAAGTTATTGGCAAGTTTTCGTGGATGGAGTGGCAACTATAGTAATTCCGCTTCAGGAAGGAAGACAGACCTATCCCTTGGCAACCGATCTTCCCGAAACAAGTCACACCATCGAGTTAGTGAAAAGAACTGAAGCGCGCGTCGGAGTCACCCAATTCCTAGGATTTAAACTTATTGGAAATGGAAGAGCTCTCCCCTCTAAACCTTTAAGTCGGAGAATCGAAGTGATAGGGGATTCGATCAGCTGCGGTTTTGGCAATGAAGCCACCTCAAAAGAGGCCCCTTTTACCCCTGAGACAGAAAATGCATCACTTACTTATGGTTTTCTAGCCGCGCGCCAATTGAATGCGGAATACCTATGCGTAGCCTGGTCTGGAAAAAAAATGTGGCCTGACAATACAATCCCTGAGCTATACGAAAGGATTTTGCCTAACAGTCCTGAAAGCCAGTGGGATTTCACACAATGGATTCCAGACGCCGTAGTAATTAACTTAGCAACGAATGATTTTAGAAAAGAAAATCCTGACGAAAAAGAATGGACAAAGGCTTATATAAACTTTGTCAAAAAGATTCGAACTCATTATCCAAACGCCATCATCTATTGCTCAAGTGGCCCAATGATAAGCGATGGCCCTGCCTGGAAACCACTCACGACTTTGCAAAGTTATTTAAGAACTATTATTTCAACCTTTCAGACAGAAGGGGACATTAAAGTACAACCTCTTGAGTTTGAAACTCAGAAAGAATCTGATGGGATAGGAGCACAATGGCATCCTAGCTTAAAAACTCATCAAATGATGAATGAAAAACTAAAAACCGCTCTTGCGAAAGACTTAGAATGGAAATAGCGTGAACTCCATTTATCCTCCCGAAAAATCGCTGATTTAAGATTCATCAAAATCAACCTAAACTTCCCTTACTTTATGCTTCCAGTCACATGATGGTGTGGCTGAACCCATATCCTGACACTAGTTTTACCCATAATGTGGCACCTTCCAGAGTAAACGGTTTTAACCCATAAAGTGACCCTGGGTCAAAAAAGAAAGTATAAGATGGCCCTAAGTTGTATTTTTTAGATTAGGCATCTATATCTTCACTTATCTCCAGTCCTAATTTGAGAGCAGAACCTTTAGAATTATCGATTAAACTTAAAATAATTTTTAGCATTCGAATAACAAATCTTCGAAACCATCGATCCTACCAGTGGCATATCGCGAGGAAGAATTCCTCGCTTCATTTCCTCTCCCAGAAGATCACAGAGAATCCGACGAAAATATTCGTGCCGCGTATACGAGAGAAAGGATCGGCTATCGGTCAGCATGCCGACAAAACACGAAAGAAGTCCAAGCTGAGAAAGCGCTTCGATTTGACGTTTCATCCCATCGCGTTGATCGAGAAACCACCAGCCACTTCCCATCTGAAGTTTTCCGGGAATGGAACCCTCCTGAAAATTGCCAATCATCGTCGCGACGACTTCATTATCGCCGGGATTGAGATTATAAATAATGGTCTTCGGAAGCTTTTCAATCACATCCAGGCGATCGAAATATCGTGCCATCGATTGCGCGGCAGGGCGATCGGTCATGGAGTCGAATCCCCCATCGGGTCCGAATTTTTTCAGCATCCGTGAATTATTGTTCCGAATCACGCCGTAGTGAATTTGCATCGTCCATCCCTTTTGGGCATCCATCACCGCGAGCTCGTGAAGAAGATAGGATTTATATTTTTCCATCTCTAAAAGAGAGAGCGCCTCATCTCCCAGCGCTTTTTTGAAAATCAGACGCGCCTCGGCAATCGTACAATCGGAAGACCAGATGGTTTCGATCCCTCGATCGGAAAGCTTACACCCATGTTTCTCAAAAAAATCATGGCGATTCTGTAAGGCGAGGAGAAGTGAATCTAAATCCGAGATGGAGATCGATGAGACTTCCGAAAGTTTTCGAATCCATCGTTTAAAGACATCGGGCCGATCAATCGCCAACGCCCAATCAGGTCTCCATGTCGGATAGACCGCTGCGGGGCATTTGTTTTCAGCGGCAATCTGACGATGCCATTCTAAGGAATCGGTCGGATCGTCGGTCGTACAAATCACTTCCACTCGTGATTTTTCCAAAATAGACCAGGCAGAAAAACCGGGATCCCGAATGGTTTGATGGGCACTCTCCCAAATCGATTTTGCATTTTCCGCGTTCAGTAACCGATCGCTGATGCCAAAATAGTTCTTTAGTTCAAGGTGATTCCAATGATAAAGCGGATTACGGAGAAGAAGGGGCGAGATCCGCGCATATTCCTCAAATTTTTCGAGATCCGAAGCCGAGCCCGTACAATATTTTTCATCGACTCCGGCCGTTCTCATCGCCCGCCATTTATAGTGATCCTCCAGCAACCACATCTGCGTGAGATTTTCCCACCGTTTGTTTTCGGCCAAATCCCGGGGATTTAAATGACAATGGTAATCTATAATCGGCTGAGGAGCCGCATAGCGATGATAGAGCTCTCGGGACTCCGCTGTTTCCAGAAGAAAATCGTCATGAATAAAAGAAGTGCTCATCACTTTAATTTTTCAAAAAAAACGCTGTTCTGAGAAGAAGAAAATATAAAATCTTTTTAACCCATTTTTACGCATGAGCGTTTTTGAATATTTTTGGCGTCCTGATGATATTGTTCAAAAAAATTTAGAAATTAACTTACTTTAACCCTCTCAAACCCATGCCTGCCTGCCCTCCCTCCTTTTTTCAAACCCCTTCCACCCTGATTCCTTCAAAAAAATTGCTTACTTTATTTATGTGGCTTCTCGGGGGGGATTTTGCCCTCGTATTTTTTGAATCAATCTTCAGCCGATTCATTCCGCTCTATCTGAAGGAACTTCAAGCCTCAAATTTTATGATCGGTGTCACGACCGGAAGCATTGCCGGTATTGTAAATTTCTTCTTTTTGCCCGGTATCAGCCGGTGGAGTGATCGTTATCGAAGTAAGCTCGGAAGACGGATTCCTTTTCTTCTCTGGACCGCCCCCATCACCACGGTCTCTCTTATTTTAATCGGGTTCGCTCCGGAAATCGGAAAATGGATTCACACGACCATCACCTCCCCCTTCATTCCGAAACTCAGCCAAACATCCGTCATTCTCGGTTTGCTTTGTCTCCTGGTCGTTATTTTCCATTTTTTTAATATGGTTCTGGTCAATGCTTTCAATTGGCTTGTACGAGATGTTGTTCCTCATGACATTATAGGAAGATTTTTATCATGGTTTCGAATTGTGGGCACGTTGAGTACCTGCCTCTTTCTCTGGTATGTCTTTCCCTATGTCCTCGACCATCGAAAAGAGGTGTGTGTCGGAGTAGGTGTATTATACACGATTATTTTTTTGGTCATGTGTTTCAAAATCAAGGAAGAGGAATATCTCCCCCCGGAAGAGATCCCCGTCCAAAGCACCCTCAAATCGTTTGGAAGATATTTTAACGAATGTCTCAGAACCCCGATGTATAGAAATTTTTTTATCGCCAACACGCTGACGATCGCGGCCATCGCCAGTAGCGGCCCCTTTTTAATGCTCTTTTCCAAGGAAACCCTTGGTCTGGAAATGAATACCATCGGACAAATCTTTGCATGGGGATCTCTTGCAACGGCTGTTTTTTATTTCGGTATCGGTTGGGTTTGCGATCGATCCAATCCCATTCTCGTTTCCATTTATGGCGCGCTGGGCTCCTCTTTTAGCATGATCGTCGCTTATTTCTGGGTCCACGAAGAAAGAGGATGGTTGTTTTTTTCCATCGTAAGCACCCTCCCCACGGTCGCGTGGGGGCTTGGTTCGGTCACCACCGCCATCTTCATTTTTCCAAAAGAAAAATTTGGTCAATTCTCATCCGGGATGAATGTATTTGGATATGGAGCGCTCATCTTTTTTAACTCGGTCATCGGACAGGTCATTGATTTGTCCTCGGGAAATTATAGACTCATCCTTGCCTGGAGTTTTATTTTATTCTTTTTGGCTTTTATTTTTATGATGCGGGTATTTCGATCCTGGAAATCGATGCACTCTCCCTTAGCCACCCCCTCTTCCGATCAGCAAAATGATCTCTCTTTACCAACGGAGGATCTTTCCTGCGCATCAAAACTTCAAAAGCCAGCCTAAATCAAGCTGGTGGGAGAGGGAGGAAGAATTGACGCGGACTTCGTAGTTCAAATGAATGGAGTTTTGTTCGTCAAAAAAAAGGTTCATCCCGGTCCCCGGGATGATCATCGTTTGGCCTGCGCCTTCAGGAGCAACGCTAAAAGCGTCTCCTCCCGCTGAAAATCGAGCCTGAATTTTTCCGGGCTGATACCATTCATACGATCCCAGAAGATGCGCTTCGGGGATCCATTTCCAGCCTTTGTACTGAAAGGGACGACTGACTCTCATTCCCAATCCCGTTTCCAGTTGCGTTGAATTCTGATCCGCAACTTGAAGCGCTGCCACGGACCCGCTTTCTTGGAAACGATCAATCGCTTGATACCCATAGTTGATTCTCCCCGTCGGTCCCCAAACCCAATCACGACTTTGAAAATCGACCCCCAGCTGCGTTTGACCGCTTAGGTCACAGCCTTGCGTCTCGCCGCTTGCGCTCTCTCCTAAAAAGTTAATTTTTCTTTTACTCTCAAAATGATTCGTTCCCCCCGAAAGTGTGTTGTTAAAATAAAAACCTCCTTGATGATACCCTCCGTAAATTCCAAATCTTTCCGAATAGGTTTGCAAATTTCCCCCGCCATTCAGCACCGCATTGGAATAGCCCTGACCCAAGGAAACTCCCAAAGTCAGATGGGGCGTGATTTCACGATCGAGTCCGATGGTGATCCCGCCCAAACGATTTTCAAATCCCATTCTGTTTTCATTCGAATCGACCTCCGCATAGCTTCCCGTTGTATTGATAAAAAAACTGTTCTTTAAATTATCTTTTTTCTTTTGAACTAACATCGCTCCCTGATCCAAAGCCAAAGATTCGTACTCGTAGTCTCCTTCCAATGTTCGGAGACTAATTCCATTGAGACTGACTCCCCGATCCCCGTTGCGAAGTTGAGTTAAGCGGTTCTGTGTTCCTAAACTGTTCATGAGTGCCAAGGAAGTCATGCTGCTATTCATCGCTACAAATTTTTCCGGGCTCAACTCGTTTAAAGCTTCTTTGATTCCGTTATCATTCAAAACGGCTAAGCCTCTATAAATCTTGGCACTATTGGAGGCCGTCGCTGAAAAATCAAGTTGGGTGGGCTGGAACGTATCGATGACCCGTGCGATTCGTCTTTGATTGGCATTCAGACCCGGAAGAGAGCTTGCGATCGAAGCGTAGGTCGCATAGAGATCCACCTCGGTTGAGGTGTAAGCGGGGATAAACATTAATCCCAAAGAATTTCCGGAGTTGTCGATTGTCGTAAATTGACCGGTAAGACCTCCGGAAGTGAGTACGATAAATTTTTGCCCGGCACTGGGCGCATACCCACTTGAGCCATTAAAGATCGTCTGGGGAGTCAGAGTTGCTCCTGAATTAATCACCGCTGCGCCGGTGACGAAAATTTGATCATGAAATCCCGATCCATATCCCGGCGTGGCTCCATCGATTTCGATCATCGTGTTACTTCCAGAATTGAGGGTCAAACTTCCGACGGTTTGAATCCCGGGAGAGTTTCCCGGACTATAGGTCCCTCCGCTATTCACGGTTAAATTCCCCGATACCGTTCCTCTTCCTTTTAAGATTCCGCCATTCACAATCACATTTCCCGCCCAGTTTCCACCTGCGACGGTTCCGATGACGAGCGTTCCATTGCTTACCACCGCATCCCCTGACGCCGTGTTTGTTCCTGTCACGGTCATGACTCCACTTCCGGTTTGGTTCACACCATTGGTTCCCGTCACGTTGGCAAAAATAAGAATATCGTTTCCGGTGATTGTCGTTTTAGTCGAATCCGGAATAATAAATCCATTTCCGATGTTTTCTCCCGTAAATCCTCCGAAGTCGGCAAACACAAGCCGGGTCACGGTCACGGTTCCTGCGGCTGCCCCGAAACGAAGTGTATCCGATCCAATACTATAATTACTGAGTGAAACGGAATTGGCCGTGAGCGTTCCGGAGCTATCGGCAAAAACGATGGCCGAAGTTCCACTTCCAAAATTAATAAACGAATTCGCACTGGCAGCCAGTGTTCCCATCGTTTCACTATTGCCATTGAAGTTCAGTGTTCCGCCATTTAAAACCATCGCCGTCGAATTATTCACCTGATTCGATGCGTCCCATCGTAGGGTCGCCCCACTATCCACCGTGGTCGTGACATTCGTGATCGCATCCAATCCGGCTGTTTTATTCAGTGCCAAAATTCCGGCCGCCACCTCCAGCGTCGTTGTGCCTGCGCCGCTGGCAAAGGTGTTTGCTGCCGTCCCGCTCAACTTCACTGTTCCGTTTCCCACCTTTTTAAGGTTGGTTGTTCCCGAAACTTGGGTCCCTGTAATCACCCCCGTAATATCCATTACATCGTTGGCATCGGTCGCCTCAAGATTGTTGGTGTATGTTCCCGCCCCCGCTCCTGTTGAAATCGTGATCGTCCCACTGTGCGTCGCCGTCCCTCCATTGGTCATATCCGCACCATACGTCATGGCTCCGACACCTCCTGTCCCACTGTTAAAAGTAAAGTCGCGGGACATCGTCATCCCCCCCGTTCTTAAATACATCCTTCCAATAGGGCTCCCTGCTCCCGTCGCCCCCACATTTAAACGCCCGTTTGTAAAATCGTTCATCAGATACAAGGCTCCGGTGTTCGAAAGTGAACGAATTTGACCGTTGGATCCTGTAACGCTTGTAGGATTAAAAAAGATGAATGTTCCCGATGACCCTCCCAAATCAACCTGGGAATTCACGCTTCCAAAATCGACAGATCCATTGACAAATAAGGAACCGGTTCCCACCCCCGTTGTACTGACGTTTTCACTTGCTGCCAACGACAACGTTCCATTCAGGGTCACACTCGATCCTGAGGCCAACGCGAACTGAGCCGTATTGACTCCACCCCCCGCATTCGAATCCAAAACCGCCATATTATGATTAAAAATAAGAGCTCCACTCGACGCTGTGGTCGAAAAAACGTTGGTATTTGCAGCGGCATTGACATCAATCGTCAATGTTTTGGACGCCGCGCTTTGAAATGTATAAGCCTGCGAATTGGCGCCAAAATTAATGATATTAACGGTGGTATCGGAACTTAAATCAACGGTCGTATTTCCTGTTGTGGAAAAAGTGGCGGTCTCCACGTTGGTATCGGGAACATTTGCGGTTGTCCAATTTCCCGCCGTATTCCAATCCGATGTCCCCGCTTGCCAGGTTTGGGCAGAAAGGAAGCTCGCTATGAACAAAAAAGCGAGAGCGCAACATCGTCTATCCATGGCCTCCATAAACTGCCATGATTTTTAAGTATAATCACGTAAAAAATAAGATTTATCCGCCCCCTTCTAATTTCTGAACCTTGAAAAGCCGGGTTTCCCCAAAATGGGTCACCAAATGGATGGTTTTTCCCTCACCGACCACAGTCCCCGTGATGAGATCGAAAACTTTTGATTTCTGAGGAAGATTTAGATCGAGGCTTCCTTCTCCGGTCGAATGAATCGAAAGAAGAGGTCCATTAGCCCACACATGGGCATCCGAATTTGCATAAAGGTGGACCCCCGCGTTTTTGGCCACAAATCGAATTAATTCTGTGGGAAGATCCGGTACGGAGCAGAATAAGGAAACTCCTCCATTGGCATTTCTTCTCATCACAACGGCAGGAGAGCCATCCTCCAACACTCCCAAAACTTCATCCGTTTTTTCAGGAATCACCGAGAAAAGAGTTCCGATCGCTTTTTCAGAACCAAAGCTTGCCGGTAAACCGACGGCCAACCCTTTCTCCGTCGCTTTGGCATGCGCCAAAGTACTCTCGGCCATCATCTTCACTTCAAAGCCGGTCAATTTTGTAATTCCTTTGGATGACAGTCCATCTTCATTCGCATAACCGGGAGCCCAACACCAAATCACACTCTTTCCCTGAATACTATTTTTAAAAGCTTCCACATTTTCTTTGGAAACCCAATTCGAGTTCAGAAAAATGAATAATTTTGAGGCAACCGGATTGGAGATCACATCATCCTGGAGATATTGCGCATATGGAAACGCCGCTCTGCCGATTTTTTCGCGGGATTCATAAATCAAAGGCGTCAGCGTTTGTTCCACCGCTCCATTGGCAGGAGCGAGTAACATGCTTTTTTCATCGATGACCAATGAGACTTCGGGATTAAAAAGATTTTCTCCGAGCGAAAGACTTTTTTCGATCTCCGTAAAATTCCCCAGATCTTTCCATAAAACAGGATCATCAAACCATCCGGTCGCTCCCAAATCCATCCACCAATATCCAAAATGCCGACTCAGGATTTGTCCCATATTTCGTCTGAGGAGATGCAAGGTGTCTTCCACGTTATCCACACCCGATTTTAAGCCGGGATATTTGAAGGGAATCTTGGAAGCCAGATACGTGCAGGTATCATCCTCATTTAACCAAAGTTTCCCCGCGAGTTTGATACTTTCCGCAGCCGACATACAGCTCCCGCCACCGCCCTTCTGACGATTACTATAAGAAAAAGGGGCCAGCAGAATATCGACATCCGGACTCTTCAAAATTTTACGAACCGCATAATGTCCCGAAGACGCAGGCCCGTGAAAACAATTGGAACATTCAAATGTATATCCATAGAAAAAGAGCGTTAATCGTTTTCCTGCGGTCTCTTCCTTCACAATTTTCGCAAACTCCAAAATCGTATCAGCCATCAGTTCCTGGCGAAACACATTCAAATCGACAATCTTCTTCTCTTTTACAGGATCTAAAATGCCGCTGCTTCCCGCCATACGTCGCTCTTTTGGCGTGGGAAGCTCGGATTCAAAACGGGCTCGCCAGAGATTTTTCATCTCTTCTTCGTCCCCGCTCAGACGTTGCGCCCAGGCATTCGGATAAAACCATTCGCCGGTATTTTGCCCCGTCACATGATACCCCGCAATGTTATCCGGAAACTTGGCCTCCAAGGCTTGAATAAACCTCCGAAGCGCGTCCCCCGCCTCATGCTTGAACTTCGGTGAAGCAATCGAAACATACGGAGCGTTTTGACCGTCATCAAACCGGACCAAATGTCCGCCATTCAGTTTGCGCCACCATTCTTTCGGCTCCACGCTGACCCGAGGAATCAAATAAGCTTTGGGATTTGCATCTAATACTTCCTGACAGGCTTTGAATGCCTGCGAAAAATCAAGCGTTGTTCCTTCTTCCGTCCAACAGATCGGAACATCCAAGCTTACAAACGGAACATTTTGCTCGGCAGCCATTTGCACTTCTCTTGTGAATGCGAGCGGTAATGAAGCATAACTTCGATAACCCTCCCCTTGATGTCTGACCTCCATTTTAAGCGGCTTATTTCCTTTTGCAGCGGCCCAAATCGTCACTTTGTAATGATGCCCCGAAGTCAAAGGGATGTTTTTGTAAAAAAAATGGAATCCTTTTGTTTCAGGGCTATTTCCGAGGATAACGGATAATCCTCCCGAACCATTTCGCCCTAAACCTCCCTGGATTTTCGTGGTGATCGGAGCACTTTTTCCTGAAGTCCACAAAACCCACGGGTCTTTAAATCCACTGCCGCCATCAAAACGATCTTCTACCACCAATCGCGAATCGGTAAGATCACTGACCGAAAAATCATCAAATTTAAATTCACAGGGATCGTCTCCCACTCGAAAAACAACCTCCGCTTGGTTGTCTGTTTCAGGAGCCGTAAATTCAAAAGAGACTTCTTTCCACTCGGAATCGATGGGAACAACTCCTGCGCGTGTTACGGAGGTATACCCATAGAACATTTTTGGACTAATGGGCGTTCCATCCATCGTAATCTGAGGCCTTCCATTTATTTTTTCTACCTTAAATGTTTTGGCCCAAACCGACGTCCATCCCAATGTCAGACAAAAAATAATTAAAAAAATTGTCCGTTGTTTTCCGTATTTTTTCACTTGAAATCCATTTCCAAAAAAGGGTCTCGTTAAATTGATTTTATGATTTTCTTTTAGAGAGGGATTCATAGATAAAATTTTGAATTAAGCGGAGCAGATGTTCCTATGCAAAATAACCTCAATAGACTTTTAAACAATATCGCCTCCGCTCCACTCTTGTTCAAAATCGCTCAATTGTTCCATGCTCTCTAATGTTTGTTTTCAATATCTTTTTGGCGAAGTAATTCCAAGTCTTCCAAAGAAAGAACCCCCGATGAATCGGAAGCCGATCCGTAGATTCTCAGGTTATCCAGCAACCCTTGAAAGGGACGATTCATTTCTCCCTTTCCCCCGACAGAATCATTTCCAAGCTCTAGGGAAATACTATCGGCGATGAGAGAGTCGATTCTGTTCAATTTTGAAGAAATCAGAACCACTGGCTTTGTAGGGGCCCCATAGTAAAATTTAACATTCGATTCCGAATTTTGCCCATCATACGTGACCGCAAAAAAAACCCAGGATTTCGTCTCCTCCCATGCTCG
>JAZKBH010000268.1:13511-22979 GCA_040388725.1 Verrucomicrobiota bacterium
AAACCTGGTGGTGCTCGTTTTCCTTGATCAGTAACAAGACCAAACTTCCTTTCTCCCCATAAAGCACATACCCTCCGTTACGAAAGAGTCGGGCTCCGCCGCCTAAAGGGGCATTTTCTGTTTTAAACCAACCACAAAGAGTAAAAGAACTGAATTGATCGATTTCCTTGAAATTTTTTTTATGAGACCCTTTTCCTCCGGTTCCTTCGGCCCCCATCGCCGTCGCCGTGGAGTTATCAAAAGCACGATCTCCCGGAAGCCCTGAAACCCCTTTTTCATCGTCTGTAATCAAATCCCCCTTTGTCCCTTCGAAAGGAATAAGATAGAGGGGGATCGGATCCGTTCCTGTACTATCCTGAACCAATCCTTTTTTGTTAAAATTATATTCCACTAAGGGATCGATGGCCCAGGTAAATGCCGTGAAAAGAAATACCAATGCAAAACCAACCGTCTTTGTAATCGATCTCATAGAGACAACTTACCAAAGCCCCTCCAAATCTCAATAAGGGAGTCCTAGAATCCATAATCATACCCACCCCAAGAATGATCTAAATCGCCCTTACTTCCCCCATAATATTCTAAAGATCATTTTCCGTTTCGGGAAGGCATGATGCCTATTTTTTCCCGCCACTTCGCGGGGGTTACTCCTTTTTCCTCACGAAATGTTCTACAAAAATTACTTGCCGAGGAAAATCCGCACGCCTCTGCCACCGCTTCAAGCTTGATATAGGAACCGGCCATTAATTCCGTCGCTCTTTGAATACGAAGCCGATGTAAGACTTGCTGCGGACTGGCTCGCTGGGTTTGCCAAAAAATTCGGCGGAGATGACTAAAAGAAACATGGACCGCCGCCGCGACATCTCGAATGGAAGGATTTTCCTTCAAGTGATCCAAGTACCAGACCATCGCCTTATAACTTTTGAGCTCCGAGTTTCCTTGGAGTTTTGGAATGGATTGAGGAACAATATTTTGCAACGCCAGCAAGGAAAGCTCCATCAAAGCCTTTTCAAAATGAATGGGACTATGCGAGTGCGGACTCTCATAATGGGGCATGAGCTGGTGAACAATCTGAACGATTTGTCTGATTTCCCCGCTGGAAAGAGATCGCTCTAAATATCCTTTGGAAGGAATGGCCTTTTCCAAAGGAAGAGGAACCGAGGGAAAATGAAAAACCGCCACTTCACAGGAATGCCGATCACCCGACCATCCATGCGGATAAGAAGGAGGAAAAATCCAAAAATTTTTGCTTTTAAACTCAGGTTTCAGGCTTGTTTCTGAAGTAGAACCACAAGCTCCCTTTAAAACCACAAAAAACTCCCAATTCGTTCGGGGATGAATGGGCATCGGTTGTTTTCCAAAACGCCTTACACCATACGCTAAATATCGTATCACCAGCTCTTTATACCACTCACAGATTATTTTGTGAATGATAAAACCGAAATTTCTTCGCTCATCCATCGTCGCGTTTCAAATTTGCCCTTAAGCAGTTTCTTTGAAGTGGAATCGACCCTCCATACATGAGATGGATTTTCCCCATAAAAAACGGGCTGCCACTTGAGATCCGAAGACGAACCATCCGAGGAGAGATGAATTTCAATTCCCTGATCATTGCGCTTCGTTTCAAGTTTCATTGTGGCGAACTTTCCTTGCAAGTAATCGCGATTTTCCGGGTTATCGATGTAATAATTCAACACCGCCTCTTCATTTTTTATGAAAAAATGCATTTCAATTTTCGAAAGATCCATTTTCGAATTTTTGAGTTTTCCGGGGAAATAAGGAATGATAGATCCATCGCGAACGAAAAGGGGGGTTTGCCCCAAATGCGCCTGCGCCTGAATCATTTTTCCTCCCTCCACCCATTCGCTTCGAATGAGATCAAACCACCAGCCCTTCGGCAAAAAAACAGACCGTGTCTGATGACGAATCCCATGCACAAAAACTTCCGGGCTTTCACCTAAAGCATGAAGAATAGGAGCGACCATAATCCCATTCCCAACCAAAAATTGATCATCCACATTTTCATAAGCGGCATCATCAAATTCATAAAGCAGCGGACGAAGAATCGGATCGCCGGTCAAATAATGCTCAAAAAAACATTGATAAAGATAAGGGAGAAGTCGATACCGCATCAAAATGGTATCGCGAATCAATAAGAGACATTCCTCACTAAATTCCCACGGTTCTTGATTCTTGGTATATTGATTCGAATGATTCCGAAAGAAGGGAAATAGAAAACAAACCTGATGCCAGCGAATCATCAGCTCCGCATGAGAATCTCCCATGAATCCCCCCACATCAGGACCATTGAATGCAACCCCCGAAAGACTGAGATTTAATGAACAGGGAATCGACATCCGGAGATGCTCCCAATTGCTATGGTTATCTCCCGTCCAGACCGCCGAATAACGTTGTGTTCCGGTAAATGCGCTTCTTGTCAGAATAAAAGGACGTTGTGTCGGATCGAGAACTTGAAATCCTTCTCGGGTCGCTTTCGCCATAAAATGTGCATACTGATTATGGTAGGAACTGTGATCCACCGTCCCTTTTTGGAATTTCATATCTTCCACTCGTGACCATCCTGTGGAGGGATCGTTCATATCGATCCATATTCCATCCACGGCGTAATTCTTCATAAAATTCGCTATTTCTTTGGCCCACCATTTTTGAGTCTCCGGAAGGGTATAATCCGGAAAAACAGTATCTCCGGGCCAAACTCTTCCTACATAATCCAATCCACTGGTCGCTTTGCAAAAAAGATCCTTTTTCTTTCCGGCATCATAAATTCGATATCCAATTTCTTCTTTGACTCCGGGATCAATAATGGCAACGGAGCGGATATGTGACTTTTTAAGGGTGTCATTTAATTTTTTTGGGGCGGGAAAATTTTGGGGATTCCACGTGAAGACACGATACGCATCCATATAGTGAATATCGTACCATACGGCGCTTACGGGAATGTCATGTCTTGAAAAATATTTTTCCAATTCCTGAAATTCCTCTTCCGATTGATATCCAAACCGGCATTGATGATAACCCATGCTCCAAAGCGGGGGAATTTCCCCACGGCCGGTGAGATCTGAAAAATGACGTACGACATCGCGAAGCGTTGGACCGGCAATGAGATACAGGTCGGTATCCCCCTCGAGCGATTGAAACATCATCTCGTCGGAAAATGTTTTTTTCACATCCAGCGTTAACCGATGGGGATTATCAAAATAAAAACCGACATAATTTCCATTGCAGCGCAAAATGGCCAAAGGAATTGAAACATAGGAAGGATCGTAATCATTCCGATGGTAAGTGTGAGGAAAGGTAGAGACCACGTCCACGGTCCAAAAACAGAGGCTATCGCCGCTTTTGTTAAAACGTTTTGTGCGCTCTCCAAATCCGTAAAAACCTTTTATTTCCCTCGCTTTAAACCGAATAAGCGTTTGATCTCCATTAAATCCTATTCCTTGAGGAACGGTTTCAATCTGAAATTCCGGAAAAGAGATTTGCATTTTGGAAAGGCGAAAGTCGATTTCCACCGCCGGAGTCTTAAAATAAAATCCATCCTCTCTTTTTCGGACGGCTATTTTCTTCCCTTTTCGAAAGCCTGAAAGAATCCCATCGGAACAATTCCCGGGTCTTTTTATCTCTTTTCGAATAAAAGAGAGCTTTGTGCAACGACTCGAAATACTTTCACATTCGACAAAAGTTTTAAAGGAATTGCCCAACAGAAGAATTCCCTTTTCTTTCCTTTCAATGGACTTCGGAGACTCAAAATGAGAGGGATGAGAGATTTGATTATAACGCATAAAAGAATGGATTACTCAAAACTGCCGACGTTTTCAAAAAACGTTCTTGATGGATGGGTCAAATTTTTGATCGACGATATTTTTTACAAAAAAAGACAAGCCCCACAAAAACAAGCGCCGATAAAAAAATCCCGTGCGGTTCCGGAACTGCAAAATATTCCACTTTGACATTATCCAAATCCACGACGACAGGCGTGCTGTTGAAGTTAAAGAAACTCAGTGTGTCAAAGGACGTCGTCGGAGAAACGGTATCGGAACGTGTTGTTGCAGAAAGAATCCCTCCATTAATTGAAAGCGAAAAATCCATTTGAGTGCTCGAAGTCAGTGTCAGATCCCAAGTCATGGTATAAGTCGTGTTTGCCGAATAGGCACCGGTGGTCATGGTCGTGCCGATTAAAGGAAGACTTGTAAAATAATCGACCGTTGTACTCGTTTTCTCGGTGATCCCTGTTCCGGTAGTCGCTCCGGGATTCGTGCGCACGGCATAACCTAAATCATCAATGCGATTCCCTCCATTGGCTCCCGTATTATCCGCAGAAGTACGGGTTCCATTGGAATTAAAAAAGCCGACACTAAATCCATTGGAAACATTCGGGGTCGATCCCACAAAAGAAAAATCCATGGTTAAACGAAGTGTTTCACCGACAGCAAGCGCAACAGGAGATCCTGAAGGAGTAAAATAGGTCAAAATTTGCGCATTCCCCCCCACCGCTGCGGGATTGATTCTCAAAACATTTGAATTGACGGACATGGCAAGGTTATTCGAACGATCCCACCATCCCGAATTGGACAAAACTTCACTTCCGGAAGCAACATCGGCGGAGGGCCCCCCGCGGTTTCCGTCGTTGAATTGATCGAACAACAAGACGGTGGCTTGGCTGGAAGCCAAAGAAGCGCAGAAATTTAAAAAGAGGAACAATAGGCGCCATCTTGGAGAAAAACGCGGGTGAATTCCAAGGATGTATTTCATGCAAAGAAGGTACCATGTCTCCCCTTCCGTCTCAATCTCACCAAGGCTCTCGTTATATTCAAAAACGCTCTAATCCTTGGGCCGTAAAGAACGACTTCTTCCCGTGGCCGGATCAATCTGAATACAGAAAATTTTTTGAGATGCTTTTTCGTCAGAGTCTTTCTCCAAACGAAGCAGCAAATACCACCCTTCCTGATTAAATATTTTCAAATCGGTAGAACCATTCGGCCGAAACCGAAACTGTTTATAAAAGATTTTTCCAAATGAAGGCAAAGTCGTTTCTCCTCCTTGTACTTCATGGGCCATGACCAAAGGTGACTCTTCCGGCTCTTCTTGAACCGCAATTCCTTGAGGAAAAAATTGAACCTTGGAAAGATAATTCGTCCCGTGCTCATCGATGACACCGAGTCTCAACGCCCGATAAACTTTTTTTTCCGGAAAGGTTTCACTTGGCAATTGAAAGATCTGGACTTCTACGGAACGATTTCTCGTAATGGCGGTTTGTCGTGCGAGGTCAAACTGGTCCATCACCATTTGACTCCCGGAAACTAGTCCGCTCGATTGGGTTATTTGCTGAAAAGCGGTGAAACTTCCTGCACTCAGAAGTAAGATAATCAAAAGAACGACCAGACTTTCCACTAATGTGAAACCCGAGCAGCATCGACCATGGAAAAATGTTTTTTTCACGGATTAAAGCTTTTTGTATAGATAATATTAAACCGATAAAATGAATCCAAGGATTTGGAAGAAGCATCGGTGGCATAATCCGGGAGGTCCGTTTGATTGGGATCAATATACCGCTCAATCAAAGTAGAACCCCGATATTCTCCCGTCACGGCATCCTCATTTTCTTTCCAAGTACTTTGATCCTTATCCATTTTTCTCTTTTTTAAAGTCTGCACCCGAAAATGCACCTGATAAGTATTTGATTTTGTCGTTAGCTTTGGATAAATCGTCGTATAGGGACGTTCTCTTAAATTTTCTCCCGTCATCTTTCGAGCGGCCCAATAGGAAAGGGCCTGATTATCGCTCGTCCAAGACTCCGTCGAGGGAACCAGATAAATATCACAAATTTCACTGGCAGAACGAAAGATGTCTCCGGAATCAAATTTTTCCTTAAATTGTCGGAGCGTCCCATCTTTCTCTTCGAGGTTTAATGTGAAACGAAAGTTATTCGGTTTAACCAGGTTATTTTTATAAAGATTCATTTGTTGCCCATCGCTTTTGATCGCAGTCATCATTTCTGCCTTCAAAGCGGCTCTCATTCCCGTACTCCGATGAATGTAGGTAAAGGGAACAATCTGGTAATTCATATTGATTTTTCCCTCGCTGGAGAGCGGTTGGCTAATGGCATAAGGCTCGACCACCGGCATTTGAAAAAGATCGAGAATCAAATGATCTTTGGGAGAAACCGCTCCGGGATGATCGGGCTGAGGGCGAAAAAGAAGGGTTTGCCATGGAACTCCCGCTTTGACTCCCGTTGGAAGGGATCCGAACATTCCCGCCGAAGGGATTATTCGATTCGGCGAAAAATACGTATTTCCCCCTCCCTGCTGAATAAAGTCGGTGTCTATATAGGGCACTTCTCCAGTATCCTGACCGTATATATTTCCTTCATCCGGCTTGTTGATATAGGGGCCATCCATGGTCTTTCCGATACCGGTGTCGTAGTCTCCTGTTCTCACACAAAATGTTTTGGCGTTCTCCGGCACATCGGGGCGAAATTCATCGCTTTGATTTTGGTTGCTTGTCACCAACGTGGCTTTTCCATTTGCAATATCACTTTGGAAGGGATCTCCATCCAATTTTAAAAATCTTAACCCCTTGTCCATCCGGAGAAGCCCCGTCATGGCGACTGCCGCAGTGTTGTATCGTGATGTCGCCTTATCAAACTTTGAATTATCCACATCGAATAAGCCTGCTAACAATCGATAATCTCCGTGAGGCGTTGTTAAAGAGCGAATGCAATCATTTTTTTGGATCATCGCCGAATATTGGGCATCACAATACCACCCGCCATTTCCGGCCACAGGAGCTCCCGTGGTTGGATCATAAGTCCCAGACTGATCTCTTTTTCCAATAAAGGTTTCGTAGCCGAGAGGAGGCTGGGTCGGTAAAGGAAAAGTAGTATTGGGAAATTTAAATTTGAGAGTTTGAACAAGATAATCCTCATTTCCAGCGGATGTCCCGGTGGCATTCGCGGGGTTCGGTTCCACATAAAGTTTCACCGTAATATCATCGACCTGACTGAGTTGCAAATTTGCCGCTCCGGTGACAATTAAAGGATTAGAATAGTACGGATAATTTCGATCCACAAACGCTCGAACGTCCTGTAATCCCCCCAAAAGACGCCCATTATAGCTGGATGCCATGTATTTTTTTCCCCAATAAGTTCCATCATTCGGAAAAGTCAGTGCATTCCCGTTCAGTCGTAGATTGTTTAATCCACTGATCTTGATTCGAAGAGAATGTCGTATGGCACAATAGCCTTGAGAGGGATTGAATGTTTTAAGAAGAAGAACGACCTGCACCTTATCATCGGGACCGGATGCCGGTTTGGTTGCGTTTCGAATAAAAAGAAGCGTCGGCTCTGAAACGGTAGGAAATCTTCCAAATCCTTTCGTATCATTAATTCGAATGGGAGCCACTTGACCAAATCCCGCTTCGACATCCGTGGGGGTCAGCCGTTTGTTTGTAAATTGCCCTTTCGTGGTGGGATAGGTCATCGATTTGCCTTCCAAACTTTCGTCAAAAAGATTTGTACAGCGGATATAATCAAAAATTTCGGTGAGAATTTGATTACTATCGGCTGAATACTTACTTTTAAAATTCCCTCCAAATCCCGGAATATTGGAAGACATGAGCGTTTGTAGATAGGAGTAAAGTTGCTGATTTCGAGCGATATTGTTATAATCGTTGGTAGGACTATCCGCCAATTCTCTTTGAAAAAAATAATCGTAATTCCCGATTCGGGAACAAAAGGCCACGGCTTGATCGAAAGTCGTTCGATAGATTGGACTATTAATCTTATGAATCGGCCAAATCGTTACTCGGGGTTTGTTAAAAAGATTAACTTCCGGAGAACGACTGTGGGTTGTAAGGAAAAAACGCGTACTATTCAAAATCGCCGGGGTGATTCGGGAATTGGAGGGAGATCGGGTATTTGTAGAAGATTTGGGAGTATTCGGAATCCCAAAAATCATTTCATCCACAGAAGGATAGGGCCGGTCATTGTCCATTTGAAGCATATCCTTCGCAATGGCGGTCCCTCCCTGAGAACCGGTGTCATTTCCACTGCTATTTTTATAACTTATTCCGGGAGTTAAATTGTAATAAAATTTGAATTTTTCATAATCCGAAGACTGAAAATAAGGGGTGTTTGCGGAAAGAGGAGTCAAAGGAAAAAACGATCCCAGAACCGCACTGAGCGAGACGGTGGCAGGATGTCCGGGATAACGATTCCATTCATGTTGAGCGGGTTGGTACTTCGCTAAAAAAGACCGATCGAAATCGGTCGTCATTCGAGGGGTATCCCAGTAAATCCCTTCCGATGCGGTATTGAGATTTACTTTACAAGTTTCATCATCGGACCAAAAAGCAATCCGCGCCGTGATCGGATTCTGACGACTCGCCCCCTCCACGGTTGCGAATTTCCCGCTCCCTCCGGGGACCACGATTTGTCCATCCTGTAAAATATATAACCATCGAACCGGCATGGGAGCGGCTTGACTCGAAGTCAGGGGAGCGTCGGGTGAAATATTAAATTGATCGACCCCCCCTTCGGAAACCACTCCCGCCGTCGAATTGGTATCAATGGCACGAGGGTCAAGGATCGGATAGTGAACACTTTGATTTTTACCATTATCATAGGAACGTGAGGGTTCGTTCAAATCCGTAAAAATGGCGGGACTTTGTTCCCATCCTTTAAGCTCCGAAGCTTCCTTCGCCGGCGCAAATTGTCCTGTTTCGATCATCGAACCGGAGGAGTACAGTTTGTAGGCTTTGACTAAAGCTCCTGAACTATCAAAAGTCCGAATCATTCCGGGCTGGGATGCCCAAGCCAGATTATCTTTTCCCGCACTTACTCCTTTGGTCGCATCTTTGATTTGAATCATGACCAAATTGACGCATGAATCCGCCAACTGACGCAGGGTGACCCCTGAGGCATAGGAACGCGAGGAGGCGTATTCCACTCGAGATGTCCCTAAAAAAGCAATGGTCAATGCGGAAACAAAAACCAAGCATCCCAATACTAAAAGGAGTGCCATTCCTCTTTTGGATGAATGAGCGGTCATGAATTTTCCTGCTTCCATCGACTGGATCGTAAAACCACATCCACTGTAAAGACCTGATATTGACAGGGAATTTTATTTTGTGCGAGGTTGCCCGGACTCGCTTTTAGAATCTCTTCCAATTTATTTAAATCATTCTCATATTGAAAAGGATCTTTAAAAAGAATATCGGGAACCAAGTGGGGTTCTGACTCCTGATCTTCAAAAGAATGGAGTCGATTCGCAGAAATTTCATCGATCGCCACCAATGTGATTTGAATAAGGGGAGGGAGTTGGTGACTGGTTGGCGATTGATTCTGTCCCGAGTTCACTGAAATACGCGAATCATAATCGTAAGATTGCGCGATGCTGGTGAGAGGAGTTGTCGCTCGGTTTCCAAAAAAACCACTTTTGTCATTCGGACACTTGG
>JAZKBH010000269.1:0-3348 GCA_040388725.1 Verrucomicrobiota bacterium
AAAAACTCGCGATTTAAAAAGTCAGGCAAAATACATTTCTCACGCAAAGGCGCTAAGCAGCCCAAGTCTCCTCCCTAAAAAACAAAAAACTGTTTTTATGGGGTGAATCTTGGGCACTTTGTGGCTTTGTGTGAGAAATGTATTTTGTTTTATTTCTTCTTCAAGACCATCATCGCCCATTTGCCTTTGGTCTGTGTCTGGAGCACCTTCAGCCCCGCTTTTTCTAAAGCACGGCATGTCGCCAGAAGATCGATTTTAAGAATGCCGCTACAGATCATTTTCCCAGAGGGCTTGAGCCATCCTTTAAATTCTCCGGCGAACATTTGGAAAAGCCCCGAATAAAGATTCGCTAAAAGATAATCGGAAACGCCCTTGGATTTTAATTTTCCAAGCGCTCCTTCTTTCCACGTAATCTGATTCCCTTCAAAGTTACGCGCTTCATTCACTTTGGAAATGCGAACACACGCTGGATCATTATCAAAGCCCAGAATCTTTTTGGATCCTAACTTTCGAGCCATGAGGGCAAGAATTCCTGATCCACAACCGACATCGAGCACTTCGGACTTTTCCCAGTTCTTCTCGCGGATCATCTGTCGAAGAATCATCGCCGTGGTCGGGTGATCGCCCGTTCCAAAGGCCATCTCTGCGGGGACCCAAAGGATCTTTGGATCGGGCTTTGAAATTTCACGGGACTGAACTTTAAATTTACCGAAGAGATTCAGTTCGATTTCTGGAGAGGTTTCGTAGGGCTTAATTTCACGACAAGTTCCTCCCCATTTCTTTTTGAGTGCGAGAGCTTTCGCGGGAGAAATGGCATAAACATGAACAAAAAAACTGCGATTCGATTGCAGAAAAACGAGCCGATCCTGACTCCACTCCACCAGACGTTCGCGCCATAAATCTTCTTCCGTTGAAGAGATCGATCGAAACCAGACATGATTATTTTTTAATTTCATAAAAAGAGAGTTGAAGAACATTCTTACTTTGGAGGGGCAGACGCTGTCTGCCTTCCCCGTCCTTTAAGGGCACAGAGCCTGTGCCCCTCCAATGCAATATGAAGACAAAAATGTCCAATAAACAAGAGACGATTTGATTTTAAATCAAACAGAAATTTCACTTGGCGAGCTTTGTCTTTATCTTGGCGGTTAACCTTGTTTGAAAAGGTTATTTCTTGAGATAGCTCTCAACAGGCACAAATGCCGATTGAGTAATTTCGATATCCGTCTTCGTAAAATCGATGATCGGAAATTGGACCATCGTCCAATAGTCCTCATCTCCTTTTTTCGCCCGGATAAACATCAGATAATTCCCCGCGGGAAATGCCTTATTGTTATGAATCTCACGCCAGGAGAAAGTTTGATCGGCACGCAAATCAATCGTCATCCGAATGTTCTTATCGGGAAGCTCGAGGATTTGTTTATAATAGGATTCTAAATATCCTTTTTCTTCGTCTTGAGATTCTTTTAATTCGGATTCTGCTCGGGAGAGTTCGATCTTTAAGGGAGCAAGCTCTTGTTGCGCTTCTCCGACCTTAATTTCCATGAGCTGAGCACGATCTTTAAGGGCATTGACCTTCTCATTCACTTTTGTTTGGAAATCATCAATATGTTCGCGAATCGCTTCTTTTTTCGTTTCAGACGTCTTTTCAATTTCACGCCATTTTTGAAGTTCTTTTTCGATCCATTCCCGTTCTACGGCATTTTTTACGCCTTTCGGAGCATCATATAAACTAAGGCGAAAGGCATTGGCCCAAACTTCCGGAGAGCGGATCTCTCCCGGTTCCCATTTGAGCTGAAGGGTTTTGACCCGTTCTTGAACTCCCTTTTCAAAAAGATCGAGCTTTTGCTCATAATCTTTTTCCAGGATCGCTCCTTCGGTATTCCAAATCTTTTTCTGAAATTCTTTTCCGGATTCGATTTGAAGATCAATCTCTTTTTGAACCGAACCACGCTCTTGATCGACAATACGAATACGATCTTCAATCGATGCCACATCACCCCGCGCGCGACGAACCACTTCTTCCCGGTCTTTAATTTGATCGCGAACCGGCTGTAAACGCTCTTTATATTCAGCGGAGAGCACATGGACGTCGGCACTAAAATCACTGACAATTAAAATCTTTTTATCGAGGCGAAGATTGGAAATTGTAAATCTTCCTTCGACGCGAGTTTCACGGAAGTGGAGATAAGAAGCGTAACCGATCCCTCCAATCGCTCCCCAACAGAGTGCTATTAAAATCACCCGCAACCAGACGGGAAAAGGTTTTTTGACTTTAGGAACCGCAGCAGTCGACTCGGCATTGACCCCTTTTTCATCGTAACGTTTACGGGAAAGAAGATCGGGCTTTTTTTCAGCATCCGCTGGGGTCTCCATTTTTTCAGGCGGCGGATTATCCGTTTTCTTACGAAAAGGAGGCTCGGCGGCCATCGGACTGGGCGACGTCGTCTTTAAAAATGGAGGAAGCTCGGCCTCTTTAGATCCTTTTTTGGAATCTTTCTTTTTCTCTTCTTTAGGAGGCGGTGTTGAAGGAATAGCAGGAGGAGTTACAGAGGCAACGGGAGCAAGAGGGACTTCAACTGCTTTCGGTTTCTCAACGATAGGAATCGGAGGGGGTGCGATCGCTTCTGTCTTCGGAAGATTTTCCGGATGAATGAGAGGAGGAATTTCCGGTTTTTCATTGGAACGGTCACGAGCGACCCAGGGCAATGAACTCGATTCTGTCCCTTTCTTCTCCTCTTTCGTCAAAGGAGGAACAACGGCTTTAATCGGCGCTGGTTCCACGGGCTTCGAGACAACTGGTGCTTCTGAAACGGAAGGCGCAGAGTCCGAAGCAGGAGGTGGAGTTGCTTCCGTTTTCTTCGGTTTAAACCAATTTCCCATACGGGATTTGGAATCGGTCTGAAGCTCCATTTTGGGAGCCGTTAACGGAATCTTCGGAAGCTCTTTTTCAGGAGAAACGCTTTTGATGACCATTTTAGGAACGATCTTTTCAGGCGTTTCGGGAAGAGGAGAAAGGGTCGGCAATTTAATCGGCTGAGAAACCTTGGGAGATTCCTCTTTTTTAGAGAGAACCACAGGGATAGGAGGTGGGAGCTTCACGTCCGAAGGTTTTTGACCTTCGGAAGAAGAATCCGGGGGAGTCGCTTTGCTGGGATTCGATTCGCTCATCCGATATTTCGTTCTGAACCGACTTTGATATCAAGCTGGAAATCTTTGAGTTTCCTCAACTCACGCTGCCATTTCTTGTATTCTGAGAGGGTCAAAACCTTTCTCCACTCAACACCACAACGCCAACTTTGTCGATTGGAATACTCGATCACGCGGTCAATCCAGGGCTCCCATCCTTGA
>JAZKBH010000270.1:0-2778 GCA_040388725.1 Verrucomicrobiota bacterium
TTTTTATTCACCAAAAAGTTTTGTATTTTAGCTCGTAAAACGAGTTTTAATGCAAGATCTGGGTTTAAGAACAAATACAAAGAAAGAGGTCACCGAAGAGGGTTGAGAAAATGAAGGAAACGTTGGCATCGATATCAGGATGGGGAGGATAAAAAATTCCTTCATAATGATATGAATTACAATGACTTTCTTTATTTAAATTTCTTTATCCTCTCCATCCTGATATCGATGCAAATACTGTATTTTCGCTTCAGTTGACGTCTATACGACTTATCAGGGCGGTCCCTCCAATTTTAAATTCCGAATATAAGAAATGGATTTAAACATTTTCCGATTGTCGAAGAGGAAGTCGAATAATAATCGTCGTTCCTTTCCCTTCTTCGCTCTCAGCCTTCGCTTCACCTTGATGGAGAAGAACGATGTGTTTGACGATGGAGAGCCCGAGGCCTGTCCCTCCCATATCTCGACTCCGCGCTTTATCGACCCGGTAAAATCGTTCAAAGATATGGGGGAGATCGGAAGCAGGAATGCCGACGCCTTGATCTTGAATTCGAAGTTCAAAGTCGCTTCCTTCTTTTTTTGCAGTGACACAAATGTGGGCGCCCGGCTTCGAATATTTAATGGCGTTATCCATGAGATTGTTCACGATTTGTTCAAAGCGGAGAAGATCCAATTCACCTTCAATCGGAGTCGAAGGAGTTTCAAATTGAAGCAGAAGTCCCTTTGCTTCGACTTGTTTTTTCCAGTCTTCCATTAAGGTCTCCAAATGCAGTCCGAGTGAGACACATTCAAACTGAAGGGGGACCCGACGAGATTCCAGTCGGGCAAGAGAGAGAAGATCTTCCACCAGGGCGTTTAAACGGTGAGAGTGACGAAGAAGGGTATGATAAATTCGTGTTCTCTCTTCCGCATCGAGTTGAGGATTATCGAGGAGTGTTTCCACGTAACCTTGAAAAATAGCGAGAGGAGTTTTGAGCTCATGGGAAACGTTTCCCACAAATTCTTTTCGAACTTCTTCGAGTTGTTTTGTCCGCGTAATATCGTGAAAAACGAGAACCACGCCCACCTTCGAGGTCGATTGAATGGGGAAAGGAAAAGTATTCACTCGAACGTGAAGAGGGGTCGAATTTTCAGGGGTAGAGGTGAGATTGAGTTCCGCCGTTTGGACCGACTCTTGCGAAAGAGTCTTTTGGATGAGTCGATCCAAGTCGAGAAACCGTGTGCTCTCCATCACGGACTTCCCAACGGGATCATTTTTAATTTGAAAAAGATTCAGAAAGGCTTGATTCGCTAAGCGGATTTTTTTGTCGTGATCAACCACGAGTACCCCTTCGATCATTCCTTTGAGAATGACTTGATGGCTGTAACCTTCTTCTTGAAGTTGACGAAGAAGTTTAATCTGAAGTTCCGCCACTTTCTCAATTTGGTTCGAGAGTTTGACAAGAGCCTTTGGTCCCGTGCGAACGAAACTTCGAGGGTGTTGGCCTTGAGAAAGCTGGGAGATGATCTCATCCAAACGGTTTGCGGCTTCCTTCCATTGCCGGGCTTGATAAAGAATGAAAAAAGTGACGGCTGCAAAAACGAGTAGAAGAAAAGTGATCATGAATTTTTCTTCGGATCGATTTTTTCGGAAAGAATCCAATTCGTTGCTTCTTCCAAGGTGTGAGCGACGTGGTGGGCGGAGGAAGAGGCATCCGATTTTTCATCATGATAATCTCCCGTCATGAGTAGGATCGACTGGCATCCCGCATTCTCTGCACATTGAATATCTGAGAGCCGATCTCCGATGAGATAAGATTGAGAAAGATCGATATCGTATTCTGCCGCTGCTTCCAAAACGAGTTTGGGATTCGGTTTCCTCCCATCATCAAGGGAATCCCCGGGTGCGGAGAAGGCACTGTAGATCTTTTTAAAATAAGAGGAGCCGAGTTGTCGGAGCATCTCTTCGTTCACGGACGCGACCTGGTCCCTCGTAATATAGCCGCGTCCGACGCCTGATTGATTGCTGACGATAAATAGAAGGTATCCTTTTTTTTGGAGACGATCCAAGGATTCTCGCGCATGGGGCATGAGGCGGACCTGGGACGGGTCGCCTAAATAAGGGACGTTTTTGATCAAAGTGTCATCGCGGTCAAAAAAGACAGCTCGATTTTTCATGGACTCGTTTCAGAGAAACTTTGAAGAAGCTCAGCAGGACTGAGTGTCGCTGTTCCGAGTTTTCCGACCACGATACCGGCGGCATGATTGGCAATTTTGGCGGCATCGATAGCGGCGGCTCCGCTCGCCAGGGCAAGGGTAAAAAGAGCGATTACGGTATCTCCAGCCCCCGTTACGTCATATACTTCTTTGGCGCGAGTCGGGGTATGATACGAGGGTTTCCCGTTTTGGAAAAGTTCCATTCCTTCATCTCCCAAAGTGATGAGAAGATAATCGGATTTCCATCGTTTCATTAAAATTTGAGCGGCTTCTCGAAGGGCCTCTTCGTCATCGCGTGGAGCGATACCGGCCGAGGTGAGGGCTTCTATGCGATTTGGCTTAATGGCTGTCGCGCCTGACCAATCCAACGGATTGTGAGGATTGGGGTCGATCGTCAGAATTTTTTTCTCTTTTTTGCACGCCTCAATAATTTCGGTGGCGAGCGCTTGGTCGAGTAAACCTTTTCCGTAATCTTCGACAATCACCCCATCAAATTCATGCAGATGGTTTTCGAGATAAGTTTTTAACGACGCGCGTTCCGTGGCGTTGAGTTTGCTTTTCGTCTCGCGATCCACACGAACA
>JAZKBH010000270.1:2788-3714 GCA_040388725.1 Verrucomicrobiota bacterium
CGGGTTTTACGAGTGGTCGGACGATCCGGACTATAACAAATACCCTCAGTGAGGGCGCCTTCACTTTTCAGAAGTTCAACGAGCTGGTGGCCGGCGTCATCTTTTCCCACGACTCCTGCCATTGCTCCATGGCGGGTAAAGCACGCCAGGTTTCGGACAACGTTAGCGGCTCCTCCGGGGTAAAAAGTTGTTTTTTCAACTTCGACGACAGGAACCGGAGCTTCCGGCGAGATGCGAGAGACTTTTCCCCAAATAAACTCATCGAGCATGAGATCCCCGATGACGAGGATACGAGTTTTTTCAAAAGAATGGATCAGCGCTTGGACGGCATCAGTTTTCATAGGGATTCAAAGTGTCGATAAGGATAGTGACCCATCACCTGAAGGAAAGCCGCATGTTTGCGAGCAATTTTGAGGGTCTGGATGCCTTGGGGTGAAAGAGGGTCTCCTTCAAATTCAATGACAAAGCGATAATGTTTAAATTGGCCGGGAATAGGACGAGATTCAATTCGCGTCAAATTCAGATTATTTTTGGAGAGAGTCAGAAGAAATCGGGCGAGAGCCCCCGGTTTGTGCGGAAGCTCAAGAATTAACGTCGTATGAGTTCCCTGAGTCGTC
Organism: Verrucomicrobiota bacterium; assembly: GCA_040388725.1. Classification (GTDB taxonomy): domain Bacteria; phylum Verrucomicrobiota; class Verrucomicrobiia; order Methylacidiphilales; family CAMAQI01; genus CAMAQI01. The sequence goes on from JAZKBH010000270.1 coordinate 3,406, forward strand.
TTTTTTAACGGCTTTCCAATGACAAAAAACCATGTTTGATTTTCAATTTCGGGGGCGACCCTTTTCACTGCAAACTCTAATCCATATCGTTTGGCGGCATGTGATCCGGCTAAGGCAGCAATTCCGGAATGTTCTTGAGCGAGTCGAGCGGCTTCCGAAGTACTCGTCGTCGTAAGGGTCGGAATGCCTGGATAATGCTGAGCTAACCATTTTCGACAATGGTTCAACGGGACAAAATGAGAGTAAATTTTTGATATTTTTGTCGATTTTGAGCGAGTTAAAAGAGAAAGATGGATTCGAAGAGAGAGA
>JAZKBH010000270.1:3724-8323 GCA_040388725.1 Verrucomicrobiota bacterium
ATCGGTGGGATGTTGGGATGCCTCAATGAGCTGATCAACCGAGTCGGCGATCATCCCACTCGAAGCATTTTCGATCGGAACCACGATTTGACTATACTGACCATGGTGAAGTCCTTCAAAGGCCTCTCCTAAAGTAGGGCATGAGATCATGGGGAGACGTCCGAAGCGTTTTTCGCAAACAAAATGCGAGAAACTCCCTTCTTCTCCAAAATAGCCGATCGGTTGAGTGGTGGCTTTCACGAGGGCGGAGCGTATCATAAAGCGTTTAAAAAGGTGAATGAAAACTTTTTACATAAATATAAATAAAATGATTGACCTTTTCGGAGGATTTTTTATTCTTCAATGAAATTAGGAGTAATTGCTATGAACCACACCAATATCTTTAAAGTTTTAGGACTTTCCGTCATAACCTGTCTGGTCACCCACGCCGATGACGGAACGTTAACGAAAGCCATGCAAAGCGGTCCTTCGGGAAAATCCACTGTAAAGACTGTGGATAAAACCGTTGTGATTGAAAAAGATGAGCGTTTAACTCAAGACCATGGCATTGAATTTCGTATTGGACCTGTTTTGAACACCTTCAACGACATTAATGTTCAAGTCGGTCGTCATGCACAAAGCTTTGGATTAGAGCAGTTGGACATGAATGATGCCATTTCTTACGGTGCAAAAGTGGATGTCGATGCGACTTTCGGAGAAAGAAGCCACTTTAATACTTCAATAACCTGGATCAATTTTAATGAAGATCAAATCCTTGATCGTCGTCTGACCTTTGGAACAGGAAGTAAGTTGAATCGAGGAAGCCGTGTGAAGGTTGACTTGGATATCATCACTCTCGAACCTCGTTATGGTTATGATGTCTTCCGTGACGAAACTTTCCGAGTTATGCCTTATGTCGGTGGAATTTTCGGTGTTGCAACTGGTGAGTTCACCGCAGTGAGCGGAACTCAAACCCGCGAAAATGGCAAAGTGACGACGATTGATCGCCCTAAGACTTATGATGCGACCCGATTTTACGGAACCTATGTCGTTGGATTTGAAACTCAAGCGCACATCACTCGTGATCTTTATGTCGGTCTTGATTTAGGCGGTTATTACATGGGCTTTTTAGATGGAGCGATTGCCAAAGGTTATATTAACTACGACATTAACAAGACCTGGAGCGTTCGTGGTGGTGTCGATGAAAATTGGCTTCAATATGAAGGAAAGAATGATTCCGCTGATGGCCGTACCACCAACTTCTACACTCAATTGGGTGTGAAGTTTTAATCGATCTGATATCCTTTAAGAAAGGGGCTTTTTCCGAAAGGGAAAAGCCCCTTTTTCGTTTTTAAAAGGCACAAAAACAATCAACCACGGAACACACAAAACACACAGAAATAAAAACTGGAAAATGAATTCCAAATTTGTGAAATTCTGTGTGTTCTGTGGTTGCTCATTTTTCTTGGTCTTAATACGGTAACGATTACTTCAAAATAATAATTTCATCTTTCCATTTTGGAATGGCATACAACGGTTTTCCAGAAACGACGAGGGGCTCAAAAAGAATGCCCGTATCGGGAATCATCACTTGTAAATATTCTTTGGAGACAATCCAAAGATCATCCGGGTTTTTCTCCTGAATGGTGGTGGGAGTCGCGAAAAAATTATAACGAGGTTGAATCATAAAAGTGATCCCTACGCAGTGGGGAGGCGCTTGGGAGTCAAAAACGTATCGCCAGACGACGGAGTCAATCACGAGTCTTTGATTGGAAAGGCTCGCGTAGCTTTTAATTTTAGAAATTTCTTCAGAAGTCAGTTGTTTTTTCTGAGCCACGATTTGAACCATGAGAGGGGCCATCATCATGATGAAAACTCCGACGACGGAGATCCACGCCAGTTTCTTAAGAAGCGGGGATTCGATCGGTTCGATTGTTAACCAGGTGACAAAAATAAACGAGAGGGAGACCCAGGGCATGAGGAAAAAAAACGAGACCGAATAAAAATACATCATGAGAAAAAAGCTCACCAAAAATGCGAGTGAAAATAATTTAGTCCGAGGGGGAGCAAAAATAATACAGAGGACGCCGGAAATCACACCACCTAATAGGGCAAAAAAAGCATTGGTCTGGGATTTTAAAAAATAGAAGAGAGTCATCATTCCTCCCCCCAGACCATGAATATTGATGGGGGTAGGAACAAGCTGAATGAGGGTCCAGTATCCTTTGATCCACTCTCGCCACTCAAATTGAATTGCCACTAAAAACAGAGAAAGATTCAGAGCGGTGGCAATGATTCCGCAAAAAATCCAAGATCCCCATGTGATTTCCTCTCCCTCGTTCAAATAAGGGGAATAAAAAGCCCAGAGCCCAAAAGGGATGACAAAAAATAGGAAGTAAGGAAGGGTGAAAATGGAAGCCGCGAGAAGAAGAAGGCCGAGGAATCGCCATTTCCATGAGGTCTGATGTATTCCTAAAAGCCCCCAGATCAGAAGAACGAGAGCAAAGGCACTCGGATGACAAGCCGCAGTGAGAAAACGTCCAAAAAGAGCAATCAACGTAAAGACATAGGCCGAGACTTTGAGTTCATAGCGCACAAAAAAAAGCCACAACCCATAGGAACAAAGAGCACCGCAAAGCGCCTGGAATGAAAGGAGTCCACGAGTATTTATTCCGACGAGTCGAAGCCATGTTCCACAGACGATCGGTTGAAAGGGCGGGTAGTAATAGGTTTTAGAAAGTGAAAGAAGTCCAATCGCCATTCGGTTGCCGAGATGTCCGGTTTGAGCATATTCGACGGGAGTTCCTCCATAAAAAACATCATCCGCATGAGGCCATGGTAAATCTAAAAAGAGAAAACCGATCCAAAAGAAGAGGATGAAAAAAAAGATGCGAAAACTCATGGATCGATCAGCTATCATATTTCTTTTATTCTAAAGGAGTTTTAAGTTTTTTTAAAACAAAACAATTTTATTCAAATTCATTTCGCAGACGTCCACTTAAAGGGCATTTTTCATGAACGGGAGGGGCGAGCTCCCGCGAGTCCAACGTTTTGGATCGCGCTAAAATGATGTCGCTTATCATCCACAACAGATTCCATTGCATCTGCCTCAGAATGCTTTTAGCACAAGCTTTTGAGAGTGCTCTGGTATTTCAATGGAGATAGGGTTTTCTGAGGAGCTCGCTTCAGTTTTTAAAGTTTGATAAGTGTTGTCATCGAGCAGAACGGATGCTCTCAAGTTTTGAAGAGAAGCAAATCGGAGGAGAAGAAGGCCGCTTTGTTTCTGAAGATCCACTTCTAATCGATTCGGATAAAAATGAATCTCCAGAGGAATGCGAGATTGTTTTTCAAACGAAGCGAGAGGAGATGCGTTTCGATTTTCAAAAACAACGACTCGATTCGTCTCCGCGATTTTTTGAAGCCAAGGCGTTTGGAGAAGCGTGGTGATTTCTGGATCACGAGGAGAAGCGGTCAGATAACGAACGCCCCACTGATCCAGGTGACTATGATGAGATTCAATTCTCTGAATCGGAAGATAGCTGGTGATTTGCATGCCGAGGGCAATTTTTGAATTCGTTTTAGAGATCAACTGGTCGTATCCCCCTAACGTCGGGATTCCACTCCAGAGACCAAAGTTATATGTCAGGAGTTGTGGGTCTTTCATCCATTTTAAGTCAGAGCCAACAGGGAGCACTCGTCCTCCCTGATAGGGCCAGAGAACGGAGAAATCCTCCATCGATTCAATCCGCAGATCAGAAAAAGGGCGATTATGGGCGGGATTAATCAGAATAAGAAATTGGAGAAGGATCCCGAGTCCGATGGATTGAGGAATCCAGAGGGGATGGGATTTAAAATCGGGGGAATGGTGCAGGAGAGAAATAAAAAGAGAGACGTAGAAGAAAGGTAAAATCGCCCAAAATTTAAGAGGCCATCTCAACATCGGAAAGGGAGGGATCCAGGCGATGGCGGCATAAAGGGACGTACTCAGGAGAAGGACCAGAATGAAAAAAAGAAGATGGGTCTTAGAATGGGAATTCAACGGAGTCTTTTCCCGATAAAATCGAATCATCAATAAGCCGAGAATGAGAGATCCTCCGAGGTGAAGAATAGAGGAAGAAGAACCAATATAGGTCTCTGTTCGAAATATTAAAAGTTGTGAAAGGAAGCTTTCTCCGATCTCACATTTTAAGGTGAGGAGATGACTCAAAGGAAATCCACCATGCCGATACGGCGAGTTTTGGACGGCTTGGAGATTGGAAATAAATTGAGGAGACGCGCAAAGCAAAACAAAGCCTTGTGCCATCGCGTAACGACAAAGGAGGGGGAATGAGGAGAGGAAACGCGAACGAAGGGAGAATAAAAAGTAAAGGCCTTCGATCAATGAGAGATTAATCCAGAGATGCGTGTTTCCTTGAAAGTAAAAAAGGGTCTTGAGTCCGATATAGAGAATCCAAACTCGTTTTTTGGATTCTAAAAGAATTTGATCTAACATTAAAAAAATCCAAGGGGTATAAGCAGCGGCATACGCAACGACAACCCACGAACGGGAAACGATCACAAAAAAGGGATTGCTCGCAAAAAGTAAGCCTCCTAGGGAGGCGGAGAGCGGGGGAAATTTGT
>JAZKBH010000270.1:8333-10967 GCA_040388725.1 Verrucomicrobiota bacterium
ATAACTCCGCATTCCGAGGAGTCCGATGAGGAGATGAAGAACCACGAGGAGATCGATATTCCAGAGAGGACTTTTAAACAGACTCCAGGAGAGAGCGGTGGCGATGTAAGCAGGAAGATAGAAAACCCCGCTTTGACTTTGGGTTAAATTGGTTTGTCCTGTGTATTGAGTCCAAACCATCGATGGAAATGTCTTTTGATGAACGAGCGACTCGTAGTTGTATTGATAGTAACCGCAAAATTGAGAGGCATTGTCATCCCACGAAAAAAAACGGGGAGAAAGAGTTTCGAGGGTTAAAAAAATCACTAAAAGCAAGGAGCTCGCACCAATTGCCGATCGAAGCCATGAGTGGAGAAAAGTAGCCATAGAGTTTTTTAGATCGATAATTTGCGAGGAAATTGAAATGCAATTCCGATCAGGAGAATCACCAAAATACTGCTGAGAAAGAAAGTCGTTTTTTCGAAAAAAGAGGGGCGATAGGCGAGCTCAATGGAACGTGTGTTCGAGGGGAATTCAATTTTGAGAGTTTGATCGGGATTAATTTCAAGAGGAAGCCAGGAAGATTTCTCATCTCCCGTTTGAAGTTGGTAGCGAAGATTTTTTTGAGGAGCAAATCGAAGCGTGAGATCCCCTGATGCCGGTGGGTTTGAAATCAGAAGAGAAGAAGGGGTCATTTGAAATGGAATCGATTTTAATGGTGTTTTTGTAGGAGAGATCAAAGGGAGCGCATTTTCATATTCCCAGACAATGAGAGTCGAATCTTCGTAGATCCGATGGAATTGAACAATGTGATCCAACGTCTGAATTTGGGGGTCATCGGGGGATCCGGTCAGATAACGAACTCCCCAATTTTTAAGATGAGAGAGCTGAGGCCGAACTCTTTCCACTTCCAGTACTCCGGGAACTTGGAGATCGAGTGCAATTTTGTAGTTTGTTTTGGAGATCAGTTGATCGTAGCCGGCAAGCGTCGGAATGTGAGTCCAAGTCCCATAGTTATAGGCAAGAAGATGGGGCGAAAGGACAAATTTTTCATCGGAAGCGACAGGAAGAACTCGTCCGCTTTGGTATGGCCAGAGCACTTGGAGATCTTGCTTACTTTCAATGCGAAGTTTTGAAAAGGAAGATTGATGAGAAGGCATGAGGACGACTCCCATTTGAAGGAGGGCAGAAGCAAAAAGAATCCAGGGGAGAAAAAGGTGCGAGTAGGTTTGATTTTCTTTTCCAAAAAAAGCGAAAGTCCCAGCATAAAAAAACGGAACGATCATCATAAACTTGATGGGCCAGCGTAAAATATGAAAGGGAGGAATAAAGCTCAACAGGGCATAGGCAGAGGTCGAAAGAATCAAGGTGAAAAAAAGGAAGCCAGCCATCGTGAGATGAGGAGGACTCCATTTTTCGCCAGTTCGAATTTTTCGATAGAGATAATAAAAGAGAATGGCCGATCCTCCTAAAAAAAGAATGGCAGACGATGAGAGAAGATATCGCTGCGGTTGGAAATAAAAAAGCTGAGAGAGAAACGCATCCGAAGGATCGAGTCGAAAAGCAAGAAGTTGATCCATTGAAATTTTAGATCCACGATGAGGCGATTCATGAACGGATTGGGTGTTGATCCATAATTGAGGAAGGATCACAAGGAGGTGAATGATTTGGGCTCCTGAATAGGAGATGAAGGTTTTCCAAAAAGCCGAATTTTTATTTTGTGAGAGTGGATTCCATCTCCATAGAAAATAAAGCCCTTCCATCAAAGAAAGATTGATCCAGACATGGGAATAACCTTGGAAAAAAAAGAGAGATTTTAAAAGAATGTAAATCCCTAGATCCGAGGCTTTCCTTTGAGCTAAAAATCGATCAACCAAAAGAAAGAGCCACGGGGTGTAAGCCATCGAGTAGGCGACAAAGATCCATGATTTTGAGACGATGAGAAAAAAGGGAGTCGTGGCGTAGAGAAGTCCTGCGGTATTGGCAATTTCAGGAGAAATTTTCCAAGCCCGAAGAAAACAGATCATTCCATAAGCCCCGGCGAGAAGGTGGAGCACAATCAGAAAATCAATATTCCAGAACGGAGTTCCAGTGAGGAGCCTTGAGAATCCTGTCGCGAAATAGGCGGGAAGATAAAAAACGCCACTTTGGCTTTGAGCCAAATTGCTTTGACCTGCGTACTGAGTCCAGACCATCCAAGGAAAGGTCTTTTGATGGAGAATTGATTGATAGTTGTATTGATAATAACCGCAAAACTGAGTCGCATTGTCATCCCATAAAAAAAACCGAGGCGATTGGATTTCAAGAATGAGGAGAAAAATAGCCAGCAACGCGATCACTCCGAAAGTGGAACGGAGTAAGCGATTCAGAAGTGCTGACATCCATCGATTTTGGCGAAAAAAAGGAGCGGGGAAAGCCTAAATGCAGTTTCTCGCACAACGGCACCACGACACAAAATTCAATCCTTCGGTTGTTAAGAGCAGTGCTTTTTCAGTAAGAGGGTAAAAACAAGATCCCAATCTCCCTGGCTTTTCCTTTAGGTCGTGCCGTTGTGCGAAATCACGTCTTTGAAAGAGCTCATTTTACTATTTTACATCTCCAAGGGCATCCGCTAACCTCTTGAACCTCAAATCAATAGGAAAAAGGACATGAAAA
>JAZKBH010000271.1:0-5224 GCA_040388725.1 Verrucomicrobiota bacterium
AGTCGCCGGAACACTCTGTTACGTTCGCCGCCCCGCCTTCGATGCCGTTCATGGCTTTGATGAATCATTTTGCCCCTGGCGATTTAATCCTCTCCTCAACGTGCGCTGGATTGAGTTCGACGATTTCTGTTTAAGGACAGTCGTTCAAGGTTTTCAAATTGAAGTCGACCCCTCTGTCACCGTGGTTTTTTCTCCCCCTGAATTGGATGAAGAGGAAAAAAAATTAAAGAAAGAGATCTCCCCGTTGATTTACGAAGCCTGGGAAAAGAAATGGGGATGGAACCCCGCATATCCCGAACCTCATGCCATTCGTGCGAAGTGGAATGAGACTCCCCTTTGCCGATGGATTGGAAAAAATCTTTTAGATACCTGGGAGAGCCCACAGCCGCCCGTCGATGTGGTCATCCTCACTTACAACGATCTTCCTAATTTAAAAGAATGTCTCAGCCATCTCGAAAAATCCGATTATCCAAACATGACGGTCTGGATTCTGAATCATGGATGCACGGATCAAACCGGTGAGTTTTTAAAAACTCTTCCACAAAACTTCCCATTCCCCGTCAAAATTGTAGATGCACCGGTGAACGTAGGAATTCCTGCTGCCAATAATTGGATGATCAAAGTCACGAGCGCTCCTGTCATTGCCTTCCTCGATAGCGATGCCTTTATTCCCCCGCATTGGCTCTCTCATCTCGTCGAAACGCTGCGGACGCATCCTTATGCAGGCCTTGTCGGCGTGAAAGTTGTGGAAAGAGACAATCCCAAACAAATCACATGGTCCGAGCGTTGTCTTTGGAAAAATGACGGCAGCAGTCCTCATGAGATCGATGAGGGTCAACGCGATTATATCGCACGGACATTAATTTCAACGGGGTGTTGCCAGGTCTACCGTCGCAAGGTTTTCACCACCGTTGGCGTTTTTGATCTTAACTTCGGACCCATCGGATTGAGCGATGTCGAACACCACATTGCGACGAGAGCCGGAGGTTATGACATTCTTTATGATGGATTTGTCACCGTGCGACATTCCTTTCGGAAAAGACTGAAACGCGATATGAACCTCTTCAATGTGAATCAGGGAAAAATGGCGATTAAGTGGGGCGCGACCGTTTCTTATATTTTAGATCGAGCGATTGATTATTTTGACCGTAAAAAGACTTTTTCAATCGAAGATTAATTTCTCTTCCATTCGTTTAACCCCTTAACAAGGGGAGTGCCGAACGGTGTGAGGCTTTGCCTTGACTGTTACAGGCGGCGGACTCGCATCGCTCGCCCCTCCCTTTAAAGTCACCAAAAACGAAGCAGTGACAGTGCATTAAATTTTAAATTTCTAACGTAAGATCTGGGATTATGTGTTCCGGCTACTTGGCATAAAATAGTGAATCTTCACGAACTTCGGTAGTGACGCATCAAATGCCCGACCCTCTTTTTCCTGGACAAAATAAACATCAATCACAATTGCTTCTTTTTCCTTTGCCGTCCTTGCGGTCTTCATCACCGCCACCCTTTTTTGAACGTGACTCCCACAATCCGCCGCCACAAAAGCTCCAGCCACCCCTTCAATCAAAACCAGGCTTCCATAAGGAATAACGGCAGGATCGACCGCCACCACACCCTGTCGCAACGGAACCCCTGTGCTCGATTCGCCCCGTCTCGTCCAATGATCCGTATTGCTCCCGATTTTCCAGTAGCAAGTCACCGCAGCGAGAGCACTCTCCCCTCTTGTCCGGGGTTTGAAGTCTCTCCCCTCCGAAAAAAGTCTCAAAATTTCCTGAATCTCACCGACCCCCAATCCCCCGGATGCCCCCTTTCCTCCCTCCACGGAGACCCATTCCCCTCCCCCCTGCCAATCCGGAATAAAAACCTCTTCCCCTTGTGTATTCCGATAAAATTCCGCCAAAGCCTTCTGCGCTGAGACCGACTTTTGATCGACGAGCGGAGCTTTCTTCGAAGCAAGAGTCGCCTCCTCTTTTTGCATCGCTCTCGGCAACACATGACTCGTCTCTCCCCTCGACGCAAACGTCGATGCCTCCAAGAGGTGGCATACCCCGACCATCAAAAGAATTAAAAAAAGTCCTTTCACCCCCCAGAACAAGCAGTTTCAATACCAAAATAAAAAAAACCAGTTTTCCCATTTTCAAAGACGTATAGCGCAGGACATAGCTCGGTTTACGATGTGATTGAACGCTGGAGAGAAGGACATCTATTTGATTTTTCCCCGCAAACCCAAAAACACCCATTTTCAAAGAAATCATGGGAAATTTTTAAATTATTTGCCTAAAAAATAACCCCGTTGTTTTTCGCTAATCGGCAACTTCAAGGATTCCATCACCATCAAAAGATCTTCCCATACTTTACGTTTTTCCGCATTGCTCTGATTGCGAAGTAAATAGGAAGGATGAAACGTGGGCATGAGCGGAATCCCATGGAAATCCATCAAACGCCCTCTCAGTTTACTAATTGGGGTTTTCTCATGAAGTAATCCTTCAATCGCAGTGGCCCCCAGAGCGACGAGGACCTTCGGTTGGATAATCTTGATTTGAGCCTGGAGATAGGGAATGCAAGTCTTCATCTCATCGACGGTCGGCTTACGATTGCCAATCGATCCTTCGGGCATATCGGGGCGACATTTCAGGACATTTCCAATGTAAATTTGCTCGCGCTCTAAGCCCATGGCCTGAATCATTTTTGTCAAAAGTTGTCCTGCTTTTCCGACAAAAGGTTCCCCCATTTCATCCTCATCTGCGCCAGGAGCTTCACCGACGAACATCAATTGTGCCTCTGGATTTCCGACGCCAAAAACGACTTGTGTGCGGAAACGGACCAAATGAGCGCATTGCTGACATCCTAGAGCCCTCATCCTCAGTCGATCCAATCGCTCTGCCTTTGTTCCTGACTCCAAGTCGAGATCGTTCAGATGAACCGCATTCGACGAGGAGGCTGAAGAGAGTATAGGAGTCGGCGTCGGAGTAATTGTTCGTGGCGCTGACATCGGAAGACTTCGACTCTCAGGAAGAGCAGGAGATGAAGTGGGGATCAATGCAGAACGAAGCACCGTCGATGGAGCAGGACTTCCTCCTCCTGGCTTCGAAACAAGCTGCCGAAGTGTCTGAAGAGAGGTCTTACTCAGGGTAACGTGAGTATGTCCTTCGGATTGAAGGATCTTCAAATAGTGGGCTAAAGTGGAAGTGTCTACATTCATGGAGGGCCCATTTCAGAGATCATTCCATGCGTTTTTGCCAAAACTTCAATATTTTCTTAAAATCCTTCGGAGGGGCGACCGAAAATTCGACGTTCTTTCCTGTTTTAGGATGTTTAAAGATGATTCTTTCTGCATGAAGCATTTGACGAGGAATTTCAGGCATTCCCGGAATCTTCTTCTGCCGTCCATAAAGCGCATCTCCCAAAATCGAGTGCCCGATGTGTGAAAGATGGACGCGAATTTGATGGGTCCGACCGGTATGAAGCTGGCAATCAATCCATGCCGCGAGATCATATTGTTCTTTTAAAAAGTAGGTGGTATGAGCCGCTTTGCCACTCCCCACGATCGCCATTTTTTTACGATTCACCGGATGACGTGCAATCGGACCTTCGATATCCCCCGTGGGAACACGAAACGACCCCCAACAAAGCGCAGTATAAAACTTTTGAATCGTTCGTTTTTCAAATTGATGAGAAAGATTTTGGTGAGCGAGATCGGTCTTCGCCACCAACATCAAGCCGCTGGTGTCCTGATCGAGACGGTGAACAATCCCGAGACGCTCTACCCCGCCAATTTTGGAAAGGGAATCTCCACAATGGTGAAGCAAGGCATTGACCAAAGTGCCTGAGGGATGGCCTGCAGCAGGATGAACAACCAAGCCGGGAGGCTTATTGATGATCAAAAGCTGGGCGTCTTCGTAAACCACATCCAAAGGAATATCTTCCGCGATCAGATCGGGGACAGAGGATGAAAATTCGGGCTCTTGAACTAAAACTTCGTCATCCAATTTAATCTTATATTTAGCAATATAAGGTTTCTGGGTTTTAGGACAAATGATCCATCCTGCTTCAAACCATTTTTGAATTTGGCTGCGAGAACGATTGAGAAAACCGGCCAGCGTCGAATCAAGACGTTGATCGATGCATGAGGCGAGCTGTTCACGCTGAAAAAGATGGTCGGGCATAAAGGGGTGGTAAAACAAAAAACGCCTTCGGAGAACCTAAGTTCCGAAGGCGTTCCTGAAAATGAGTAGGGTAATTATTCGCCGTCGTTACCGATCGCTTCGACAGGACAACCTTCCATTGCTTGTTTGCAAAGTTCTTCCTCTTCGGGAGTTGAAGGTTGTTTGTAGACAAAAGAATAACCGCCGTCATCTTGACGGGTAAAATTGCTTGGCGCGGTCTCGCGGCACAGGTCACAATCAATGCAATTATTGTCCACGAAAAAACGTCCTGTTACATTTTCGCCATATCGATTTGCTTTATCTGCCATAAAATTCTCCTTGTTTTGCGTTGCGCACTATAAGGGCGGAGCCCGAAGGCGCAATCATTTTTTACAAAAAAGTCCCTACCAAGGCCTAACGGCAGAAGAAGCCTCTACGGAAGGCTGGAAAGCAGGAACTTTCCTCCTAAAACAAAGAAAGAGACCATGACTTAGGGGATAACTTTTTCCAATTCAAATTCTTAAAAAAAGACCTATCTCCTTGTTTTTTCCTGCTTTCCAGCCTTCCGTAGAGATTTCTTTTATTTTCCGTGAATTTAGCAAGCGATCCTTCATATTTGAATCATGCGTTTAAAGCCGCGATGCGCCGGAGTCTGCTATCCCAAATCTGAAAAGGAAGCGCTTGCGTTTTTCCGGCAATGGTTCGATCAACCGGGAACTCCCGCATGGAGCCCCAACCCAGGATCAGATTCGCAGATTGAAGGCCTCCTCCTTCCCCACATCGATTATCGTGTCACTCAAAAAGCATATGGCTGGGGCTATGATAAGTTTCAAACTGCTCCGATCGCAGAGACCTATCTCATTCTCGGGGTCGGCCACAAATCTCAACAGGAGTGGAGCATGGATACTCGGGCTTACGCCACTCCTTTTGGAGAAATTTCCTGTGCCTCGGATCTCGTCCAAGATCTCGCCAAAGAGATCCCCTTCCCTCTGCTTGAAGATTCCAAGTCCCATGAGGGCGAACACTCGATCGAATTTCCGGTCGTTGCTTTGGCGGGAATTCGAAAGCTCATGGGGATC
>JAZKBH010000272.1:0-240 GCA_040388725.1 Verrucomicrobiota bacterium
CTTTCATCACGAAGAAGACGGGCAAGGCCGCCGACGACGCTTAAATATTCCGTGGCCATTCGGCGAGGGGTTCCAATTACAAAAATAAGGCGAACGGTACTTTTGGCGTTTTCAAAGAAAACTCCATCGGCACTTCTTCCGGCGGCAAGAACCATTCCCTTGAGATGATCGGTGCGGGCCTTGATGCGCGCGGTGACGGTCTGGAGATTGAACAACGTCCGGCCGCAGCTCGGGCACGCG
>JAZKBH010000272.1:250-2421 GCA_040388725.1 Verrucomicrobiota bacterium
ATGCCACGGCGATTGTCATTTGCATCAGGTCTTGTTCACGGGCAAGGATTTCATCGTAAAAACCCTGAAAGTTTTCGACATGAGGATGGGATTGAAGTGTGTTGGCCACTTCGAGGATCGCTTCTGTCCGTTTGCCGCTTAAGATCGACATACAGATATGCTGCGGTTTCAAAAGTTCACTAATGAGCATGTTTCCCTAGGGATTATATACTAGTCCCGCTCCATTTAAGTTTTTCACGTAGAATCTCAAAAAAATCATATCCCTCTAAATAAGCGAGCAAAATCCGCTTTTTCCCTTTTTGGATGCGGATCCCTTCCCCGGGCTTTAATCGCGCGAGGATCTCTCCATCGACCTGTACGGTCACCGTTGCCGAGGGGGCAACGATATCGACGAGGAGCTTCCCTTCAGGAGACATGATCAGGGAACGATTCGTGAGGGTATGAGGGCAAATCGGGGTTAGGGAAATGAGATCAGTTTCGGGAGTAATAATAGGGCCTCCTGCCGAAAGCGAGTAAGCGGTGGAACCCGTCGGGGTGGAGACAATTAATCCATCGCTTCGATATTCCGTGACCAAAGTTTTATCTCTTGTGACGCGGATATGGACGAGCTTTGAGGATTCACCGCGAACGACGACGACATCATTCAGGGCGGGGCCAAGAAACCGATTTTCTTTTTGAAGATAAACCTCGAGAAGATTTCGAGGACTTTGAACGGTTTTTCCGTGGAGGATTTTATCAAAGGCCTCGGCCAGATTTTCTTTACGAACGGAGGTAAGAAAGCCGAGTCGTCCGAGATTAATACCGAGGATCGGGATTTGCTTCGGATAGACAGCCCGGGCGACTCCGAGAAGAGATCCGTCCCCTCCGGCGACTAATATGAGATGGCAAGAGGAGGAGAGTTTAGCGAGAGAAAGACCTCGTTTACGAATTAAAGAGGCAGTTTTAGTTTCAAATGTGAGGGAGAGGTTTGAGTATTTTTTAGAAAGAGAGATAATTTCCTGAAGAAATGGAATGGCGCCTGCTTTATCAACATTGGCCACAATTCCAATTTTCATCGTTTTACCTTTGGACATAGCGTCGGGGGAATGAAGGCTAACGCAAAAAGGTCTTACCAAAAGAAGAAAATGAGAGAATTTGTGTCTTAAAATGCTCGCGTTTGGACGGAATATCTGTTTGGGGAGGAAAACGGATAGGTTATTTTAAGAGGAATTGTGAAATCTTTTTGAAAAGATCTTTAGACTTGGTTGAAAAGATCTTCCTGTTCATGCTGAGGTGATGAAATCCTGGCTTCCTCCTTTTCGCCGCACCTTTTCGTCCTCCTTGTATCGATTGGATGACTCTACCTTGGTGAAGTATTCGACAGATGCGTGGTTGGCCTCATCCGCGCCGGAAGTCGTCTGTTTTCCTAAAAATGTAAAGCAAGTTTCCGATCTCTTAAAATTTGCACACCAATATCAAGTCCCCGTGACGGCGCGGGGAGCGGGAAAAGGATATGTCGGAGGATGCGTTCCGGTGAAGGGAGGAATTGTTCTTTCCTTGGAAAAGATGAATCGAATTTTAGAAATTAATCCGGAAGACGGAGTCGCAGTCGTGGAGCCTGGAGTGATTACAGGAGTGCTTCAGGACGCTGTGAAGAAAAAAGGCCTTTTTTATCCTCCCGATCCGGCGAGTTTAAAAGACTGTTTTATTGGTGGAAATGTGGCAACCAATGCGGGTGGCCCTCGTTGTTTAAAGTATGGGGTCACTCGAAATTATGTTTTAGGCTTAGAGGTCGTTTTAGCCGATGGAACGATTGTGAATGTCGGAGGAAGAACGATGAAGAATAAGACCGGTTTTGATCTGGTCGGATTATTCGTCGGATCGGAAGGGCTTTTGGGGATTGTCACTAAAATCACCGTTCGTTTGATTCCTCACCCTCCGACACGCGGGGCGATTTGTGCCTTTTTTGAAAGTCCCTTACAGGCGGCTCGAGGGGTTCAATTGATTTTAAAATCAGGACTTCTGCCCGCGACATTGGAAGTCGCCGATAAACTAACCTTGAGTGCGGCGCGTCAGGCGATGGGAAGTGATCGGATTCCTCCCTCGAATGCCTATTTATTAGTCGAGACGGATGGGACTGAAAAAGGGGTTCGGGCCGATTTAAAGTCGGTTGAAAAAATCCTCTCTGCGCT
>JAZKBH010000273.1:0-3850 GCA_040388725.1 Verrucomicrobiota bacterium
GAGGTGACACGAAAAAGCGTTGATCTGAATTATGGCATCTTCCTTCAATCGGTTTTTGATTTTCTGATCGTGACCTTGGCCATATTTATTTCAATCAAAGTGGCCAACGCCTTCAAACATCATGCGGAGAGCACGGTTGAGATCGTTCCTCCCTCCGAGCCGACAGCAGAAGTGAAGTTACTCACCGAGATTCGTGACTTACTTCGAAAATAAAGAGGACAATGAAATAATCTTCTTTTTCAAGAGGGAAGAAACTTCATTGCGTCTCAGAGATTAAAGTGGAGGGGCACAGGCTCTGTGCCTTAGGGGTCGAGGAAGGGAGACGACTATTTGTATCTCCATTTCTTATACGGAAATGGGCTTAACGTTTTTGAAACCGAAGAAGGTTTCCGTAACGGTGTGAGGTTTCACTGACGCTTTGTTCTCGTAACCAGTGCGTGAGCTCAAGTTCTCCTGTGGTATTAAAGGGAGATTGAATCCAATGAAGGTCCGCTTGAGCGAGAGCACGGAGGAGAAGGTCGGAAGGTGTCTCGACGGTTCTTAAAAATTCAAAATTTTTCGAAAAAAAGGGAATTTGGGGAATGAATTGAGCATCGCATTCTTCCCAAGCTCTGCTGATTTTTAAAGGAACCTGACAGAGTTCTGCTGCGGTATGAGCGAGAGCTTCGGCTTCAGGATTGATTTCATGTAATCGAAGGATAACGCCGCGGGCAGGACGATAGCGAAGGATATTACTTTCACATTTTAAATGACTCGGATCGTGGTCGTGTTGGAAATAGTTTTCCCAGGCATTCCGATAGGATTCCTTGATCTGATCGAGGTTCATGGAATGGATGTTAGAAAGATGACGGAAAAGATTCACATAATGAGGACCCCCTGCTTTTGATCCGGGGCCAACTGAGCTTCGTTTCCATCCTCCAAAGGGTTGCCGCTGAACGATCGCTCCGGTAATCGGGCGATTGATATAAAGATTTCCCGCTTCGATCTTTTTTTTCCAAGTTTGAATTTCCTTTTCATCGAGAGAATGGATTCCAGCCGTGAGTCCGTAAGGAACTTCATTTTGATAGTGAATGGCTTGATTTAAATTGGAGGCTCTCATCAGTCCCAAAACGGGACCGAAGCATTCCGTTTGGTGAAACCAAGAGTGAGGTTGAACCCCGAGTTTAATTCCGGGCGACCAGAGCGAAGGATCGTGTGGATCGACTTGAGGTTCAAGAAGCCAAGACTCTCCCGGTTCCAGCGTCGTCAGCGCTTTAAGGAGGAGCTTCCCAGGCGACTGGATGAGAGGCGTGATGATGCTTTTTAGATCCTTTGCCGAGCCAACGGAGAGGCTCATGGCGGCATCGCGGAGTTGACGTCGAAATGAGGGATCATCGTAGACTTCGGCCTCGAGAATGCCCAGGCTCGCCGCAGAACATTTTTGACCGGAGTGACCGAAGGCAGACCGAACCAGATCTTTAATCGCAAGATCGCGATCGGCGAGGGCGGTAATGATGATGGAGTTTTTCCCGCTGGTTTCCGCATAGAGGGCTAAAGAAGGTCTCCAGGATTGGAAGAGCTTTGCGGTTTGGTAACTCCCGGTGAGCACGACGGTCGAAATTCGTTTATCCATGATCAATTGTTTTCCTTGTTCATCCGGACAAGGATAAAACTGAAGGACTTCGCGAGGGATTCCACAGCCCCAAAGTAAACGAACAAGCTTCCACGCAATTTGAACCGTTTCAGGGGCCGGTTTTAGAATTACGGCATTGCCTGCCATGAGAGCTGCGAAAATTCCACTGCAAGGAATGGCCAAAGGAAAGTTCCAAGGGGGAGCAACGAGAACGATGCCGCGCGCTTGACGGATGACGGTCGAATCAAGATTCCCTGTCGTGGCGTAGTAATTGGCAAAGTCGATCGCTTCGGAAATTTCACCATCGGCTTCAGAAACGGCCTTTTTCCCTTCGTATTGAAGCAACGCGATGAGGTCGAAGCGATGATCGGCAATCGCTTGCGCGCAACGATGTAAAATGGCTGCACGAGAAAGTTCGTTTTGATTCTCCCATAGGGGTTGGGATTGAGTCGCATTTTGGAGAAGCTCCTCAAGTCCAAGGAGCGAGGGGAGCGGAGGGAGATCGAGCGACGGAAGATTTGCATGTAGTTTTTGTCGGGAGATCAATTGCGTCCAATCCGTATCTGCAATATTGGTAAAGTTGGTTGAATGTGTGGGAGGAAGGTGGGATCTTCTCGATAGTTCGGTGAGGGAGAATCGTTTATTCCATGCGTGGAAAAAGCGCTCCTTTTGTTCATTCCATTCAGGACTTTGAGGTGACAAATGAAAAAGATGACGGAGAAAATTTTCTTCCGCGGTATTTTCATCGAGACGGCGAATCAAGTAAGCGAGAGCACTACCGAAGTTTTCTTCATGAACCATTGGGGAATAAATCAGGAGGGTGCCAGATTCTTTTTGAACCACGCGGGCTTGATGATTCGCCATCCCTTCGAGCATTTCGATTTCCAGAGATCCTTCGATGCCGCGTTCTTTTTTCAGAACCAAGGCCAATGCGATATCGAAAAGATTGTGACTACCGACCCCGATCTTCACGGCTCTGGTTTTAAGGGGATCGCACATGAAATCGAGCATTCGCTTAAAATTAGAATCAGTCTCTGATTTTGTGGAATAAGGAGCTTGAAACCAGTGGTGAAGTTCAGCTTCGACCTGTTCCATCGCGAGATTCGCCCCTTTGACGATTCTGATTTTGATAGGGGAACCTCCTCGCTCAACTCGCTGTAAAGCCCAGGTAGTCAGTGTTTGTAGAACCGTCCAGGAATCCGGAAGATACGCTTGTAAAACAATCCCGGCAGAATAAGTGAGGAATTCAGGTTCATCTAGAACATCACGGAAGGCTTTTTCCGTGAGAGCGAGATCTCGATATTCTTCCATATCGAGATTGATAAACTTCTGATGGGAGAGTCCTGCGCGGTATAATCGTCTTAAACGATTTTTAATTTCTTCAAGCGTCGATTCCCAGGCGACCAAGTTGATCTGACTAAAGATCGCTGAAATTTTGATTGAGACGTAATGAATTTCGGGATTTGAGAGAAGCTGAAGAATAGATTCGATTCGATGGGAGGCTTCCTCTTCTCCTAAAATGGCTTCACCCAAAAGATTCACATTCACCCGCCATCCCTGTTGTTTGCGTGATTCGAGATAGGAGTGAAGCGGATGCGCTTCGGCTTTTAAAATGACATCATGACTTTCTTGTCGAAGCTGTTTTTGAATCGCCTCCATGACGAATTGGGGAAGAAGGAAAGAGGCGAGGTATCCGAGAAGAAGAAGGATTTGATCCCTCAGTGACAATCCACGGGGAATGCCATGGGTTTGAATGAGGCGCCGCCAAAACGCAGCAGCTTTTTTGGGCTCATGACTACGGATGAGGCGATCCGTCATGAGCATGCTGAATTGTTTTGTGGAGGGGTCCTCGATCAATCGGGAGATTTTTTCCATCCGCGATTTTTCGTGAAAATTCCGTTCTTGAAGTGCTTGATAGAGAAGTTGTTCCGCGAGCTGAATGGTTTTAAGGGGAATATCGTCGGAGGAAGAAATAAAAGGAGAGCTGTCCGTTGGTATTCCGGCCTCAGTCATCTTAAATCAATATAACTCAAAAGAGGGAAAAGTCTTCTGGGGAGTTCAAGAAATAAGAAATCGCTCAAAATACTTTTAATGACAATTTAACCCAGATCTTGCATGAAGACTCATTTTACGACCTAAAATACAAAACTTTTTGGTGCATAAAAAGGGAGGGCCAAGCGATACGAAAAGGCTCGTGAAACGAGAAGCCTATTTGCGATGGAATCGGAAGTCATTTTG
>JAZKBH010000274.1:0-6658 GCA_040388725.1 Verrucomicrobiota bacterium
TAGGCATTCAAAAGTCTCCTGCGTAAAACAACGTAAATCAAGCTACATCTCTGAAGGGACTGGAGGGACGAGCGCTGCGAGTCCTGAACTTGGCAACATCAAGGACTCGCAGCGCTCGTCCATCCAGATTAGACCAAGCCATCCAATCAGAGGTGTTAATGATCTTAATTCATTCCGTAGAGTTTCTTTTGAATAATCCACTCGCTTACCGGAGCAGAAACAAGATTTTTCCAATCTCCTCCTTGTCGAATTCGGGTACGAATGTCAGAGGACGAAACCTCCGGAGGAAAATCGGAAACCACTCGAAATCGAAGTCCTTCTTTTTCTTGAGCCTCGAACCGATTCAGTCCTCCTCGTCGTGGAAAGACGAGAAATTCGACTTGATGAGCCCAGTCTGAATAACGGGTCCAGGTCTGGATGACCTGAAACTGATCTCCTCCCACAATCAAAACAGGATCCGCTTTTGGAAAAAGCGACCGAACATGCTCCAATGTTTGCCATGTATAAGAAGGAGATCTTTTTTCCAATTCCCAGGAACTGATCTGAATTTCGGAAAAGGGCTTAAAAACTTGTTCAAGCATTTCCAATCTATCCTCAGAGGAGGCTTGAGGCGATTGATCGAGTTTATGAGGAGAAATAAAACAGGGAAAGAGAATCAATCGATCGAGACCTTCATGACAGGCACGGTGAGCGATCCATTCATGCGCCAAATGCACAGGATCAAAGCTTCCCCCATAAACTCCTACCTTCATAAGGACCTCATAAGAAATGATTTAAGAAGGCATTCTCCCCATTGACAATCCTTCCTTTTGGAACTATTTTAGAGCTATGCCCATTGGACAAATACAATCCAACTCCACCTTGGTGGGTAGCCTTGTTTTTGATACCCCCTCGCTGAATAATACCGGCATCAGCAGCCGTCAAATTAAGCCTTTAGATTTGGCAGGTCAATCGGTTCGTAGCTCCTCCTCTACCCCTTCCAAAAGTGAAAACCTTCTCGGAGGAGCAGAGGGTGCCTCTAATACTCATACAGGCCTTAGCACGGAAAAAATTCAGACTTTAGAAGCCGTAGCGAAAATTGGAAAACACTTAACCGCCGGCGCTCCCGAAGAATTATCAGCACCTCAAGGGGAAAAAAGCGTCAATTTGGCTCCTGCGGCTCAATCTTATAATTTTATTGGAAAGTTGACCTCTCAACAATCCGCAGCGGGCACGATTTTAAACGCCGTTGCATAAATTATTTTAAAAGCACTTCTCACGCAACGCCGCAACGACACGACGTAAAGAAAAAGTCGGAGAATTGGTTCTATTTTTGCTTTTAAAAAAACAAAGAAATTAAACGTCGCGCCGTTGTGTCGTCGCGTGAGAAAATAGCTTTAAGGCCTATTTTATCATCAAAACGCCCCACATGCGGCCTGTTTTTCCTTTTTCGAGACGGTAGGAATAAAAACGTTTCAAATCCGATCCCGTACAAAATCCACAATCTTCAAATTGGGAAACTCCCATCGCTCGGGCTTGGCGTCCAATTTCCTCTGCGAATGCGACTTCATAGTGAGGCGGACGAATACAGGGACCCAGTTGAACGAGAATATTTTTAATCTCACACCCCTGATTCTCCTGCATTACCTTGAGCGTTTCCGCGACAATGTTTTGCTCGGTCCCTTTTCGTCCGGAGTGAGCCACGGCGATCACTTTTTGGATCGGATCATAAAAGAAAACAGGTCCACAATCTGCAACTCGTACCACAAGAGCAAGTTGACGAACAGAGGTCACTAAAGCATCGACTTGAGGCACTCTCTCGAAGCTCGCTTTTTCGACGACAGCGACTCCGTTTCCATGAGTTTGTTCCGCTTGAATAGTTTGCTCGGATTTAATTCCCAAGGCTTTTAAAGAGTCGTCAAAATCTTGATTGAGAAGAGAAAGATCTGAGTCGGATCTTTTTGAAAATCCATGAACGAGTTCAGGTCGATTGAGAAGAGGGAAATGAATCCAGTTCATGCTCAATTCCTTCAAATTACGGAACGATCGGCGGAAGTTTTAAAGCCTGATCACTCTCTTGAGGAAGCTTATCGGGAATCTGAAATGCAGGATCTCCGTGAGGAAGAGGTTCTTTATCCGCAACGATCGTCACGGTTGGCGTTTCTGAAGAGACGGCGTGAGGAGGCTGCACTGGCCCGGAAGTCTGAGGAACTGCTCGAGGAACTAAATCGGAAACTTTATCGGGTTTGCTCGGAGGGGGAAGATCTTTGGTATTCACGATCACCATCGGAATCCCGGTCGAGCGTTCGAGTTCCGCGATAGAAAGCGCGAGGTCGTAACGGGATTGGAGCTCATTGGTTCTCGCCTGAGTCAATGCGACTTGACTGGAGAGCGTATCGAGTTGAAGACCAGCTCCCGCATCAAATCGCACTCGCGCGAGACGAAGACTCTCTTCAGCGAGCTCTACATTTTTCAATTGTGATCCGAGAAGTTCTTGGGCCTCTAAATAGCCGGAGTAAGAACGACGAACTTGGAGTTCGATGGTTGATTTTTGATCATCCATATCGTGACGAAGTTGTCGAACTTGGGCTTTGGTTTGATCCATTTTCGCATCGCTTTCGAAGCCATCAAAAATTTTCCATTCGCCCTGGATTCCTGCGATATAACCTTCGTTGGTTTGATTCAAATCTGTTTTATAACGATCACTTAACCAGTCATATCCGAGAAAGGCAGAAAATGTCGGTAGGATTCCGGAGCGATCGATTTTCAATTGTTTTTCGCGTGCTTGAATTTGAAACGAGAGCGATTTGAGTTCCGGGCGATTTTGAAGACTTTTTTGGATCAAAGCATCAACATCAATCTCCCCTTTTTGATCGGGAAATCGGGCATCAATTTCAAAAGGGAGCTTCCGGAGATCCGAAGGAAGATCATATCCCATCACTTTGGCGAGCTCAGCGAGAGCAATCCGATAGTTATTCCGCGCACGGATCAACGTTGGCTTTGCATTAGAGAGCTCCACTTCGGCTCGAAGGACGTTAAATTTGGTTGCGGTTCCCGCGGAGAGTTTTTTACGTTGTTGTTCGACCTCCTCTTCCAGAAGCCCCACTGATTTTTCAGAGACTTGGATTAAATCTTTTTGGTAAATGACTTGGTAGTAATTCTTGCGGACCGCGAGAATCACTTCATCGATCATATTTTGAACATCCTGAAGAATCGATCCTTCCTGCAATTTTGCGATATCCATTGCCGCTGAAAGTTTCCCTCCAGCATAAAGAACCTGCGTGACCCGTAAAGAAACGCCCCAGTCATCTTGATTTTGCTCGGGTCCAAAAGGAGTTCCAAAGCGACCTTTATCCTGCGTCTCTAAAGTACTTGCCGCAGTGACCTGGGGAAGAGCACCCGAGCGGGCTTGGACCATCAAACCTTTATTTTTAACCAATTCTTCTTTCAACTTTAAAAGAGAGGGATTCTTATCCAGCGCGTAATTCACGCAATCCTGAAGTGATAATAATTCACGGGTGGGTTCTTCGCTAAAAAGCGAAAGTCCCATTCCAATCAAAAGAAAAAAGATGATCTTTTTTGAGTTCATTGAGAGTCTATCGAAGATTCTATTTATCGTCCGATGACTCAATCTTAAATACTTTTTACCATGTAAAAATATTTGACTGAACCGTCCAGACGGTATAGTCATAACGCATGCCCCCCGAAAAAGCAAGCCCTGTGCATGATAAAATTCTCGATGCTGCCGAGAAGCATGTCCTCGACCATGGGGCCTCCTCTCTTACTTTAGAAGCCGTGGCAAAAGCGGCAGAAGTCAGTAAAGGAGGGCTTCTTTATCACTTCCCTTCTAAAGATGAGCTCATCAAGGGACTTGTCAAAAGAGTTTACGAACAATGGATGATTTGTCTCCAAGCTGCTTTTGCGAAAGAGAAACCGGGTAAAGGCCACATGGCTCGAGTTCTTTATCGAGATACCTTCGACCCGCAAATTCCTTTGGATTCCCCTCAATGGAAACGACATCAACAACTCGTGGCCGCTCTCGCCGCCGCTGTCTCTCATAATCCGAACCTCATCCTTTGTTGCAAAGCTTCCTATCAAAACTTTTTAAATGAATTCGAAAAGGATGAACTGCCTCTCGGAAATTCGCTCGTCATGATGTGTGTCTATGATGCGATGTGGTGGTCGACGGTTTTTGGAACGTACACCCTCAATGAGAGTCAAAAAGCAGCGCTTCAAAAAACACTCGGAAATCTTTTGGAAATTCAAAATGAGGAAAATTTATGAGTCGTTGGCTTATCACACTTACAATCGTTGTTCTTGTCATCCTGGCCATTGGCTATGCCAAATATAAACAAGTCCAAACGGCAATGGCGCAATTCGCCCACTTTGCTCCACCCGCTCAGACGATCACCACGTTTCAGGTAAAATCAGAGACCTGGCATTCCGAGTTAAGTGCTATTGGAACTTTCTATGCCGTCCAAGGCGTGACGATTAGTTCGGAAGAGGCTGGAAAAATCGTTAAAATCAATTTTGAGTCCGGACAAGAGGTCAAACAAGGCGATGTTCTTGTTCAACTCGATACCTCAGTAGAAGAAGCTCAACTCAATGCTTCACATGCGATGCGTGATCTTGCGCAAACGACTCACGAAAGAACTTCGAAGCTTTTAAAGGAACAGGCCGTGACCACTTCGGAGTTTGATGAAGCTCAGGCAAAACTCAAACAGACCGAAGCCGAAGTCAGCACTCTCGAAGCGACCATTCGTCACAAAACGATTTCAGCTCCTTTTACCGGACGCCTTGGAATCCGATTGGCTCAACTCGGTCAATTCATCTCCCCGGGAACGCCGTTAGTGAATCTTCAAACGCTCCATCCGATTTACCTTAATTTTAGCCTTCCTCAAAATAGTGTGAGTCAGATTAAAGTCGGACAAAATGTGACGGTGACGGTCGATCCTTATCCCGGCAAACGGATTGAAGGAAAGCTCAGTGCAATCCAACCGGAGATTGATCCTCAAACCCGAAATTTAAATCTCCAAGCCACTTTTACCAATGACGATGAAACCCTTCTTCCCGGAATGTTTGGAAATGTTCATTTGGAATTAAATCTGAACACCAAAGCCTTGGTGATTCCTCAAACGTGTATTCAATACGCTCCTTATGGAGATGCCGTTTATATTATTGAGAAAAGCCCCAATGCGGCAGCGGATGCTCCGCTGGTTGCTCGCCAACAATTTGTCAAACTCGGGGTGACACAAGGGGACTGGGTTCAAGTTCTCGAAGGATTGCAAGAAGGACAAGAAATCGCCACGACAGGAGTCTTTAAGCTGCGGCAAGGATCGACTGTCGTGATCAATAACACCTCGATGCCTACACTCGATAAAAACCCACAACTCAAAGACCAATGAGAATCACCGATCTCTTTATTCGGAAGCCGATTCTTGCGATCAGCATTAATCTGTTGATCTTAATCATTGGAATCGCGTCGATTCAAAAACTGAACGTTCGTCAGTATCCCCGCAGTGATTATGCGGTCGTCATTGTCACCACCGCATACGTTGGGGCGAATGCGGATCTCGTTCGTGGTTATATCACCACTCCCCTCGAACGTGCCATTGCCAGCGCCGAAGGAATTGATTATTTGGAATCCACGAGCCAACAAGGGTTGAGCACAATCAAAGCCAATCTTCGCATTAATTATTCTCCTAATGACGCGTTGACTCAGATTCAATCTAAAATTGCTCAAGTCCGAAACGATCTTCCTCCCGAAGCGGAAGCTCCTGTCGTCAACGTCCAAAGTAAAGATACTCCCTTTGCGGCGATGTATCTCAGCTTTTACTCCGACACTTTAAACGAAAATCAGATCACCGATTATTTGACGCGTGTCGTTCAACCAAAGCTCGCCGCAATCTCCGGCGTTCAGCGCGCCGATATTTTGGGAGACCGTACATTTGCGATGCGAATTTGGTTAAAGCCCGATCAGATGGCTTCGCTCGGAATTTCATCCACCGAAGTCAGACAAGCCCTCGCCGGCAACAATGCTTTAGCCGCAGTGGGAAATACCAAAGGATCCTTAATCCAGGTGAATCTGACCGCCAATACCGATCTCAAAACCAAAGCCGAATTTGAAAACCTGGTCATTCACGAAAAGAATGGCGCCATTATTCGTCTCAAAGAGATCGCTGATATTGAACTGGGCGCTCAAAGCTATGACGAAGAAGTTCGTTTTAGCGGAAAAAAAGCGACTTTCATGGGGATCTATGTTTTACCGAATGCAAACTCCCTGGAAGTCATTCAACGTGTCCGGGACGTCATTCCAGATATTCAAAAGATTCTTCCGAGCGGAATTCAAGGTCGTATCTGCTATGATTCGACGACCTATATCGCCGACTCCATTCACGAGGTTACTCATACGTTGATCGAAACCATTTTAATCGTGATCGTGGTGATCTATCTTTTCATTGGATCCTTTCGTTCTGTTCTCGTTCCCCTCGTCGCCATTCCTTTATCGCTCGTCGGCGCCTGTGCTTTGATGCTCGCGATGGGTTTTACCCTCAATCTTTTAACCCTCCTCGCGATCGTTCTTGCGGTGGGTCTCGTGGTTGATGACGCCATCGTGATGCTCGAAAACGTGGAGCGGCATATCTCCGAAGGGATTCCGCCGATCGACGCTGCCATTAAA
>JAZKBH010000274.1:6668-8365 GCA_040388725.1 Verrucomicrobiota bacterium
TGCCAACCATTTCGATGACCATCACTTTGGCGACTGTTTATGCCCCGATCGGATTTCAAGGAGGATTAACGGGCTCACTGTTCCGAGAATTTGCCTTCACTCTTTCCGGAGCGGTTGTCATTTCCGGGGTGGTCGCTTTGACCCTCTCTCCGATGATGTCCTCTCAATTACTTCATTCAAACAAAGAGATCCATGGTTTCGAAAAATGGCTCAATCTTTTATTTGATAAAATCAAAAACTTATACAAAGCCATTTTAATCGAAACCCTCGCTTCCCGTTTCCTCACGATTACGGTCGGGCTTATTATTGGTGTTCTTTGGATTCCCTTTTTTCTTTTTTCAGGAAAAGAGCCGGCTCCCAATGAGGATCAAGGCGTTGTCTTTGGAATCGTCCAAGCGCCTCCGAATGCGTCTCTCGATCAGACCACGTTTTTTAGTAATCAATTTTACGAACGATTCTCAAAATTCCCTGAATGCGATATCACCTTTCAAATTATTAATCCGACAGGTGGTTTTTCAGGAATGGTTTTGAAACCGTGGAGCCAACGTCATCGAACTGCACAAGAGATCAGCCAAGCAGCGATGGGAACCTTCAGCGACCTCGCGGGGATTCAATTTATCGCCGTCACCCCTCCTCCTCTTCCCGGAGGAAGCGACTTCCCCGTCGAATTCATTCTCTCTTCCACGGACGAGCCGAGACATCTTTTGGATTACTCTCAACAACTCGTGGCCAAAGCCTTCCAGAGTGGAAAGTTTATGTTCGCCGATTGCGATCTAAAATTCGATATTCCTCAAACTGAAATTATTTTGGATCGAGATAAAGTCGCCTCCATGGGGTTAACGCTCCAAGGGGTCAGTGAAGATCTCGGATCGATGCTCGGTGGAAATTATGTCAACCGATTCAGTATCCAAGGGCGCAGCTACAAAGTCATCCCTCAAATCAAAAGATCACAACGATTGAATCCCGAACAGATTCAAAATCTGTATGTCGGTGGGCCTCAAGGAAAATTGGTTCCTCTCTCCACCTTTGCGACCTTAAAAAATACGGTTGAACCGCGTCAGTTGAATCGTTTTCAACAATTGAACTCGGTAAAAATTTATGGACCGCCGATGCCTGGCACCACGTTGGATGATGCTTTGAAATTTTTAGAAACAGAGGCGCGAAAAATTGTCCCTCCGGATTATACAATCGACTACTCGGGACAATCTCGACAACTGCGAAAAGAATCCGCCTCGATTATTCAAACATTCGGCCTGGCGATTATCCTTATTTATCTCGTTCTGGCGGCACAATTTGAAAGCTTCCGCGATCCATTGATCATCCTTTTAGGATCGGTTCCCCTCGCTCTCACAGGGGCACTCGTCTTCGTCTTTTTTGGAGTGAACCATTCTACGATTAATATCTACACCCAAGTGGGACTGATTACTTTAGTCGGTCTGATCTCAAAAAATGGAATCTTGATTGTTGAATTTGCGAACAAACTTCAGGAAGAGGGTTACTCCAAATTAGATGCCGTCCGAGAAGCTGCAAGCACTCGACTCCGTCCGATTTTAATGACGACTGCCGCGACTGTTTTTGGTCACCTTCCTTTGGTCTTCGTTTCAGGTGCAGGAGCTGCTGCTCGAAATAACATCGGAATTGTTCTTGTGACTGGAATGACGATCGGAACGATATTTACGCTCTTTATTGTTCCCTCT
>JAZKBH010000275.1:0-2398 GCA_040388725.1 Verrucomicrobiota bacterium
CCTGAAGTGACCAGTGTCGATATCGATATCGCGGTCTCCGCTCCTCTTCAAACCGCAATGGAAGCGGGGGGACTCCCTCAAAGTAAAATCGAGGGAATCAAACATGTCATTGCCATTGCCTCTGGAAAAGGAGGAGTTGGAAAATCAACGGTTGCCGCCAATTTAGCCTGCGCCCTTTCTCAACTCGGCAAAAAAGTCGGTCTTTGTGATTGTGATATGTACGGACCGAGCGTCGCTCTCATGTTTGGCTCGAACGAACGCCCCTATGCCACGGAAGATCAAAAGATTCTCCCGATTGAAAGACATGGACTCAAACTCATGAGCATGGGCTTTCTTCTCGAAGATAACGCTCCTGCAATTCTTCGTGGACCCATGGTCACTCGTTACACACAGCAATTTCTTCGAAATGTAGAATGGGGTGAACTTGATATCCTCATTCTCGACCTCCCTCCTGGCACTGGCGATATTCAGCTGACGATTGTTCAAACAGTCGACCTCGCTGGGGCAATCGTCGTCACGACCCCCCAAGAAGTGGCGCTCATTGATGCTCGTAAAGCCATCAGCATGTTTCAAAAGGTGAATGTCCCTCTTCTTGGAATTATTGAAAACATGAGTTATTTCTGGTGTGAAGATAATGGAAAAAAATATGCGATCTTTGGAGAAGGCGGCGGAAAAAGAGAATCCGAGAAAAGCGGCATCCCTCTCCTCGGCGAAATTCCCCTTGAAATGGAAACCCGAGAAGCAAGCGATCAAGGCCTTCCGATCGTCCTTCGAAACCCTAAATTGAAGAGTTCTGAAGACTTTTTATCGATTTCCAGTAAAATAATAGATATTTTGTAAACTGGATCCATGATTTTCCTTGATTCGACTTGTAGATTCCATACTTTGACCGACATTATTAATAAGGGCATGAACAGCGAACCGAAGATAGGCGATACATTGCTTAAAAATTCTGCGCTCTACCAAGAATTCTTGGCTGAACGTGAGGAAATTTTGCGGCATAAATGGATCGAGAGCGAAAAAGTCGGTCACGATATCGGATTTGAAAAGGCTCTACTCGACTGGATTGTTCGTCACCGCGCGACTTGGCGTGCCAATCGTCAGCCTTCCGTCCCTTCAGGTCGCTCTTCCGTTTCCACTTCATCTCCTCGATAGTTTACTGCGGAGGACTTAAATAATCGCAAAGACCTTCCGCGATCATGGAAGCGCTGCTGAGACATCCCTGTAATAAATAACCTCCCGTCGGTGCTTCCCAGTCATTCATTTCTCCGACCGTAAAACATCCGGGATAGTCCCGAAGCATTCCCGCGTCGGTTAACGATGCTTCACTCACCCCTCCTGCACTGGATATCGCCTCTTCTAAGGGTCGAGATCCTTTTAACTCAATCGGGCAGTCTTTGATCCGATGAATAAAAACATCAAGATCTCTCTCGGGATTACCTCTCAATAAAACGGCTTTGGCAATCGGGCTTAATTTCCATCCTTTTTCCAAATCCTTCAGAAAACCATGACGGGTTTTAAATCGCTCTCGTAAAACCTCCTTTGAAAGATCTGGTTTTAAATCGAGATGTAGCCTCGGAGCCGCTAATTTTCTTAAAGTTCGTGTGAGCGTATAAATCGGTGTTCCTTCCAATCCATCTTTGGTGACCATCAAATCTCCTCGAATTTTTTCTTTTTCGAATCCATCACACCAAACTTCCACTCCTTTGAGTGGCTTGCCTTCAAATTTCTCTAAAAACCAAGGCTCCCAATCGACCTCCCATCCACAGTTCGCGGGAGTAAAAGGATTTACAATTATTCCTAATTCTCGAAATCGATCGACCCAAGCTCCATCTGAGCCGGTCTCTTTCCAGCTTCCTCCTCCCATCGCAAAAACGACGCCATCAAAGGTCTCTTCTCTCCTCTCGCTCTCAAACTCGAAAGTCAGTTTCCATCCGGAGTCGGTTCTTTGTAATTCTTTCCAAGAGTGCTTTAGAAAAAAAATCACCCCTTGCTTCTTCAGTCGATCGACCCAAGCCATCAAAAGCTTGGCGGCGGTATCACCGACGGGGAAAACTCTTCCACTACTTCCCACATAGGTTTCAATTCCAAAACTTTCGACCCACGCTCTTAAATCCGAAGAGGAAAACCGCAATAATGCCTGGTGCATCGTCGAAAGGAGTTGAGGTGACGTTTCTGAAAAATAGCGACGGGATAATCGATCCATCGGCTCGGAATGCGTGATATTTAACCCTCCGCGACCCGCGATAAGAAACTTACGACCGACCGAAGATTTCTGATCAAAAAGAGCAACGCCATAGCCTTGTGCACTTAAAATTTCAGCCACCCGAAGACCCGCGGGACCTCCTCCCACAATGGCAATCGATTTCGGTTTGGGTTTCACGAACAGACCCTAAAA
>JAZKBH010000275.1:2408-5032 GCA_040388725.1 Verrucomicrobiota bacterium
GAAGAGATTTCTTTTCGATTGCCACCAGGTTCAAATCCAGTATGTTTTCCAACCTGTCAGTTTACGGAGTGTAGCTTAGCCTGGTAGAGCGCCTGGTTTGGGACCAGGAGGTCGCACGTTCGAATCGTGTCACTCCGATTTTTCTAACCCCTTGATTTCACTGTTGGAGCTTGAGGTATCTTCTCTTGTTGTTTTAATTGTCCAAGACGATCTTGAATCGCCTGATTTTGGGGATCCCGTTGAAGCGCTTTTTTGTAAAACTTTTCTGCATTCATCTGATCTCCTCGATGTTGAAAAAGTGCTCCCATATTAAAATAAGGAAGGGCACTGCGGGGATTCATTCCGACAATTTCCTGATAAAGATTAAACGACTCTTTTTCATTCCCTTGAAGAAGAAAGAGATTCGCCAAATTCATTTTGGCATCCACAAAGTCAGGATGAAGTTTTAAAACAGCCTGATATTGCTCCATCGACGCTGGATAATTTCCTCTTTTTTGAAAAAAGAGACCCAGATTGTAACGGGCATCGATAAAATTTGGATCCAACTGAATCGCTTTTTCATAAAGACGAAAGGCACTCTCCTCCCCTCCTTTCAGTTCTTCGATGTGAGCCCAATTATTATATCCCATCGGATCTTCTGGATTTATTTCCGTACAGCGCCGATACAATGCCTCTGCCTCTAATCGATTCCCTGTCCTTAGACAAAGATTCCCGAGATTCAGTGTCGATTTATAATGTTGAGGGGCGATTTGAAGGTTTTTTCGATAGAGCTGCATCGCCTCTTCGATTTTTCCCTGCTGCTCAAAAAGCAGCGCTAAATTGAGATAGGAATCCGAACACCGTCCATCCAGCTGAAGCGCGGTTTGATACATTTTTTCTGCTTCAGGAAATAGTCCTTGGTGCTGATAAAGATAGCCGAGATTGTTGTAGGCCCCGACATACTTGGGATCGAGCGATAAAGTCTCTTTAAATTCTTTTTCCGCCTCTGCTCCTCGTCCTTGAGCCAAGAGTTCTCCTCCATAATTATTATGCGCACGAGGATTGAGAGGAGCACCCAAAACCGTCGACCGCCAAATCGCCTCGACGGTTTTATAATCCTCATTCCGTTCATATGTCGTATAAGCCAAGAAAATCACCCAAAGTAAAACAATCGCCAATACCGAACGTCCGAGCCATCGATATCCCCCTAAAACCAGGTAATAAAAAATGGGGATCAAAGCCAAATAGAGACGATGCTCCGCAATGGTTTGAGTCGTCACCGGAATCACACTGGAGCTCGGAAGCAGAATCAAAAGCCCCCATCCCCCCCAGAATCCCCACTGAGGAAATCGCCAAAATGCCCAGAATAAAAATCCCAGCAAGAAGACAATCCCAATGACAGAGGGAAGAACACGTCCCATCTCGGTAATCGTT
Organism: Verrucomicrobiota bacterium; assembly: GCA_040388725.1. Lineage (GTDB taxonomy): Bacteria > Verrucomicrobiota > Verrucomicrobiia > Methylacidiphilales > CAMAQI01 > CAMAQI01. Next base: position 3,822 of record JAZKBH010000275.1, read on the forward strand.
CCCGTTCCATAATCCAAGACCAGGGGATGAGGCCAGAAGACGAGTTGGAGATAATGCATCACCGCCCAACATTGGGTTTGAAGGTAATCGAAGACCGAAATATGCCCCTGAAATCCGACCGTACTTCCTCGACCTTGAACAAAAAAGATTAATCCCAATAAAACAATCCAAGAAAAGATTAACGCACCGTAGTAGATTCTTCTCTCCTTCCAAATTTTAGGGAAAGAGCCGAGGACAAAAAAGCGATCGTAGAGTAAAACAACCATTGGAGCACTCACCATAACCTCTTTTGTCCCCATTCCTAAAAAACAAGAGAGCACTGAAAGAAATGACCAAAGGGTCTGATAGGGGGATTGGAGGGATCTGACAAAAAAATAGAGTGTTAAAAGATAAAAAAGCCCCATGAGCGATTCCGCTCGTTGCACGACATACGTGACCGACTCCGTTTGAAGAGGATGAATTCCCCATAGCGCTGCAATTCCTCCCGCGAGCCACACTGAATCTCGTTGAATTAAGGTCGAAAAGAAGGAAAGACGAAAGGTTCTTTGAAGGAATCCAAACAAAACAAGCGTTGAAAGAAGGTGAATTAAAAAATTAACAACATGATAACTTTCAACCGCTAAGCGCCCCATTTTATAGTTCAATGCCAATGAAAAATTTAAAATAGGACGGCCTGACACGGTCTCTCCATTTAAAGAAAGCGTTGAGAGAGAATCGGGAAGACTCCGAAGTGTTCGGTTTCCCGAAATTGAATTAAGGTCATCAAAAATAAAAGGCCCGTGAAAGCTATTCGAATAGGAAACCGTCAGTAAGAGCACTAAAAAAGCACTCACCCAAAAGGAAGGCTTCCTTAAAAATATCGTCCCACGATTTTGAACAATGCCCGTCATCAGAGACTCAAAGTACCGATGGAGCAAATCCATGACAAGTTATACTCACTTTTCATCCATCAGCAATTTTTCCGAGAGGATAGCCCTATGATAAAAAGAGATAAATTATTTTTCCAATAACCGAAAACAGCGATCCGCTTTTTCAATCGTCTCTCGAACATCGGCTTCGGTATGGGCACAACTCACAAACCAATTATGATGGGGATGAAGGAAAATCCCTTCTCGTGCCATGAGAGAACAAAATTTCTGCTGACGGATAAAATTGGTTTCATCGGCAAATCGCATAAAAGGCATCGAGGGATGGCCTGTACACTTGACCTG
>JAZKBH010000275.1:5042-9709 GCA_040388725.1 Verrucomicrobiota bacterium
GTCCCAATATGACTCATGTGCTCGACCCCTTGAATCCGATCGAGAATCTTTAAATTGGCCAGCGAAGCGGCCATCGGCACCGCACTATTCCAATAACTCCCCGTCAAAAAGACTTGCGAAGCCGCCACCTTTAAATCACTTCGTCCTAGAGCAGCCGAGAGAGGATGTCCATTTCCGATCGCCTTACAAAAACAGATCAAATCCGGGGTAAACCCAAGCGATTGATGCGACCCGCCGCGATGAAGTCGAAAACCTCCACGTACATCGTCTAAAATCAGAAGAATTCCATGTTTACGACAAAGCGATTCAATCTCTTTAAAGTATCCTTCCGCTGCCATTACGGAATCGCCAAAGGCGGGATAATGAAAGGGCCCTGTAATCAATGCAGCAATCTGATTCGGATAACGTTGAAGAAGGTCTTTAAACGCTTCGAGATCATTCCAAGGAAATTCCAAAAGAGTCGATCGGTCTTCCGGAATCAAACCGGCGTGTCCCGGAGTACACCAAGCATGAGTTCCATGATAGGCTCCTGTATTGCGAACAACAAATTTTCGTTGTGTAAATTCGCGAGCGACTTGGAGTGTCCAGGTCGTCATATCCGATCCATTTTTTCCAAAAACAGCCCAGCCCGAAAAATCGACCCGATCGACGAGTTCTTCTGCCAGATCAACCATCACGGAAGTCGGATGATTAAAACAATTCCCTTTTTTGCGTTGCGTTTCCGCCGCCTCTTCCACCTCAGAATGATTATATCCGAGGACGATGGGACCATAAGAGCACATCCAATCTAAATATTTTCGCCCATCGACATCCCAATAATGAGCTCCTTCGGCCCGTTCTGCATAATAAGGAAAAACTCCTGGAACCGTCAAAACGGGACTCATATGCCCATAAATCCCTCCGGGAATCACTTGCGTCGCACGATCGAAAAGTGAAAGGGACTGTGGAACAGGAGAGTCAGATCGAGTCATGCGCCCCACGATGCCTTGACCAGTGACAGGAGCAATAAAAAAGCAAGTACTCACACGGAGACACAAAGGCACAGAGTTTATCCGCAGATAAACGCAGAGGGACGCAGATTTCAAAGGCGATGGTTTTGGTTTTAAAACGAGAACCTGCATTTTAATGGATTTAGAACTGAAATCTTACATCTGTGTGAATTTGCGTTCATCTGCGGATAAACTCTGTGCCTTTGTGTCTCTGTGTGAGACCTCCCTTTTCCCAGGAATGCCGAATTGACCACCCCCCCCTTTCTCTCTAGCTTTCGGCCATGGCTAAATCTGGACTTGGAAAAGGACTTGGCGCCCTCATGGGAGCCTCCGCGATTGCCACCCCTCAGCCGATTGCGGAAAAGGGTGAACGTGTTGAAAAGGTAACACTCGATAAGATTGTTCCGAGCCCTTTTCAGCCTCGAAAAACATTTTCGAATGAATCCCTGGATGAATTAGCCCAATCGATTCAGCAGCAAGGAATTATTCAACCGCTCATCGTCCGATCGGTGAATGGCAAGTATGAGCTGATTGCAGGTGAGCGTCGCTGGCGTGCCTCTCAAAAGGCAGGATTGAAAGACCTTCCTGTCATTGTAAGACAAGCGACCGATCGAGATGTCCTTGAGCTCGCTCTCGTTGAAAATATGCAACGTGCAGATCTCAATGCCATTGAGGAAGCCGAAGGATTTTCGATTTTGGTCAAAGATTTTAAATATACTCAGGAACAAGTCGCAGATCGCGTCGGGAAAAGCCGCGCGGGGGTTGCCAACGCGCTTCGCCTTCTTGCTCTTCCGAGTTTGATCCAAGGCTACATTTCTTCGAATCAACTTTCAGTCGGACATGGAAAAGTCATTCTTTCTCTCTTACGGAAAGAAGAACAAATGAAAGTCGCCGATCGCGTCATCCGTGATCACCTCACGGTTCGTGAAACCGAAAAATTGGTTCAATCTCTTCTTCAAACGAATCCGAATCAAAAAACGAAAAGCGGAAGCAAATCACCAGCAACGGGGAATGCCGACTGGAAAGATTTGGAACAACGTCTTCAGCGTAAATTTGCGACTAAAGTTCGGCTCGTCGGAAATGCAAAAAGTGGCCGAATTGAAATCGATTACTTTACTGCAGATGATCTCGATCGACTTCTCCAACTTCTTGGAATTTCTGAGTCATAAACCATTTTTATCTGCTATTTAAATCGTTCTCATGAATTTCTGGATTGATGTCACCAATACCTGCAAGAGCGCCATCAATACGGGCGTTCCTCGAACAGTGCGTGGCATCTATCAGATTCTTCAACAGTACGGTCAAGTCACCCCCTTAAGGTGGGATCATCCCTCTCAATCCTATTGCCGCTTAACACCTACTGAACAAAGGGCTCTCGATGGAGATCTCTCGGCCCATCCCTCCAAATTTTGGAGACCTCTCGTCCGAATTTTTAACAAAATCGACCTTCTCTCAAAAATGGAGAAAGATGATTTTTTTGTCCAAGTCGAAATTTTTCAAGATCGACGAAATGAATGGATTCATCAGCACGTTTCTCAATTCAAATCTATTGCCGTTTTTCATGATGCTATTGCGTGGACGCATCCCGAATTGACCGCCCCCCAGCGTCGACCTCGTTTTGATGACTACATGAATTCGTTACATGCCTTCACTCATGTGATCTCCATCTCCGAAGCTTCAGGAGAAGCCCTTCGTCATCATTGGAAAGAGAACCACCTCGATGCTTCTAAAAAAATTACGATCATTCCGTGGCCCACTGAATTTCCAGACATGGCTCCGAAATCAAATTCCTCTTCTTCACTTAAAGAGATCCTCACGATTTCCACTCTGGAACAACGTAAAAACCATCTCCGTCTTCTGCATGCCTGTGAAAAACTTTGGAGCAAAGGACTTTCGTTCAAACTTCGAGTTCTCGGAAAGAAATGTCCTTTTTGGGGAGATCGGGTGGTTCAAGAAATTAAACGACTTCAAGATCAAGGACGTTTGATCTCCTGGGAAAATCAAGTCAGTGATGAAGAACTTCATGCCGCGTATCAAAGCTCTTATTTTACCATTTATCCTTCGATCGTTGAAGGATTTGGACTCCCGATTTTAGAAAGCCTTTGGCACCATCGTCCGTGTATTTGTTCCTATACCGGGGCTATTGCTGAGACAGCAAAAGCAGGAGGATGTCTCACCGTCGACGTTCATTCTCAGGATGCCATGGCAGAGGCGATGGAATCTCTTTTGACCCAAGATGCGCTCTATCACCAACTCCAGAGCCAAACTGAATCGATGAGTTTTATGTCTTGGGAAGATTACGGAAAGAAATTTCGAGAGGTCCTCCTCTCATGAAACGAATCATTCTTTGTCGACCGGATCGTGTCGGAGATACCATAATCTCCTCCTCTTGTTTTCAGCCCTTAAATGCAGCAGGACATACGGTCTATTTTATGGCTCGGCAGATGATGTCTCCTTTATTTGAGAATCATCCCTTACTCGAAGGATTCATCCCACTCCCTAACTCTCCTCATCCGACTCAGGCCGAAAAAAAATCAATTCTTCAACGCGTCCGTGAGGTGAATGCGGATATGTTCATTCACCTCCATCCTTTACCAGCTCTTTATCCCTTGATCGCACAAACAGGGATTCCCATCCGAATCGGCCACATCCATAAAGGTCTTACTAAACATCTCACGCACGCGTATCCCTATTTAAAACAAAAAGGGTTTCAACATGAAGCGTATTATAATTTTGATCTCATTGAATCCCTCGATTTAGAATTCTCTGACAATCCCCACTATTCCATTCACCTCAATCCCGAAGATGAAGAGCCACTACATCATCTCTTGCCTTGGAATCCGGATCATACCTCTTATATCGTTCTAAACCCCACCGCACATTCGCTTGCACTTCGTTGGCCCGTCTCCCACTTTATCGAACTCGCGGAAATGATTCGCGAACATTTTGTAGATCCTTTTGTGATCATTGGGGACAACGCAGATGACCCCTCTGTTAAACAACTTTTGAAGGCCTCTGTATTTGAGCATTTTACAGTGAATCTTGCAGGAAAAACATCCCTCGGCTCTCTCGGATGGCTCCTTAAAAAGGCACGCATGCTCGTTGGAAGAAATACCGGCCCCAGTCATCTCGCCGCTGCGGTGGAGTGTCCCACTGTTGAAATTTTTGGGCGCATGGAACCGATCTATGGCCCTAGTCGTTGGCATGCGTTAGGGGAAGACAATACTACGATTTCGGCAGAAACCCGAAAACGATGGTTTGAGACAAAGCAGAAATTCTGGAAACGAAGCTACGAGTCGATCACTCCTCAACAAGTTTTTGACGCCTCCCTTCCTATTTTAGAACGATCCTGATCCTGTCGATAAAAACCCTCCAGATTAAACCTGATCACCGGGATCGCCCATTTCGCTTGGCTCACCGGAACGCCTTGAATCCAACTCTTTACGGCAACGACCGATCCCGAACGCTGGAAAAGTCCAGGCGTTCAATTCCTTCACTCCCATCCCACTCCTTGTTCCCCTTGCCGATCAGAAGTCTGCAAACAAACCGTCCATCATTGTATGGAGAGCATTTCAGAGGAACAGGTTGTCAGAGTATTCTTCAGCTAAAATAGAGCCTCTAGGTAGAGGGAGGGACGAGCGATGCGAGTCCTTGTAGGGCAACACCAAGGACTCGCAT
>JAZKBH010000276.1:0-8565 GCA_040388725.1 Verrucomicrobiota bacterium
CATTTGTCCGATGCCAGACTTTGGGAAATCACGGCTTTCGTGGACATCCCCCCGCCTTTAAAAGTCGAGAAGGTCGCTGTTGATGAAATCAAAACGGTTGCGACCGCTAACCAATTTAACCATGCTTCTTTCACTGCTTTTGTTTCGCTCATGAGCGATTCTTGTAAGGCTTTAAGGGCGGGTTTCAAGAGTAAATTTCCCCGAAAAAGCCCCTCACCGTCCCCCCTTTCCCTGTCTCTTAAGAGTACCTTTTATTTTTCCATAACTCATTTAAAGCCAATGAGTTAAATTCAAATCCAAAAGTTAAAAACCCTCGCTTTACATCCCGAAGCCATCTGCTAACAAAGAACACTTATGTCTCGAATCTTGGATACCATCAATTCACCGGTCGATGTCAAAAAACTTTCGATCGCCCAACTCGAAATCCTCGCTCAAGAAATCCGCGAGGAGCTGATCACCGTTTTATCCAAAACCGGTGGACATCTCGGACCAAACCTCGGGGTCGTTGAACTCACCATCGCCCTTCACTACGTTTTTGAGACTCCTGAAGATAATTTTACATTCGACGTCTCTCATCAAGCCTACGTTCACAAACTCCTCACTGGACGCCGCGACCGTTTCCACACCATTCGCCAACCCGATGGATTAAATGGTTTCATGCTCCGCACCGAGAGCGAACACGATAGCTTTGGCGCAGGACATGCCGGAACAGCTCTCTCTGCCGCTTTGGGAATGGCAACTGCCCGCGATCTCCGAGGAAGTAAAGAACATGTCGTCGCTCTCTGTGGCGATGCCGCCTTCACCTGCGGGGTCACTTTTGAAGCTTTAAATAATGTCAAAGCTCATACCAAACGTCTCATCACCGTTCTGAATGATAACGAATGGTCGATCGATAAAAATGTCGGAGCGATCGCTGACTATCTCAATTCGATCACCACGAATCCAAAGTTCAAACACCTTCACGATAAAGCCGAAAAATGGCTCCAATCCGTCAAAATTGGTGAAAAATCCGCATGGCATTACGTCCATAAGGTCGAAGAAGGACTCAAAGGAACTCTCTTCCCGAGCACCCTCTTTGAAGAACTCGGCATCACCTATTACGGTCCTATCGATGGCCACAATCTCGAACTTCTCATTAAAACCTTTGAATTTCTGAAAAAAGAAGAGACTCCTGTCATCCTTCACATCCTCACCAAAAAAGGAAAAGGATTTGAACCTGCCATCGCGAAACAAAAGAAGTTTCATGGCGTCTCCCCTTTCGATCCGGAAACCGGCGAAACCAAATCGACCGCTGTTCGCACGTACTCCGAAGTTTTTGCGGATACCATGGTGAAATTAGCCGACTCTAACAATAAAGTCGTCGCGATCACCGGAGCGATGCCGAATGGAACGTGCCTCGATCGATTCCAACCGAAACACCCCGATAAATATTTTGACGTCGGTATTGCGGAAGAGCACGCCGTCCTCTTTGCGAGCGGTCTTGCCACGAAAGGATTCAAACCCTTCTGTGCGATTTACTCTACCTTCCTTCAACGCGCTTACGACATGATCATCCATGACGTTTGTCTTCAAAATCTCCCCGTTGTATTCTGTATGGATCGCGGAAGTCTCTCCGGCGACGACGGTCCAACACACCACGGTCTCTTTGATATTAGCTATCTCCGCTGCGTTCCTAACATGGTCCACATGGATCCTAAAGACGAAGATGAACTCGCCGACATGCTCTTTACGGCGATGCATCACAATGGGCCGATCGCAATCCGTTATCCTCGTGGTATTGGACGCGGAGTCCAAGTGAAGGAACAACCTCAACTCCTTCCGATCGGTAAAGCTGAAGTTTTGAAACATGGTCACGATGTCGCGATCTTTGCTCTCGGCGCTAACACTCAAGAAATGGCAAAAGAAATTGTCGCCGAACTTGAAAAAGAAGGCCTCTCGGTTGCCATTATCAATCCTCGCTTTGCAAAACCGGTCGATACAGGCACTCTTGAGTTTTTTGCCCGTAGCGCCGAAGTGATCATCACTCTTGAAGATCACGTGATCACCGGCGGATTTGGTACTGCGGTCATCGAAGAATTAAACGAAAAAAATATTCGTACTCCCGTCGTTCGCGGCGGCTGGCCTGATCAATTCGTCGATCACGGAAAAGAGAACATCCTTCGCGAGCGTTATGGCTTCACTGCCAAACATATCATCGCCAAGGCACGTCCTTACCTTCAGAAGAAGACGAAGACCGCGGTCGCTTAAGCTCCTTCATAAAAAGCCTCTTTGTGGAGGCAAGAAAAGGCAATTTATCACAATGAATTAAAATGCCGATTCAAGGGATATGGGATTTGAATTTTCAATTCTCCATTCTCCATTTTCAACTTTCAATGGAGTTATCCTTTGGATCTGCCTTTATAATCCATGTAAATAAACGGTCTTATGCATCTCCTGATTATCGTTGAAACCATCGGTGGCTACCATGCCGCTCGGCTGGCAGCGACAGATCGATTGTTTCGACAAAATGGAGATCGCATCACCGCACTCCAAGTTCGAGCATCCACCTCCGAGCATCCTTGGGGAAGCGTCCCCATCTCATTTCATGTCGTTACCTCCCCTCATCCCGAGGACGACTGGGAAACACTTCTCGATCAACTTCAGCCGGATGCGGTTGCAATCCCCGGTTGGGGATTTTGGTATTCCAAACGCGCCTTAGATTGGTGCCGTTCCCATCACAAACCAGCCCTCATGTTTTCTGAAAGCAAAGCCGATGACGCTCCCCGCTACTGGATGAAAGAACTTTATAAAAAATGGAGATTTGTCCGCCACTTTTCATCCGCCCTGGTCGGAAGTGAAGCTCATCGAAGCTATTTAGAATCTCTCGGCATGCCTCGAGAGCGAATTTTTTTGGGCTATGATTCTGTCGACAATGATTTCTTTGAACAGCAAACCACACTTCTCCGCGCTCAAAACAGCCTACATCCTGAGCTTCCCTCGAGACCCTATTGGCTTACGGTGACACGGATGATCCCCCGAAAAAATCTCTCTTTCCTTCTCGACGCCTATGCGGGATATCGCCAAGAAATCGGCGTCGACTACGCTTGGGATCTCGCCCTGTGTGGATCGGGCATGGAGGAGGAAACTTTAAAAACAAAAGCTAAAAAATTGAACATTGAACCCTTCGTTCACTTTTCGGGTTTTAAAACCTATCTCGAAATTCCAAAATGGTATGCTTTTGCTCAAGCCTTGATTCATCCCGCCCTCCAAGAACAATGGGGATTAGTCGTCAATGAGGCCTGCGCGTCAGGCTTGCCTATTCTCTGCAGTGATACGCTCGGAGCCAAAGAGCTTGTCATGGAGGAAGTGAACGGGCTTCAATTTAATCCGACTTCCGTCACCTCATTGATTCAAGCGATGACGCGTTTTCATCGTCTTTCGATCGAGCAACGACACCAAATGGGCTTACAGAGTCGAAAAATAATCGAAGGCTATCATCCCGATCGCTTCGCCCGCGGATTACGAGAAGCTTTTCAATCGGCAAAACACCAATCTGGTTAACCGCAAACAAAAAGACAAATACCATTTTCACCACAGAGAAAAGGCAGAGACACAGAGTTTTGGAGGATGGTGGATACCATTCTTTTCCGGGATCTCATCCAGGAGGAATAAGATGACGACAGAACTTCAATGTGTGTCTGATTCAACGAAATATTTCAGAATTATCCTTCGAAACTCTGTGTCTCCGCCTTTTCTCTGTGGTGAAAATGGTATTTGTCTTTTGACTTATCCGTTCTTCGGCTTGATCCCGATCTTTTTCATCGCCGTCTTCAAGGCATCTCCGAAACGATCGAGCTGCTCTTTGGTATGGAGCGCCGACATCGCGGTACGAATTAAATCCTTACCGACAGGAACACCAGGCGAGACCGACATTACCGTGAAAAAGCCCTGATCCCAGAGGGATTTCCAAACATAATAAGCTCGTTCTAATTCTCCAAAAACAATCGGAACCGCAGGGGTTGGACTATCCCAATAATCAAGACCGAGATCGTCTAAAATCTTTTTGTAATAACGCGTATTTTCCCAGAGCTTCTCTTGATGCTCAGGTTCCGTTTGCATCACTTTCAACGCCGCATGCGCACTTGCGGCTTGCGAAGGGGAGACTGCCGCACTGAAAATAATTTGACGACAATTACTCCTCAAAAATTCAATGACCGCTTTCGATCCCGCAAAAAATCCTCCAACGCTCGCCAGAGACTTGGAAAGGCTTCCCACAATCAAATCCACATCCTTCGTCGCGTTAAAATGATCGACGATGCCTCGTCCTTGATTGCCGAGCACCCCAAAACCATGAGCATCATCAACAATGGTAAAAGCGCTATATTCTTTCGCCAATTCCACAATCCGAGGAATCGAGGCCATGTGACCTTCCATCGAGTAAATCCCATCTACCGCAATAATCTTTGGCTGTTTCATATCCAACTTCGCCAAAAGCTGAGAGAGCGATTCCATATCGTCATGGGAGAATCGTTCGATGTCCGCGCCACTGATGATGGCGCCATCCCAAAGGGAGGAGTGAATGCTTTTATCCACAATCAAAGCATCTCCGCGTTGCGCAATTCCCGCTAAGCTTCCTTGGCAAGCGAGATATCCTGCAGCGATCACATGGCAGGCTTCTTTTCCTAAAAACTGAGCAAGCGCCTCTTCGAAATCTCGATGACAATGACGACTTCCATTGGCGAGTCTTGATCCACAGGAACTTGTTCCCCAGGTGGAAATCGCTTTTTGAGCAGCTTCTTGAACTTTCGGATGTTGACTCAATCCGAGATATTCATTGCTACTCATCATGACCATCTGTTTTCCTTCAACTGTCACTTCAATTCCATTCACCGCAGAAACGGAATGGTAATAAGGGTCGTATTTTAATCGTAGTTTAGTTGTGACGTCCCCTTCGATACGAAGGCGAACGGCACTCTTTTGATTTTTAAGGAAGGAAAGCATGATTTTATAATTTCTTGTAAGTCGTTGAAAGTGCCGACATTGCAAATGAATGCCAAGAAAATTTTGATTGTCCTTCGAATTTTTATGGTTTTAAATAAAAAAATGTTGTATCGATTCTATTCCCCTTTTCGCTTCCTATTCCTGGGGATACTCGCATTAACTCAAGTCCTTACCGCTCAAGTTGTTGGGCCACCGAAACCGACGCCTGCTTCCGCCGTTAAAAAAACTCGTTCTGTTGAAGATCCTCTTCCTACGAATTCTCCATCCTCCGCCCCGTTTGGAAAAACGCCGCTCTATGATCTTGAAAAATGCATTAATTTAGCTCTTCAAAATAATTATAAAATTAAAATCGAACAAGCGAACATCGAAGCAAAGCTCGGAGAACTCATCGTCGCAAAAGCCACCCTTTATCCGACGGTCGATGCCAATGCACGTATTTCAGGATCGAATCAAGATCCTTTTTACGCCACAAAAAGCAAAGAAGATAGCAAATTGATTGGTGACTGGGGAACTCGAATTAAAATTACGCAAAGTATTTTCTCCGGCTTTTCCAACCGCAATAGAATTGCTGCTGCTAAATTAGAACATGAAGCCGAATACTTTCAATACCAAGCGGTCATCAATCAAAGCCTCTATGATTTGAAGGAACAATTTTATACGATTCTTCTCCGTCAAATCGAAATGGAGACGAGCAAAGAAACGATCAAACTTCTGGAGACCGAATTAGATCGCCAAAAAAATCTCTTTGAAGCCGGACGATCCACCAAATTCAGTATTCTCCGTATTCAGGTCAATCTTTCCAACGAACAATCCAATCTTCTCCGTATTGAACAAGACATCCTGATTTCACACGCTAAACTTTCAGATATTCTCGGAATCTCATGGGGTGTTGCACCGAATACGCAACCTTCGTTTAAAATCAACGGAGAACTTTCCATTCCTGCTTTCACCCTCGATCTTCCCGCCGCACTTCAACTTTCAAAAACGCGCCGTCCTGAACTTCAATATTTTGATAAACTCGCAAAAGCAGCAGACCACAAAGCAAAAGCAGAACGAGCCTCTAACATTCCGTTCATTAATCTCTTTAGCCAAGTGGACGAGAGAAATAACCCCACTAAACCCGCTTTTTTTGACCAACAAGCTGAATTTCAAGCAGGCCTCGAAGGACAATGGAATCTCTTTGATGGTTTTCTTGGAAAAGGCCGCGCTATTCAACAAGAAGCCAATCGCGATGCGAATATCGCTCGAAAACAGGATACCCTAAGCCAAGTGGAAAGTGAAGTCCGAGTCTCCTATGCTCAACTTAACGAAGCTCGCCGAATCATTGACACCCAAAAAGAGAATATTTCGAGAGCAGAAGAATCCGTCCGACTTTCCCAGTTGAATGTGGAAACCGGTTACGGAACCGTTCTCGATGTTCTTCAAGCGACCATCGATCTGAGTCGCGCTCGAAACCTCGAGACCGAGGCTCGCTTTAATTATCTCCTCGCGATCGCACGACTCGAAAAATCAATCTCTTTACGTTTTAACAATACCCTTGCTGACAATGAACATACGCATTGAAATTCCCCTGCGGAAGCAGCATATGACTCCCGTCTCTGTGCGATTTTTGCCGGAATGGACTTTTTTAAAAAAAGGGAGGTCTCTTTTTTTATGGATCATTTTTACTTTTTTAACTCCTTCTCTCCCCCTTTGCTCGGAAACTTCCCCCACGCCACCCTCTCTGACACTCGAAGATTTTCTTAAAAGTGGAATCAACCACCATCCCGACGTCGAACAGGCTCGAACCGTTATTAAAGATGCAAAAGGAAACGAATTTGTTTTTTGGAGTACCGTTCTTCCTAATTTCAATCTCCTCGCCGTCACCGCCCCCACAACGTTGCAAGCCTCGATCACTCAAAAACTTTATGACTATGGAACCCCTGCCCGTTACCGCGCAGCTCAATATACAATTTCAGCCGCCAAATCAAATTATGAACTCGCTGTCACAGAAGCCGTCTATGCCGTGCGAGAAGCGTATGCTCAAGCCTTACTCTCTCAAAAATCAAGTTTCCTCATCGATTCTTATGCAAGAGAGCTAGAAGCTTCGCTAAAAACCGTCGATCTTCAATTCGAAGCAGGAAAACTAAGTAAAAATGAAGTCGAGCGACTGTATGTTCGCGCCAGCCTCGCAAGACAATCTGCTGAAGCACAAAAAATAGATGAACAACAAAGAAAAGAGAATTTATTTCGTCTCAGTGGGCTTCCGAATGTTCCTCATGTTGACCTTAAAGAGACTGAAAATTTTAAGCTTCCGGACATACTAGAAGCAACCAAATTAATCGAAATCGCATTTCAACAACGCCGAGACTTATATGCCTTGGAAAACCTAAAGCTAGCGAACAACGAGCAGATTCAGATTTTAAGAAGTTTTAACCTTCCGATCCTCAACGCCAACGTCGGATCCTTCACTCAATTAGGAAGTCTAGGAGTGATGACCGGCTACCACTCCACCTATATTGATTCTTATAAGCAACAGAAAGAATCGAAAACGGATTTTTACTCGAATATGAGAACAGATGCCACCCTTTCGTGGAGAATCTTTGACGGAGGCCAGATTCGAGGAGGGATTAAACAAGCTCAAGCCGAAGTCGTGAAACAAGAAACTCTCCTAGAACGGACTCGGATCAATATTCCCTCTCAAGTAAAAGCAGCCCTCCAGCTTCTCACTCTCGCTTATGACCAATGGAAAGTGATTTCTGCAATAGATCCCCAACAAGCCCTGAATGCCTCTCAAGATGATTTTAGCATTGGAAAAGCAAAGCAATTGGATCTTCTCGATACCCAAGAAACCGTCCTCACCCAACGTATTCAAAAGGCGATGGCAGAAGCCAATCTTTCGATCAGTAAGGCCACTTTAGACCGTGCGACAGGCCTCAGTATTCGTTTTGTGAACGATCCTTCCGACTTTCGAAAATAGTCATGGAAATTTGGTCGGTTTGATCTTATCTTAAGGTTTATGCAAATTCATATCAGTCCTCGTGACATTAAGCTGACCTCCGCCATTCACTCCTACGTGGCAGACAAAATCAATCATCTTGAAAATTACGCGCTTGATCTTATTGGCGCTCACATTGCCCTCTGGCATGATAACGCAAAAGGCAATAAACACGCTTTTGTCGTTAAAGTTCACTTAGCAGTTCCCGGACCTGATATCCATGCCGAAGACCGCGGCCATGATCTTTACCAGGCGATCGACATCGTCACTGCCAAACTCGAAACTCAACTCCGCCACCGTAAGGCCAAACGAGTCGACAAATCCCGTGAGGCCTCCCGTAAAGCGAAACTCAAACGTGTCTTGGCCGCATAAAGAACCTTTAATTCTTGCCAGTGGCTCCCCACGACGTCGGGAGCTGCTGGCTCAGTTATTTCTCCCTTTTGAAGTCGTCACGTCTAATACTCCCGAAAAAAGCGAATCTTCTTCTCACGGACTAACTCCCTCCGAATTTTGCTGGTGGAACTCCGCCAAAAAAGGATTTGCCGTTCAAAAATTGCATCCGCAGCGCTATATTTTGGCTGCCGATACGGTGGTAGCGATTGAAACCA
>JAZKBH010000276.1:8580-14918 GCA_040388725.1 Verrucomicrobiota bacterium
GGAAAGGATTCGTTGAAAAAACGACCGTCACTTTTCAAGACCTCTCGCCGGAACGTATTCAGGACTATCTCAAACGCGTTCATGTCCTCGATAAAGCAGGAGGATATGCTCTCCAAGAATATCCCGATTTAATTATTCAGTCCGTGCAGGGCTCCCACTCCAACGTGATTGGCCTTCCGATCGAAAGATTAAAAATATTTTTAAACGCTCATCTGTAATCTCATCGGTTGATAATTCACTTCCCTGTGCTTAGTTCTTATTCATGATCTTTAAATCTCTTTTCATCATTCCCTTGCTCTGCCTTTCTCTCGTCGCTCAAGACGCAAAAACAACCCCTACGAGCCCTTCCCCTATTTTAAATGAACTCAAAGGATCATTAGTTCAATGGGATGGAAAAAATCTCAAAAAATTTGACGACCTCGCCTTAGCCTCTACTCAATATTTTGTTTTTTATTACTCCGCCCATTGGTGCCCTCCTTGTAGAGCCTTTACCCCTAAATTTGTCGATTTTTACAATAAACAAAAACCACTTCATCCTCAATTTGAAGTCGTTTTTGTCAGTAGCGACCGTTCTGAAGCCGACATGAAAGAGTATATGTCCATCACGAAAATGCCATGGACCGCTCTCCAATTCAGCCAAATTGAGAGTAAAAAGAAAATAACCGACTATGCAGGCCCTGGAATTCCGTGTGTTGTGGTCGTCGATCGTTCAGGAAAAGTCGTCGCCAATTCCTTTAAAGGCGATGAATATGTCGGTCCTCAAAAACCTCTCGATGATCTTCTCAAACTTTTGAAGTAAGGTCTTCCCCTTCTTTTCGAGGACGGCGGCTTTTAGCTTGATGCTCATGAGCCGCTGTAAATTTGAACAAGTCCCACTCTTCGGGTTGTGATTGGCCTTTTCCCTTTTTCCCCTTATCGCCCATCGTCCCTCCGTTTTTTCGGCGTCCAATCTTCGGCTTTCCACTCTCATCGAGTTCCCCTTCTTCCAAATTCCGGAGAATTTCTTTCGCACGATCCAAAACGGAAACGGGAAGCCCTGCAAGCCGAGCCACCTGAATCCCATAGCTCTTGTCGGTTCCTCCCTCGACAATCTTTCGAAGGAAAATGACCTGATCATTCCATTCCCGAACCGCGACGTGATGGTTTTTCACCGCAGGGAGAAGTTGAGCCAACTCTGTAAGTTCGTGATAGTGAGTCGCAAAAAGAGTTCTCGATTGAAGTTGCTGATGCAAATACTCCGCCACGGACCAAGCAATGCTTAAACCATCAAAGGTGCTCGTTCCACGACCAATTTCGTCCAAAATGACGAGGCTCTTCGGCGTCGCATGATTTAAAATATTCGCCGTCTCCGTCATCTCCATCATGAAGGTACTCTGTCCACGCGAAAGATCGTCGCTTGCTCCCACACGCGTGAAGACTCGATCTAATAATCCGACGACCGCTTTCTTCGCCGGAACAAAGCACCCCGTATGAGCTAAAATCGAAATCAAAGCAACCTGCCGAATATAAGTGCTTTTTCCTGCCATATTCGGACCCGTTAAAATAATGGTGCGTACTTTTTCAGAATCCAAAAGAGTATCGTTCGGAACAAATCGTTCATTCAATAAAATTTGTTCGATCACCGGGTGACGACCTTCCACAATTTCAAGTCGTTCGGATTCTTCTAACTCGGGACGGACATAGTTCTGCTCTTGAGCTAATGCACCCCAACCCGCCAAAACGTCCAAAGCACTCAAGGCCCCTGCGGTTGATTGAATCTCTCCAATCTTGGCTACCGCCGCTTGACGAAGCTCGAGGAAAAATTCGTACTCGAGTTGACGAGATCTCTCTTCTGCCCCAAGAATCTTCCCCTCCATCTCCTTCAACTCAGGAGTAATATAACGCTCTGCATTGACTAACGTCTGCTTCCGAATGTAATCCTGAGGCACCGAATCGATATGAGATTTTGTAATCTCAATATAGTAGCCAAAAACTTGATTATAGCGGATTTTGAGAGACTTGATTCCTGTCCTCTCTTGTTCCTTCGCCTGCATTTGCGCCAACCACTCTTTTCCTTGTGTGGAAGCACTCTTCAACTCATCGAGTTCAGGACGATAACCTTCGCGGATCAATCCTCCTTCCTTAATCGGCATCGGAGGCTCATCTACGAGCGCTTTCTCGAGAAGCTCGACTAAATCCGGTTGTGAAATTAATTGTTCTCCGAGAGATTTGATCAAAGGGGCTTCCATTGATTCAAGCGCTATTTTTAATTCCGGAATCGGTTTGAGCGACTGCTTTAGCGCAACAAGATCCCGTGCATTCCCTGAATTTAATGCCAAGCGGGCAATGAGTCGTTCCAGATCTTTCACTTCCCGTAAATAGGATCGAATCCTCTCTCGCTCCAACTCATTCACCGAAAAGTACGCAACCGCTCCCTGTCTCGCTCGCAATTCTCCCAAATTTCGAAGAGGCTGCAAAAGCCACTGCCTTAGCATACGCCCACCGCCTGAAGTCGAAGTGCGGTCAATCGCCTTTAAAACGGTCGTATCGGTTTTGGATTCACGAAGAGAGTCAACGAGTTCGAGATTCCGACGAGTCATCGGATCCAAAATTAAAACGTCATCCCGTTGAAATGTAGAAATACGCGGAATATGCGTCAAAGACCGACGTAATTCATGGGTGATATAATGAACCAAAGCCCCCGCAGCTCCTGTGGCCGCAAAATGAGGAGTCAGTCCAAATCCATCCAACGATTGTACTTTAAATTGTTCCAATAACGTAAACCGCGCGTTCTCCGGCGCAAACGTCCACGCTTCATAAGGATGAGAGCCTGCCACCTCAGGAAGCGATCCTTCCGAAGGAACGATGACCTCGGAGCCATCAATCCGAGAGAGGGTCTCTTCAACTCCCTCCCACGTCTCGAGTTCTCCCGCGCGAAATTCGCCAGTGCTTAAGTCTAAATAGGCGACCCCATATTTTCCGGAAACCTCGGAGACTGCCGCGCAATAATTATTCGCTTTCGACGAGAGCAATCCTGAGTCTAAGACACTGCCAGGACTGATAATCTGCGTAATTTCACGGCGTACCACCTGTCCGGGCTTCGGGGCCTCCATCTGATCACAAATGGCCACTCGTTTCCCTAATTTGATTAAACGAGCGATATAACCTTCCGCCGTATGAAAGGGAATTCCACACATCGGCGTCCCATGTCTCTGGGTCAACGTTAGGTCTAATAAAGCAGAAGCTTCTTTTGCATCCTCAAAAAATAACTCAAAAAAATCCCCCAACCGAAAAAACATGAGCGCATCCGGGGGCACCTCTTGCCGCATCCTG
Organism: Verrucomicrobiota bacterium; assembly: GCA_040388725.1. Classification (GTDB taxonomy): domain Bacteria; phylum Verrucomicrobiota; class Verrucomicrobiia; order Methylacidiphilales; family CAMAQI01; genus CAMAQI01. Next base: position 11,893 of record JAZKBH010000276.1, read on the forward strand.
CGGTACTGCTGCATCATCGGCGTGAGATTTTCGTCGGACATAGGAAATCCATCAATTCAGAAAAAACGCTCGTTCTGCGGGGGTCGGAATACGACAGGTCTCTTTTTTACCAAAAATTTTATACCGAATCTTAGCGACAATGCGGTAACCCAGATCCGTCAGAAAAGCAGGAAAAACTTTCAACCACGCCACACTCTTCCACGCTCCCCCCAATTCATTTAAAACAAAAAAGATCGCGCGACTTCGCATTAAAATAACGTCACGATTCACCATGCGAAAAGAAATCACAATTGAATCTTGGCCTTCCAGCCACGGATATTTGGATTTTAAATCCTCAAAATGCTTCCCTTGAAGCGTTGCGAATCGAAACTTCTTTTCAGCATCCCGCTTCATCACAAAATCGACAAAATGACTACATAAGCCGCAGACTCCATCAAAAAAAATGATCATGGAGACCGTCGGCTGATCATTGGGCTTATAGGAGGTTTGCATCGGAAAAACCGATTAATTCGAAACAATTAAGATTTGATTTCAGGTAACGATTTGAGTCGTTCCTTGGCTTCTGCCGCATATTCCGCATGACGTGTGATCAGATCTTGCAAACTCTGACGCGCTGCAGCGACTTGACCCTGGGCCACTTGTAATCGTGAAAGATTGAGAAGCGCAACTGGAACATAGGTATCCGCAGGCTTTGTTTGAACAATCGATTGATAAACAGCCATCGCTTCTTGAGGTTTTTGAAGGGATTCCAATGCCTTCGCTTTTCCAAGGGCGGCCGCATTTTTGAGAAGATGATTCCCATATTTTTTAAGGAAGCTTTCGTAAAGATCCAACGCTTCTTGGGGTTTTGTGTCGAGCGATTCATTTGCCAATTGGAGATAAATGAGAGCTGATTGTTGAGTCCCTGAGTATTGATCCGCAACCTGACGCTTTTCAGTCGAAGATTTTGCAGAAATAAAAGCGAGATGGGCTTGATCTTCTCGACGAGAAGCTTGCTCCGATAAAAAAAACCAAATTCCGGCGACCAAAATAAGGGAAGCCAGGACGACCAGAATTAATTTTTGAGTCGCAGAAGTGAAAAGTGGTTCATCAATAAGAATAGGAGCCTGATCGTGTTGCATCTGACTTTTCTAGCCAAAAAATCACTCCTTGCAACGCCTTTCAACTACCATCCTTCGACGACCAATTTAACGATGTTATTCGCTAAATCTTCTGCGGCTAAAGGAAGAGATTGGCGCTCTCCTTCTTGAAGGTCATTTTGAACGTAAAATGCCGTTTTTCCGCGAACTTCCTTGTTTTCAAAAATCTTACGCCCGAGTCTTCGATTTGTAAACGTCACCTCGGCAATGATTTCCAACTCATACTCCGCCGTCCGAATAACATTATTCCGATCGCTTCGAGTCCCTACTTTTTGGACCTTTTTAATGGTCACCGAAAGATCTCCGTCTGCGTCTAAAGATTTTACCGTTTGAAGCGTTCCATCATCTTCAAAACGGCGGATAATCGCGTTCGTCGTCATCACCTGCAAACCAGGCTCATAGGCCTCGTTCTTGACAACAGGAACACAAACCGTTCGAACCCCTTGAATCTCTTTTCCGCCAATATTTCCGAGTCGATAACCCGAGCAGCCAGCTCCGATGAAAACGAACGAGATGACAGTCGCTGCTAATCCAAAATTTTTGAAATTCATAAAATTTATATCCTTCGTTATTTTGCGGATCCAGGTTCAGAGGCACTTTTCGATTTATCCTGGCTTTGCGGGGAAATTTTTGCGGTTTCAGAATCGACCAGAGGCCGAATTGCTTCGACTTTTTTCTTGGCGGCTTCTGCCATCGGCGTATTCGGATTTTGACGAATCACTTCATTATAATAAATGAAAGCGGCTTTCCAGTTTTGATTTGTTTCGTAAAACTTCGCGATATTCATCGCCCCTTGAGTCTGCTTCCCGCGAAGTTTTTCAATATTTTCCTGTGCCGCAGCAATTTTCTCAGAGTTCGGATAGCGAACGAGGAAATCTTCAAAGGCTTCAATCGCTTTTTCTGCCGCACTTTGATCATATTCCGCTTCGCTTGATGCCATCATCCACGCATAACCAATTTGATATTGGGCATCATCGACGATATCGTTTCCGGGATATTTATCCAAAATGAGATTGTAAGCTTTAACCGCATCGGTGAATTTTTTCTGCTTTTCACGGGCAATCCCAATCTTGAATTGCGCTTCAGGGGAATATTTTCCATAGGGAGCGTTCTTAATCAATTGCTCAAACATCTCGACAGTCTTATCCATCGAGGCCCCCATTGGAATTCCTAACAACCGTTGAGGTTCTCCTGCTAAAAAAAGATTCCCAATCTGATACTGTTGTTCGAGAGCTTGTTCAAAAAAAGTACTCGAAGGATATTTCTCCACCATCTTCTGATACGCTTTAAAAGCTTCGTTAAATTTTCCTTTTTTGGATAAAATCCATCCAATTTTATATTGAGCTTCAGCGGCAAAAAAGGAGAGAGGCCATTTCCGAACCAGATTGCGATAAGCTCCCAACGCTCCGTCCCACTCTTGTTTGGCCTCAAGTGCTTTTGCGGACTCTAACGCTTCACGTGAACTCGACGCAGATGCGGCTGTTCCGGACGATTCATCTACCCACCCCTCACCAGCACGCCACACCAACGGCGCAGGTAAAAACTGTACCAGAGAAATCAACGCTAGAAGCGCGATCAAAGACCGATGGAATCGCATATCGGAAAACTAGGGAGCCCCCTCTTGGGGTCAACCCTAAATCTAGCGTTGAGCCAAACGAGACGCCTCAATAAAACTTTCGACAAAGGAATTGCTCTGTAATCCTCGTAATGCCCCCACCGATAACGGCGAAAGAGAGGGGGTGAGCGGAAGTAGCTTTAAGCGATTGCCAACCAAATGCCGAATCGATTTTGTAACCACGGCAATCCCTCTCCCCGCTTCCACGGCACCAATCAACCCGGTGACACTATCGTATTCTTCCATCGAATGCGCGGAAAAGGATTCCCCTC
>JAZKBH010000276.1:14928-17008 GCA_040388725.1 Verrucomicrobiota bacterium
TTTAAGAAATCATGATATTCCGGATACTCATCTTCCGAGATCACAATCCACTTTTCTTTAACCAAATCTTTTAACCGAATCGATCGTTTGCGCGCCAAAGGATGGGTTTCCGCGATTGCACAACAATACGGATAAGTCACCAAACTTTCGAAACGAAGGCCGTGCATCGTCGCCTCCAATGGCTTTGCAATGAGGGCCAGATCGAGTTGGCGACCCCGGATTCGTTGAATCGACTCCTCTGTGGAAAGATCGAATAAGGAAACCGTGATTCCAGGATGCTGGTTTTCAAAGACTCTCAACGCATGAGGAAGGATCTCTGTCGTCAAAGAAGGAGCGTATCCAATTCGAAGCTTTCCTTTCGTTCCCTTTGAAATGGCTTTTGCCGTTTGCACCGCCTGATCCACTCTTAAGAGCACCGCCCGAGCTTCACTTAAAAAAACTTTCCCCGCTTCGGTCAGCGAAATCGATTTGGCCGTTCGCTTAAATAACTCGACCTCCATCTCCTCTTCTAAATCTCGAATCTGACGAGAAAGAGACGGCTGAGCCACTCGAAGTCGATTCGCCGCCCGAGTCACGTTTTGTTCCTCAGCGACCACGACAAAATAACGCAAATGCCGGAGTTCCATTTATTTCACCATACCTATAAGGCATTCTCAGACAAGGAACAAAGTCTTTCCGGAGTTTAAAAAAAGGAGGCATTCTTTTTTAACAAAGGAACACTTATGATTCAAATTCGCAAATCAAACGAACGAGGGGCCGCCGATCACGGATGGCTTAATGCTCGGCACACTTTCAGTTTTGCCGATTACTACGATCCCCAACATCAAAACTTCCGAGCCCTGCGTGTGATCAATGAAGATCAGGTCGCCCCTGAAATGGGATTTGGAATGCATCCCCATCGTGACATGGAAATAATCACCTATGTCATTGAAGGCGCACTCCGTCATCGAGATAGCATGGGAAATACAGCCGTCATGCGAAGGGGCGACGTTCAAAGAATTAGCGCCGGGAAAGGGATACAACACAGTGAAATCAACGACTCCACGATCGATCCCGTTCACCTTCTTCAAATTTGGATTACCCCTGACCATAAAAATGCGACCCCCGCTTACTCCGAAAAGTCCTTCGCTTCTTCCGAAAGAGGAAAACTTCATTTGGTGGCATCGAAGAGCGGAAAAGAAGGATCAATCTCGATCAATCAAGATGTGAATCTCTATTTAGGAAAGTTGGAAGCTGGAAATTTATTTCGACAACAGCTCGCTCCCGGTCGCCATGCCTGGATCCAAGTCGTCCAAGGAAATCTCCTCGTTAACGGAGAGACCTTGCAAGCCGGAGATGCGCTTTCCGCGAGTGAAGTTGATCTTTTGGAAATCAGCGCCCAGAATGAATCTGACTTCCTCTTCTTTGATTTAAATTAATAACAACCCACAACGAAAGACCGTTATGTCCAAACTCCTCTATATCAAATCATCCCCTCGTGGAAATCGCTCTGCCTCCAGCACGGCAGCCGAGCATTACATTCAATCCTATCAGACCAAATATCCAACCACATCGATCGAAACTCTCGACCTCTGGAAAACTTCTCTTCCAGAATTTGATGGAGCGACGATTGATGCCAAATACGCCGTCTTGCACGGTCAAGCTCCTACCCCTGAACAACAACAGGCCTGGGATAAAGTCGTTAAAATTGCAGAACACTTTAAGTCGGCCGATGAATATCTCATTTCGCTTCCAATGTGGAACTTTGGAATCCCCTATAAACTCAAACATTATCTCGATGTCCTTCTTCAACCGGGATTGACCTTTAGTTTTACCCCCAGCGAAGGATACCGCGGACTCGTCACAGGAAAACCGGTGACCGTTATTTACGCGCGTGGAGGCGCTTATGGCCCCGGAACAGGCGCTGAATCTTATGACCAGCAAAGCGGCTACATGAAACAAGCCCTCGGCTTTATCGGGTTCACGGACATTCAAGAAATCTTTGTGGAACCGACTCTGGCCAGCGCCACCTCCAAAGACGAAGCCCTCGTGAAAGCCAATCAGAAGGCGGATGAACTGATTAAGGCTCGCTCATGAACAC
>JAZKBH010000276.1:17018-21762 GCA_040388725.1 Verrucomicrobiota bacterium
CAAGTTTCGGTGGGCCATGTCCATTTGAAGGTTTCAGACCTCAACCGAGCACTCCACTTTTATTGTGGAGTGCTCGGATTTGAAATCACTCAACGCTTGGGCGACTCGGCCGCTTTTATCTCTGCTGGAGGCTATCATCACCACATCGGATTAAATACCTGGGAAAGTCTTGGAGGCTCTCCCCCCTCAAGACGGAGCACGGGCCTTTATCACCTTGCTCTGCTTTACCCCGATCGCGCCGCACTGGCGGAAGCCTATCGACGATTGATTCAACACCAGATTCCACTGGATGGAGCAAGCGATCATGGCGTGAGCGAAGCCCTTTACCTTCACGATCCCGATCAAAATGGAATCGAACTTTATACCGATCGTCCCCCTCACCTTTGGCCTCGTCTCCCCACTGGAGAGCTTTCGATGTACACTCGTCCCCTCGATTTAGAATCCCTTCTTCAAGAAAACTCGGAAATAAACCCTCTCTAAAATAAACAGCATTCTTTCTATTTGATCTCTTCCTCCAGAAATTTCGTGCATTTCTCAAGGAATATTTTAGGAATAAGGAGGATGGCACTTCTTCACGATACATTTATCTTTATTCTCGCAGGGGGTAGCGGCGAACGATTCTGGCCTTTAAGCCGTCAAAGAAAACCGAAACATCTCCTTCGTCTTTTCTCTAAAAAAACACTTTTGGAAGAAACCATCGCACGATTCAAAGGAATCATTCCTCCTGAAAATCTTTTCATTCTGACCAATAAAGCTCAGCTTCAAGAACTCAAAGCGGCGATCCCCGAGTTTCCCGTAAAACAAATTATCATTGAGCCCGCCAAACGTGACACAGGTCCTGCCACGGCATTAGCCACGGCCATTGCTTATCAAAAAAATCCGAACGCCCGTATTGGACTCTTTCCTTCCGATGCCCTCATTCAGGGAGTCCCTACCTTTCAAAAACATTTACGCGATAGCCTTCGTCTTTTGGAAAAAGAGAATGCCTTCATCACCTTCTCTATTCCTCCTCGCTATCCTTCCACTGGATTTGGATACCTCGAATACGGAGAACCACTTCCCAAAGGAAAAGAAAAGACCCCTTTCGTCAAAGTCTCCCGCTTTATTGAAAAACCGAATCTCACAACTGCCAAACAATATATGGAATCCGGTAAGTACGGATGGAATGGCGGGATTTTTCTCTGGAAAGCAGCCACCTATTTAGAAGAATCGAGAAGACTTATTCCCGAGTTTGCTTCTTTCATCGTCGAATTCCCGAAGAGTAAAAAAGAGATCTATCTCGAAAAAAGATTCGTGAAACTTCCAAAAATTTCGATCGATTACGCGATCATGGAAAAAGCGAAGCGTGTCATCGCGGCTAAAACTTCCTTTGACTGGGATGATGTCGGCTCTTGGAATGCTGTCCAAGACCATCTCGGTTCCGATACCGATAAAAATCTTTTTCTGGGCAAAGTCTACTCCCTTGATTCTCATTCCAATATCGTCCATGCCTCCTCCCGCGCCATCGCCCTTTGCGGTGTCGACAATCTCGTCGTCGTGGAAACAGCAGACGCCATTCTCGTCTGTCATCGAGATAAAGTTCAAGAGATCAAAAAACTTCACCCTCAACTTCCTCCTGAATTGATTTAAACGAATTCAATAATTCTCATCATATGTGTTTGGATTCACTCATCTGACTCTCCTCATGGAATCCCACCTTCTCCGCCTTCTCCTTCAAAATAGATCCGATTTCATTTCCCGCGCTCAACTCCAGCGTGAATTATCCATTCACGAGCAAGCACTCGATTCTCTTCTCCAGATGCTTATTTCCTGGGAGTATCGAATGGAATTCCACCCGACCCTGGGGATACGACTTCTGGAACTCCCCCTCTCTCTTCATCTGGATGAAGTTTTTGCTCAACTCCCCCCTCAGTTTTCATGGCGAATTTTTCATCTGAAGGAGACCAGTTCGACGATGGATTTTTTAAAACGTGAAGGAATCCAAGGAGCCCCTCATGGATCCATCGTCATTGCCAATCAACAAACCGCAGGTCGCGGACGCCTCGGAAGATCATGGACGAGCAGTCCGGAGCTCGGTCTTTATCTCTCGATTTTATTGAGGCCCGATTTTGGAGTTGAATCCTATTCACGGCTCACCATTTTAACCGCCGTGGCAACCCTTCAGACGATCGAATATCTTACTTCCCTCCATCTTCAAATCAAGTGGCCCAACGATCTCATGATCGGAAAAAGAAAACTCGCAGGAATCCTCACCGAAGTGCATCGCGATCATTTTGGAAAACCCTTTGCCATTGTAGGATTAGGATTAAATCTTCTCCATCAAACCTCTGATTTTCCCTCCGAACTTCAATCCAAAGCAAGCTCCCTCTTGATGGAGTCCGGGAAATCTATTCGACGAACAGACTTACTGGTCCATTGGATTCAATTTTATCAAAAAGCTCTTTTAATGCCCTTTGATGAAATTTCGGATCTTTGGAAATCGAGGTGTCTCAACCTCGGAGAACTCATTCAAGTGCATACTGAACAAGGCCCTCTTGCGGGTACAGCTCTCGATCTTGAATCGAATGGGAGTCTTATCCTCCGCACGGATAGTGGAAAAATTCATTCGATCCTCAGTGGAATCGTCGAAATTTAGAATATTTTCCGCATTATTTCGCATTAGAAAAAATGGAGCGGCACAGGCTCTGTGCCATCAAGAGATGGGGAAGGCAGTGGGCCACTGCCCCTCCATTTGCTAATGTAAGAAATGGGTTAAATCCGACTCAAAATTTCTCGGATCTCGGATTCAGGTCCCTCATGCTTTTGAGAAACAGCAAGATTCAGCCCCGTTTGATAATAGCTTTTTGCTTTTCCGAGATCGCCCTTTTGGAGAGAGAGTCTTCCGAGCAACATCACCACAACCATCCAATCCGGCTTCTTCTGAAAACACCATTCCAAATGAGGAATGGCTTCTTCTTCCTGATGTAGATCGATTAAAGCCTTGGCATAACTGAAGCGAAAGAGCTCATTTTGAGGAGCCTGTTCAACGCGTTGCTTTAATTTAAGAAGATCGTTCATAGAACAAAAAACCCCGTCTTTTGACGGGGTTTTCAAATTGAATTTTAACTTTTTATTTCGGAAGATCTTTCGGAGCAGCTTGAATTTCTTTTTCCGTCCAAGCAGCCGTACGAGCCGTTTCTTGTTTGCGAACCGCCGCGACCATTTCCGGAGTAATCGCAGGTGCATTATTTCCCCAGTCCGAACGAATATAGGTTAAGACTTGAGCGATTTTCTTATCATCCAAAACATCTTTCCAAGGAGGCATATTGCCATTGAAGCTTTTTCCAGCAACGGTCACTGGACCGCCCAAACCGTGAAGCACCAAACGAATCACATGCGCCTCGCTCCCGAGAACGAATTCCGATCCGACGAGAGGAGGATATTGTCCTTCCACACCAAGTCCGGAGACTTGGTGACATTGAGCACAATTGGCTTTAAAAACACGCCCACCGCTGACTTTAGGATCTTCTGCTGCCGCAGCGCCACCTTGAACAGGACCATAGGTCACGGAAGATTCATCATAGATCTCACCGCTAAATCCGCCGGAATAACGCATTAAATAAGCGCCTCCCCAAACGAATAAAATGGCAAAGACCCAGTACATCCATGTCGGGAGCATCGACTCCTGACCAGGATTTTCATTGGATTGATTTGAAGAATGATCCGACATACACCCGTTCCTCTTTATGGTTTCACCGGCGCTTCAGGCAGCGCATACGTACGATTCAGGGAGAGAAGATAAGCAACCAATGCTTTCGCATCTTCCGACGGAACAATTTCGGTTCCTTCAGGAGCCGCATAACCTTCCGAAAGCTTCACAGCGCCTTCAGATGCATTTCCTTTAATCTCTCTTTTTTGATACAAAAAGGCATAACTCGGATGGCTCGATCCGGGAATGGAAGACGGCGCATAAAAAAGTTGGTGAAGCGATTGAGCATCATACTTCTTTTTCGCTCCTGCATTCTCATTCAAGCTAGGACGATCTGAACCCATATTCGCCAAATCTGGACCAAGACGCATCGTTCCTAAATTGACATTGGCTTGATAAAGATAATCACGAGCTACGGTCTGACGAGTTCCCCATTCACGAGCGATATCGGATCCATCACCTGAAGAGCGAACTTGTTGGGTATGACAACTTGCGCAACCGTTTGCGGCATACACATGAGAGCCACGTTTCGCAAGACCACTCACTGCCGGCGGATTCATTTCCCCACTGGTTTGATCTTCGACGGGAGTTAGATTTCCCACTTGATTCAATGGAACTAAAACCAATCCGACCCACGATAAAACGAAGGCCAAGATGATCCCTGCAAAAAGACGTCCGTAACCATTCATGAGCAGCACCCTTCTTTATTCGATTCACAGCAGGCAGTCAAAAGAGTGACTACCACATTCTTCACAAAAATCAGATTTGCCAAAAGGATCATCGCGCCGCCCAAAGCGGCCAGCCAGAAGAAAGGGCTTGCGAGACTGGTCACGGCTAAAAACGACATCGGAGCAAAATTAATTCCAAGTCCCATGAATGCCCCTGCCAGGAAGGTCCCGACAAAAAAGAGGATCAATCCACAAAAGCCCCACCAGAATTGTTTTTTCGAGCAACACTTCACGCCACATCGCAAATCCTTTCCTGTGATCGTCGGAAGAATCGCATAGATCGATCCAAACAAAACCATCGAAAGGAATGAATACTCAAGAATCGAAG
>JAZKBH010000277.1:0-8686 GCA_040388725.1 Verrucomicrobiota bacterium
TTAAAACAAACCCATTGCCTTTGAAATCTGCGTTCCTCTGTGAAAATCTGCGGATAAACTCTTTTCTGTGCCTTAGTGGCTTCTTGTCCCGCCGAAGCGTGAGCGAAGGAGGATGTGTGAGCCTCTTAAAGTTTTAGGAGTTCCAGTAGAGATCGAGGGTCCAGTGCATGCCTGAGGGGAAATGAGGTTTACGAGGAGGAATGGGATGGGGATTTTTCTTTTTTATTTTTACAACACGTTCTTGGCGGCGTTTCAATGCCATTTTCTCATTCAAAGGAAGTCCCGAATAGCCTTTGGCATTTAAGGTCCAAGGAAGATATTCAAAAGCATATAAGATTTTCTTGGATTTCGGATCTTGAACTTCGATTTTCAAAGGGGAGTGAGAGGGGATTTCCGGATGCAACATTCGACTTAAAGCGAACATGCGATAGCGGATGCCCAAGAGCATTTTTTTGGAATCCATTTTTCGAAGCGGGGCTTCGACTCCATTCACAAGAATTCGAGGGATCCTGCTTTTGGCGTGAGGAAGTGTGGCGATGATTTCCAGTCGATCGGAAGAGCAGTCGACCCAACGGGAGGTGGAACTGCCCGACGGTTCTTCTCCGAGGACGGGCCAAAATTCGAGGGCTTGTCGGACTTCGAAGGAGAGACCCGCAGCTTTAAAGGAGTGACGGACAGGGAGACGGAAGTCGAGGTGAGTTTTAAAGTGATCGAGCTTCCAGGAAAATCCACGGGTGTTGATATAATCGAGGACTTCTTGGAGATTTTTTTCAAGGAAACTTCGAAGAGCGAGTTCGTCTCTTTTTCGATTGCCCCAATTTTTAAGTTTGGCGTGATACGGTTTTTCGAGAAGTGAAGCGATCAGCGAGCGGAGAAAAGCATTAAGGTTTAGAAAGCTCGTCGCATCGGGAGACATTTCAAAAGCACGGAGTTCCACAAGACCGAGTCTTCCGTTCGGTTGAAAGGGATTCCAAAATTTATCGACACTCAATTCTGTACGATGAGTGTTTCCATGAAGATCGAGAAGCAGATTGCGGAGAATGGAATCAACTGCCACTGGATCGGTGGGACTCGGTAAATTTTCGAGTTGAAGCAACGCGAGTTCAAAATCAGGGATGAGTTCTCCAATGCTTTCATCGATGCGAGGGGATTGGCTGGAGGTGCCCAAGTTTAATCCGGCAAAGAGATAGGAGAGAGAGGGATGATTATGAATAAAGCGAAGGAGACTGGAGAGAAGGGAGGGCGTTTCCAAAAACGGATTTTTTTCAAAGGTCGGACCTCCAAAAACGATATGACCCCCGCCTCCAGTACAAACTTTATTGCCGTTAAACTGATATTTATAAGCGCGCAGACCATTTTTTTCAGCGGCGTCATAGAGTGCGATGATTTGATCTTCAAAAAGATTCCAGTGATCCGCAGGAGGAAGATTGACTTCGATGACGCCGGGATCGGGAGAAAATCCGATACTATCGAGTTTATCTCCTTCCGGGGGAGGGTATCCCTCGATCATGACGGATGGAATGCCACACGATTTCATGGTCGATTCCACAGCTCGAATCAATTGAACAAACGATTCAGGTTTGAGCAATGGAGGAATAAAAACAAGAGGAGTTCCTTTGTGAAGCTGAACCGTGAGCGCGGCGAGTCCTTGAGGTTCGATGAGCTGAGAGAGCGGCAGTCGGAGACCGATGGGACTCCATCCCGGAATCAAGGCGAGAGGACGATTCCCCTGCAGTTTCCAGGTCTCAGTTTTCCAACCTTCTTCGGTATCACGAAGAGGAAGGACAAATCCTTTTGCATGTTTATAGTCATCCCAGCGCTTCTTTGCCGTTTCAGAAATCGGAGGCGTTTTAAAGGAGTGACTATGGGAATCCCAAAAGGGAAGAGGCGTTTCTTCGCCTCGATGCGCTGCGGATTTCATTTCTGCTTCAGCATCTTCGTAAGCGGGAATCCCGGAGGGAGGAAGTCCGATTTGAAGAGCAATGGCTTGAATCCATTTTTGAAGGGATTCCAGTGAAACGGATTCTTTTGTTCCTGGGGAGAATCGAATGGTCGAAGGATCATTCCAAAGAGCTTCTCCCGATTTGAGCCGATAAATCGCCAGAGACCAACGAGGAATCGGTTCTCCTGGATAGTGTTTTCCAACGGTATTAATAGGAACTCCACCCGGGCGAAGTTTAGGAATGAGGGTTGTCGCTAGTGCGAGCGTTTTTTGGAGCTTTTCGTCCCCTAAGGCAGTGGTGTTCCACTCGGGAAGCGAGGGATCAATCGGAACAAAAGTTGGTTCGCCTCCTTGAGTCAGCGCATATCCCAATTTTGAAAGCTTTTGATCGGCAAGAGTTCCCTGAGTGGCGGAAAAGGAGATCTTCTTTTTGGAGGTCGTGCGACTTTTGGATTTCATTGAACGGGAATTTATTTTTGCATTCATGAATTTCCTCTAGTTGATGGTGGAGACTTGAACGTCGACTTCAAATCCGAGGTCGAGTTTCTCTTTTCCTAAATAACTTCCTAAAATCGGAGTCGTCTGTTCGGGCGTACGTCCTACAGCGACGCGAAGATGTTCATTGCTTGTGAGAACGCCTGCCGTCGGATCGAAGTCCTTCCATCCGGCACCGGGAAGATAAACTTGAGCCCAAGCATGCATCGCTCCTGCGGCGAGATTCGGAGTTTTTTCCGTGACGTCTAGAATGTTGCGGATGTACCCGCTCACAAATCGAGATGCAATGCCGAGATGACGGGCGGTCTCCATAAAGAGAACCGCAAAATCACGACAAGCGCCGCTTCGATTTTTAAGGGTCTCTCCGGGTGTTTGAGTTCCAATTTCAAGACGTTCTTGGTAACTCATTAACTTGGGAATGGCGCGATTAATCGCGGATAGAAAATCGATGGTCTTTGCTTCCCCTTTCAGATTTAAAAAAGGTTTAATCCAATTCAGGATCACTTCTTTTTCCTGAGGATAAAGTGGAGTGAGATAGGGAATGAGATCGGGAAGTTCTGAAGAGGAATAAGTGAAAGGAAGTTGAACGCAGTACGGTTCAAGAATGAAGTCAAAAGGATTTGTTGTTCCGAGTTCTACTTTTAGATCACTCACGACGACCAGTTCTTTGGATGCCTTGGTAAATTCAACATAGCCGACCGGATTTTGGAATTGATCGTAAGCCCATCGAATTCGATGAGTCGGCTCGATGTGGAGATCAAAAGTGATGATCTTTTTTTCATGGTCTTCAATCGGCCGAATTCGCAATTGGTGTGCCCCAAAATTGACCGATTTCTGATAGCGATAAATCGTGGAGTGATGAATATGAAGTTGGCTCATGAGGATCCGAATCGTTTCACTTTAACTTTGACTTCGAGCGACTCGAGTTTTGCGCCGCGATACGTTCCTCTTAGGGGAGGAACATCATTATAGTCGCGGCCCGTGGCCATGGAAATATGACGGTCACCGACTTCCAGATTATTCGTGGGATCAAGACCCCACCAATGCTGTCCGGGCAGAAGGACTTCCACCCAAGCATGGGTTGCGGCAGAGCCGATTAAATCCGGTAAATCGGAAGCAGGATTTTCGACTGCGGTTTCAATATACCCACTCACATAACGTGCGGGAATTTGGGCAGAGCGAAGAACGCCGAGCATAAAATGAGAAAAATCTTGGCAGACTCCTTTTTTCAAGCGCGCCACTTTGACGGCAGTTGTTGAGACATCCGTTTTTCCCGATTGATACTCAAATTGTTGATGAATAAATCGATTAAACTCAATTAAGGATTCCCCTAATGTCGCGGTATTAGGGAGATGCTTTTTGATATAATTTTGAAAGGGATTTCCGACCGGAACCAATTGGGTTGGACGGAGATAATCATAATGCTCATATTCGCGAGACCGATAAATTTGACGAGCCTCGGCGATCGAGACTTCAAGAACTTCCGTAGGAATGCTTGGAGTATTCACCATCACTTCGGATTTAGCAAGAATCTCGAGGGTCGAGTGGCGGTTGGGCACCGAGAAAAATTGGACCTGATTTCCAAAGTAATCCTCATACTGATGAAGATCCGTTGTCGGTTGTATATCAGTCGCATGAGAGATTAAAGATTGAAAGGGAGTCGTTCGGGGAAAAACACGAAGATGACCAAAAGAATCCGAGACCGGACCCTGATAGCGATAAGAGGTTAAATGTTCGATGGAATAGTGTTTCATGACTCTTTCACGATGTCTGAAGCTTGTGCAGACTCTTCATTCATAAAGAGGAGTTGAGTCTCGGCTTGGTGAACAAAGAAGTGATCATTCACGAGTTCGCTGAGATTTTCTATTTTCGTTCGTATCTCTTGAAGTTCTTTCAGGAAGCCGACCGGTTCTTCATTTTCAGGCGTAGGACGGATAGGGAAGAGGTCAGCAAGTTCCATTCCATCCAGACGTTGAATGAGATGAAAGGTTTGCGATTGAAGTGTCACCGCATGATCCCGAGAAAAAAGAGAATGAAGTCGCTCAAAACAAAATTGAAGCGAAACGGGGACATGTTTGTCTTTGAGGAGAAATTCCGCCACGGGAAGGGGAAGAGAACGAAATTGGAATTGTCGGCGATAATTATCCAAGGTGCAGAAGCCACGCATCAGAAGGGCAAGAAACTCATTTTCCACATCGGTCTCTTCAGGATTCGAGTCAACACGAACCACATTCTTATCGGAATAAAGCGAAAAAATACTCGAAAGCGTCAGATGAGAGCGTTCCAAATACGTTCCCAAATTTAAGAAATCACGACCTCGATCATGAGTCATGGTTCGGAAAAGCATTCCATTAAAGGCACTCGTTTGATTTAAAACATGGTCGAGTGCTTTTCGAATAGAAAAGAGAGATGTCTCGCTCTCTGCCGTATGTTCTTTCGAAAGATCAGTGAGCTTTTGGTTGAGTCGATTTAAAATTGTCCACGCTTCTGGAGGAATATAATCGAGAAGGTCTGAAGCATTGATCTTGGCTTGTCGGATGGAATAAAGAATGGAAGAGGTATTTTTCGGATCGAGAGTTAAGTACCAGAAAACTTTGGAATGATCTTTGCGATAAAGCCGTGGAAGGTAATCCGCTTTGTGTCCGGTCATCAGGCTTAACGCTTGCCAGAGAGGAAATGATTTTTGGATTCGATTCGGATCATCCCGGTGGACTTCATCCAAAATATAAAGAAAACGTGCCGTTGCTTCCGCCCGTTCGAGATAGCGTCCAATCCAAAAAAGAGACTCTGCTAAGCGGCTTCCCAGAAGTTGTCGCGCTTGCTTAGGAGTCGAGGGGACCGAAAGCGAAGCTCGTCGGGTCTCACTTCCAATCACCCATGTATCTTTGGCGATAAATTGAGACTGATTATAAAAATCATCATTTTTCCAGACTTGGGTCAATCCTCCCGGCATGAGATGGAAAGAATTTTGACTGACAGAGGCAAAACACCGGAGGGTGAAGGGAAGTGCTTTGGTCTCTCCCGTCTCCGGTTGAAAAACAGGAAGACGTTGCCATTCGATTCGAGGATGCGCGACCAGGGAAGTGGAGTCCGACTTTAATGCTTCCTGGATTTTGGCATCGCTCAAGGGGATGTTGAGGTGATGCGCAAAGGTATATTTCTCTTTTTTTGCTAAAAGATTTTCGAGTTCATCGGGGTCATGGCAAAGATGGGTGGCCAACGAGGGAAGAATCGGAACTTCCCGGGTGTAATAACGAATAATCGCATCGGCATGCTTCAAGAGGGGACGTTGACCGATAATTCCAGTTCCAGGGGCATTGACGACTTGAAGATTTCCGACTCGAAGGCAATCGATTAAGCCCGGTGTTCCATCGAGTCCATTGAACGTGAGGGGATCGAGATGGTTGGAGCTAATGCAGCGAAGCGCGATGTGAATGGGGCGAAGGCCATGAATAGTTTTGTAATGGAGCATCGCTTTTCGAACCGCGAGATCCCGGGGTTGGACAAGAGGTAATCCCATTTTGCGGGCGAGATAGCTATGATCGAACTCTGAACTTTGCGTCGAGGCATTACTTAAGACGACGATTTGCGCTTCTTCCGGATTCGAGACGAGTGCTTTGAGATTTTCTAAAAGCTCCAAAGGGAATGAACCAATCGATTGAACCAATCGATCTTCAAATAACTCGGGAAAAATCTGATTTTGAGTTCTTCGATTTTGGAGCGCATAACTGAGCATCGGCGGAATAGAAAAGTGATCTCGAACCACATGCCAATTGCCTTGATGATCTTTGGCAAGATCACATGCGGCCCATCGGAAAAAGGATTTTTCCTGAGAGAAAAGTCGTACGCATTCCCGGTAAAACTCTGGATTATCCATGACCAGGTGCATCGGAAGAAATCCTTCTCTCAAAATTTTACGTTGGTCGTAAATATCCTGAAAGAACTTTTGAAAGCCTTGCATCCGTTGTTGCAGGCCCTGTCGAATGTAACCCCATTCTTCACTCTCAATGATTAACGGAATCGGATCGAGCGAAAGCATCTGTTCCCCGTGGAATTGAGGGGATTCAGGGGCACTGGAGAACTCATTCATTCCGAGTCCGCGAACGACATTTTCAGTGGCTTCAAAACGCAATCGAAGCTGTTTTTCGGAGAAACGCTTTAACCGTTTAAGAATCGAATCAGCCCCTTGTGAAGAACCTGGGAGCGAAGGAAAGCTCCGGCGTCGAAAAAGTTCTGGTTGGTGATCCGAGGTATTCATGTGGGGGAATTCAAGAGTTCCGCAAAAAACCAGAGAAGACAAGCAGGGAAAGTAGAAGTTTGGGGAAGGGAGCCTTTTTTCCTTTGACTCTTGGGAAAGGGATTCATACGCTGCGCCCGTTTACCTCTATGGCAGAAGAACTCAGCTACGTCATCATCACCCCGCACACCCTTTCGAAATCAAGAACAGGAGGAGTGCTCACACGATTATTAACCCGTACAGGCTTGGAATGGGTCGGAGCCTCCATGTTTGCCCCCAGCGTTGAGCTGACAGAAGCCTACGCCAAAACGCTCGTGAATGAAGATGATCCTCATGATCCTTCCCTCCAAGAGCATCTTCAAAAGTATGTCCTAGAAAACTTTTCGCCCGACCCGGTGACCGGTCTGCGACGACGCGTGATGGTTCTGCTCTTTAAAGGAGAGAACGCCGTGAAGAAAACGCGAGAAGCGGTTGGTCTTTTTCGTCCTTTTTCTGCCTCAGGGGAAACCGTTCGAGATACGTACGGGGATCTTATTTTTAATGCCGACGGTTCACTTCGTTATTTTGAGCCTGCGGCGCTCGCGGCACCTTCCTTGGATGAAGCCAAAGAACGGCTTCGTCTTTGGGCGGATTATGTGGTGACAGATGGGGGAGTTTTAGAGGGAGTCGCTCCGAGTGATTCATCGACTAAAAATGAAAAAACATTGGTTATTTTGAAGCCGGATAACTTTCAATTTCCGAACGGTCGTCCGGGAAATATTATTGATCTCTTTTCACGAGCAGGGTTGACGATTACCTGTATCAAAATGCATCGAATGAGCGTGACCGAAGCCGAAGCCTTTTATGCTCCGATTCGGATGAATCTGCACAAAATTTACGGATCGATTGTGGCCGAAAGAACGATGGCCTTTTGGGAGAATGATCTCGGATTGAGCGTCGATCCCTCGAATCAGGGACGGATTGCCGAGATGATGGGGACAACGGCAGGAGATCATCGTTTTTCAAAAATCGTGGAGTTTATGTGCGGGCGAGACCCGAGAACTTGTTCGGATCAGGAGAAACTCGATCCCGGGACTGAAAAGTGCATCGTTCTCGTTTACGAGGGGCAAGATGCGGTTCGTCGCATCCGAGAGGTTTTGGGGCCGACGGACCCTTCGAAGGCGCCGCCAGGATCGATTCGTCGGGAGTTTGGTCAAAGTCTCATGGTCAATGCCGCTCATGCCTCGGACTCCGTCGAAAACGCCATTCGGGAAATGGCGATCGTGAAAGCCGCTCAAAACAATTTTAAGGGATTAGTGGAAGGTTTTTATGGGATTTCGTGAGAGTGCCGGGATTTTTCAGCTTGATCTTTGCGGTCGGCAAGATACCTAGGGTGGGCAAATGGAAAGTCTTCTCTTTTGTTTTTTTACCTTTGGAATGTTACTGGGTGGCGTGGGGGTCATCGCAAATCGCAATCCCGTCGCCTCAGCGCTCTCCTTAGTTGTTTCGATTTCGTTTTTGGCCGGTCTCTATCTTCTTTTGAATGCCTTCTTTTTGGCGGCCATTCAGATCATTGTGTATGCCGGTGCCGTCATGGTTCTTTTTCTCTTCATTATCATGCTTCTGGATCTCCGTGAGGAAGCAAAGCGCTCCTTTCGATTTGGGTCCTTTTTTGCTGCTTCCGTCGTTGCGGTTCTGTTCTTTGTGGCCGTAACCCGAGTCGCGAAGTCTGTGGGTGAACATTTCAATACTCCGATTTCAGGAAATTCGGATAATATCACTGCGATTGGAAATCTTCTTTTTACCCGTTATTTACTTCCTTTTGAAGTGACCAGTATTTTGCTCTTGGTTGCCATGATCGGGGCGATTTTATTGAGCAAAAAGGAACTTAAATAATGAACATCGATTTACATCACTATTTGCTCGCGAGTGGGGCTCTTTTTTCGCTCGGTCTTTTCGGAATCATTTTCCGTAGAAATCTTTTAGTGGTTTATATGTGTCTTGAATTGATGCTGAACGCCGCGAATTTGACT
>JAZKBH010000278.1:0-7577 GCA_040388725.1 Verrucomicrobiota bacterium
AAGGGAGGGCCAAGCGATGCGAGGCCATGCTTCTGTTCCCTCTCAAAATCAAGGCCGCTCCCGCATGTGCGGGATTGGCCCTCCCGTTTTTAAATTCCCAATGCAAGATTTGGGTTTAAACCTCTGTTCCCTCTGCGTCCTCTGCGGTAAAAACTGTCTTTGAATTTAGGTGTTCAAGAGTGCGCGAATAGAATGAGGGAGATCGGGATATTCCAATGCTTGTTGGCGGAGTTTAGAGAAATTTGTTTGATCCTCCAGAGCGAGGCAGAGATTGAGGGTGGCATCGTAAAAAGGGAAATTCCACGGTTGGATCGAGAGAAATTGAAGGCCTGCTTCTTTGGCTTCTTCGAGTTTTCCGGCGTTGACAAACAGTTCGAGCAGCGTGGCGACGGCGCTTTCATTATGCGGGTAAAGTTCAACAGCGCGTTGAGCGTTTTGGATTCCTTCCTCTGTTTTTCCTGCAGCGGATTGTGTCTTGGCGAGTTCGGTGAGGGTCATTGATTCGGAGATATCTTCTTTGAGTTCAATTCCATTTGAAGAGGCTGAGACGAGGGTGTAGCCATCCTGGCGATAAAATTTTCGATCATCTTCGGGGAGTTGGGCAAGGGGCCAGCGCGCACTAAAGGCACGGTTGTTGGTCTCGAGGCAGGCGAGCGGTTCGCCTTTAATGGTGGCGGAACCGACATGATGAACGACGCTTTTCGGATAATAGAGAACGCCGAGTCCGCGCTCTTGTACTTTTAAGCAGAGGGCAATATCTTCGAGTCCAAAGGAATCAAAGGCGCCGATTTCAAAAAAGAGGGAGCGTCTCATGAGCAGACAAGCACCGAGAAGGGCTTGATATTCTCGCGGTCGATTCACGCACGGGAGTTCGTGGGGAACGTTTTCATAGATCGGATAAAATCCCCCCAGCGCTCGATTGATGACGGAGCCGGCATGATTGATCAACCCGGATTTTGGGAAAACGAGTTTCGGTCCGACGATGCCGATGGTAGGTCGACTCATCGGTTCCATCAAGGCTTCGAGCCAACCGGGTTGAGGGATTGTATCGTTGTTGAGAAAGAGGAGGAATTCAGAGTCAGCTTTTTCGGCGCCGAGGTTCGAGGCGTAATTGAATCCTCGATTTTTTTCGAGTCCCCACCATCGCAATAACGGCCACGCAGCGGATTGTTCTGCTAAAAATTCCGGAGTGCCATCTTGAGAGGCATTATCAATGACAACGACGCGAGCGCGTAGAGAGGGAGAGAGGGTTTCTTGGAGGGCAGCGATACAGGCGCGGGTATGATGGAGCTGATTGAACGTCGGAATCACTATCGTTACGAAATCAGGCAGCATACGTGCAGGCGAAACTAATTTGAGGGGGTGAGGACGGCAAGGAGAAAGACAGGGATCTCACACAGAGTCACAAAGACGCGGCGGGAAAGAGTAGGAAATTATGGCATCGATATCAGGATGGGGAGGATAGAGATTTATTGTTCTAAGGCCCTTGGCACTAAAGTGATCTTCTTCAAATAAACAGTGCCTTTAATCCTCTCCATCCTGATATCGATGCTAATTTGTTTTAACGTTGTGTCTTTGCCGCGTCGCGTGAGGTTTTGTTTTTATAAGAGAGATGCCAGATAAGACCGCTCAGAATGCCTCCTGTGAAATAAGCGATGACATCGCCGATGTCGGCGGTTCCTTTGTGAAGGACGCGGGGGCCGAAAAATTCGAAGAAGAAACTCCACCAGGAGGTATGGAGTAAAATTTCGGGCCAGGTTGGAACTCGATCGTGAGTGCGAAGGTCGAGTTTTCGAAGTCCCCAGAGAATGAGAGGAAGAAGGGAGGGGACGAGGAGAAAATCTTGAAACCAATTGTGAATCCAATGCCAATAATGCGGGGCAATTGGTTTAATGAGAAATCGATTTATGGTATACACGCTCCAGCAAAAAAGCATGAGCGGATCACGGAGATACGAAAATGGTCTTGAAGAGATGCTCTTTCTAGAGGGCATACAACGTTATCCAATTGATCACATGGTAGGCAACAAAAGCAACGGCGAATTTTAAGGTAAGGCTCATATTTTTATTCTCGACAGTTTCTCTCTTTAATATATCGTATTACGATATAAGTCAAGCCTATGTCTTTATCTAAAAAAAATTACGAATCCCTCGCCTCCTTCCGTTATATTCTGAGAACCTTTCTCCGATTTAGTGAGCAAGCGGCGGGAAGTGTAGGATTAAGTGCGTCGCAACATCAGGCATTACTCGCCATTCAAGGTTATCCAGGCCGGAGTCAAATCACGGTGGGAGAACTCGCAGAGCGTCTTCAAGTGGAGCATCATAGCGCAGTGGGATTGGTCGATCGGCTGGAAGCAAACCAATTCGTTCAACGGACTCCTCATCCTGAAGATCGTCGTTCTGTTCTGATTTCTCTGACGGCAGAAGGGCTTCGTTTTTTAGATCAGTTGGCGAAGGTGCATCGCCAGGAATTAAAGAAAATCGGACCGGAGCTTCGAAGTATTTTACAGAAGTTGGAAAGTGAAATCACTTCCGAAAACGATTCTCCGGATAAAGAGGTATGAATCGAATCGTGAGTCAGGAGAAAAGAGAGGCGAGGTCGATTATAGGAATGATGCTAACAAGCGTATTTCTCGCGGTGGTCGTTTTTGGAGTGGCGGAATTATTGCTTCGCTTGATCGATGGAGTGACGCAATTGGCTTATTATGGTCAGTTTTCGTGGGCTCCGATTTCCCCGGTTGGACATGCTTTGGGATGGTGGGCGGTGGGAGTTCCAGTGGTCGGCGGAATGATGATTGGTCTGATGGCGAGATATGGAAGCGAAGCGATTCGAGGGCACGGGATTCCGGAGGCGATGATTCAGGTCTTAAGTCAGAAAAGTCGGATCTCGCCCAAGGTCGCTCTCTTCAAACCCCTTTCGGCGGCGATCTCCATCGGAACAGGAGGGCCGTTTGGTGCGGAAGGTCCCATTATTGCGACGGGCGGAGCGTTGGGATCGTTAAGTGGTCAGATCGTGACTCTCTCTGCAAACGAACGAAAGACCTTATTAGCAGCGGGAGCTGCAGCGGGAATGACTGCTATTTTCGGAACGCCGATTGCGGCGATTTTGTTAAGTATCGAACTTCTTTTATTTGAGTTTCGAATGAGATCCATTGTTCCGGTGGCGGTGGCGGTCGCGACTTCGATGGCATTGCGTCAGTATTTTCATGGAATGCATCGATTTTTCCCCTTGGCATTGACGGAAATTCCAACTTTTTCTGCGTGGGGCGGCTGTGTGATTATTGGCGTTGTTTGTGGAATCGCTGCGGCAGGAATTACGGCGATGGTCTATTGGCTCGAAGATCAATTTGAAAAATTACCAATCCATTGGATGTGGTGGCCTGCGATGGGAGCGGTGGTCGTGGGATTGATTGGACACTTTTTTCCGGAAACATTGGGGGTCGGCTATCAAAATATTGAGAGAATTCTCGCTGGAAAAATAATGGGGCCGGTTGTCATCGTTCTTTGTTTGATGAAATTTATTTCATGGTGGGCGGCCCTCAGTAGTGGAACTTCCGGGGGAACGTTGGCGCCTTTACTCACGGTGGGAGCGGGATTGGGCCAATGGATAGGGAGTCTTTTGGCGCCGATCATTTTGATCGATTTACGACTCGCGGCACTCGTCGGAATGGGGGCTCTTTTTGCCGGGGCTTCGCGTGCGATGTTGGCGTCGGCGCTCTTTGCGGTGGAAGCGACGGGGGCTTTTGAACAATCGATGCCCGTGCTTCTCTGTTGTTCGATTTCTTGGTGGATTGCCTCAACTTTGAAAAAGCATTCTATCATGACGGAAAAGATTGAGCGGCGCGGTCATATCGTTCCTCTCCATTATGATGCGGATGATTTTATGAATACGAAAGTGGGAGCATTGATGGATCGGGAGGTGCCTCTGATTTCAGGCGATCGATCGATTTCAAGTTTTGTGGAGGAGCGGGAGCAACATCGAGAAGGGGAAAGAAAAGCCAGAGCGATTGTCGATTCGCGAGGATTTTTGTGTGGGGTCGTCACGGATATGGAAATTCTTCAAGCCATGCGAGAGGGGAAAGGCGATCTTTGTGTTTCTTCGTTGGGGAAAAAAGAGGTGATTACCGTCATGCCGGACGAGACGTTGCACGATGCAGCGGAAAAGATGCTCGTCTTCAATGTGGGTCGACTCATTGTCGTGGATCCTGCGCAGTCACTCCTGCCGATCGGTTATCTTGGGCGCAAAGAATTTATTTCGGGTCGTCAGCGGCGTTTATTGGATGAGGAACGTGAAAAAGGCTGGTTATAGATTTGATGGCTTGCGAGGTCGGTGCAGAATGAAACCAAAAAAGAATTTTTTTAAAAAGTCCGCTTTTGGACAATGGCTCGGAATTGAACTTGATGTCGTCAGTCTAAAAGAAAAGTTGATTTCCCTTGTGGGAGGAATCATCTCGATTTTGCTCTTAATGGGAATTTGTGAGCAAGTGCTGGGATTGAAGGGAAGTGCGATGTTGATCTCATCGATGGGGGCGAGCGCGGTTTTGCTTTTTGGAGTTCCGCATGGCGCGCTTTCTCAACCATGGCCTGTCGTGATGGGGCATTTTCTTTCTGCGGTCATCGGAGTGACTTGTGCCAAAATGATCTCAGTACCTTATGTCGCGGCGGCTTGTGCGGTCGGATTATCGATCGGCGCGATGCATCAGTTGAAATGCATTCATCCTCCCGGCGGGGCAACGGCATTGACGGCAGTCCTGGGGGGAAATGGAATCCGAGAGTTGGGATATTCTTTTGTTTGGCATCCGGTTTTGCTGAATGCCGTGGTGATGGTTCTTGTTGCCGTCGGGTTTAATTATTTATTCGCATGGCGTCGTTATCCCGCGGCATGGGGGAAGCGTCATCGCTCTGGTATTTCTAAAGCGGAACGGGTCAGTCATCAGGATATTGTCGAGGCATTGGAGAGCTTTGATTCTTTTGTGGATATCACGGAAGAGGATCTCATTCGTTTACATGAGTTGCTTTCGAAGAGAGAAAAACGTTCTAAAAAAGAATTGCATGGATGTCAGGATGGGGAGGATTGAAAGGACTGTATTTATCCTCTAATCGATGCCGTCGGTTTTTGGTTTGTGGAACGGAGGCCTTGAGGTAGAAAAGGGAGATGTCACTTTCTCCAGAAGCAGCAACAGAACTTCAAAAAAATTCCGAAGCGTTGGGGATTTCTCACGTAAAACGACACATCCTTCTTTGTGCCGAACCGTCGAAACCGAAGTGTTGTGAGGCAGAGAAGAGTTTAGTTTCATGGGAATTTTTGAAACGTCGTTTGAAAGAGTTGAATCTGACCGGGCCCGAGGCATCGGTTTATCGGACGAAAGCGAATTGTTTGCAGGTTTGCACGAGCGGCCCCATTGCCGTCGTTTATCCGGAAGGAGTGTGGTATCACTCCTGTTCACCCGAAGTTTTGGAGAGGATCATTCAGGAGCATCTAATCGGTGGAAAGCCCGTGGAAGAATTTATATTTGTGACGAATCCGTTGGAATAAGAATCTCACACATCCTCCTCCGCTTCAGCTGCGGCGCGACAAGAAGACACTAAGGCACAGGAAAGACATTGTTTCACGCGACGACGCAACGGCGCGACGGAAATGCAGTTTCTTTGTTTTAAAACAAAACCACTGTCTTTAATCTGTGGATTTTTCTTCGTGTCTTTGTGTCTCTGTGTGAGGAAATGTCTTTTATCTGGTTTTTCTTTATCAAAATCACTTGCGGAGAGCGACATCTGACTTAGTTTCCTGGTCTATGGATAAAAAATGGATCTTCTCACTCGGTTGTTTAGGAGTCTTGGTTGTCTTGGGAATCGGAATCGTTTTGTGGGGCGTCGGTATTTATAACGGCCTCGTGACTCGCGATCAGGCGAGCAATGCTCAATGGTCCCAAGTTGAAAATGTGTATCAACGTCGAGCCGACCTGATTCCGAATTTGGTCTCCACGGTGGCAGGGGCCGCGAATTTTGAAAAGTCGACCTTAACTGAAATTACAGAAGCCCGTGCTCAAGTCGGTCAAGTGAAGTTGAATGTGGATGGGAAGACCCCCGATAGTACGAGTTTTGCGCAGTTTCAAAAAGCTCAAGATAATCTCTCCTCGGCACTTTCTCGATTAATGGTGGTCGTTGAGCGGTATCCAGATCTCAAATCGAATCAAGGATTTTTGGGATTACAGGTTCAGCTCGAAGGAACGGAGAATCGAATTTCCGTGGAGCGCGGTCGTTTCAATGAAGTGGTTCAAGAATACAATGTGGCTGCTCGTAGTTTTCCGGCAGTTTTAATTGCGGGCATCTTAGGTTTTCATCCGAAGCCTTACTTTCAAGCGACTGCAGGAGCTGAGAAACCGCCTGAAGTGAAATTCGACTTCCAAAAGAAGTAACCGTGCGTTTTGTCTCTCTTTTCATTTGGCTTTTCATTTCCGTCGCCTCCTCCCTGGAGGCGGCGGAAGTGATTCCTCCCGCGCCGACGCATTATGTTGTCGATGAGGCGGGAGTGCTCGATCGATCGACGTTCGAGTCGCTGGATCGTCAATTGGAGAAATTTGAACAAGAGAGTTCGAACCAAATCGTGGTGGCAATTTATCCGAAGATGCTTTCGGAGTCGTCCATTGAAGATTATACCGTGCGTGTGGCGCAGACATGGGGAGTGGGTCAAAAGAGTCACAATAACGGCGTGGTGCTCTTCGTTTTTACCCAGGACCGAAAGATGTATATTCAAGTGGGATACGGTCTTGAGGGGGCATTGCCCGATTTACTTAGCAATCAGATTATTCGGAATGAAATAACCCCCTTTTTTAAACAGGGAAATTATAGTGCGGGTATCTCGGCGGGAGTGAATGCGATCCTTCTGGCGACCAAGGGCGAGTACAAAGGAACAGAAAAACCCGTTCGAAAAAAACGTCACAGCAATATTTCCTGGTTGGAGGTTTTTATTTGGGGAGTCGTCATTCTTGTTTTTATTTTTTCTCATACCCGAAGACGCTACGCATCGAGCGGGATATGGATGGGAGGAGGTTCGTCAGGCTCTTCCGGAGGATCTTCTTTTGGTGGCGGCGGGGGAAGTTTTGGCGGGGGTGGCTCGGGAGGGTCGTGGTAATTTATGAAAACGAGTGAATTTCACGGAAAGCTCAATGAATCGCGGATTAAATTCGCGATTCAAGAAGCGGAGCGAAAGACTTCGGGCGAGATTCGAATTTTTATTTCAAGTCACAAAAATGAAGATCCCGTTGCTGCGGCTAAAAAGATTTTTCAACGCGAGAAAATGAATCGAACTCAAGAGAGAAACGGCGTGCTCCTTTATATTTCACCTCGTTCCCAGACCTATGCTGTGATTGGCGATAGTGGCATCACCGAAAAAGTAGGAGACTTTTTCTGGAAAGAGGTCGTTGAGTCGATCGGAGTCTATTTCCGAAAAGAAGATTTTACTTGGGGAGTCGTCGAAGCGATTGGGCTCTTAGCAACGGCATTGGCGACCCATTTCCCGAGACGGGCAGATGATTTGAATGAGCTGAGCGATCAGATCATGAAGGGATAAGGCGGTCT
>JAZKBH010000279.1:0-8576 GCA_040388725.1 Verrucomicrobiota bacterium
AAGCGATGCGCGGCCATGCTTCTGTTCCCTCTCAAAATCAAGGCCGCGCATCGCTTGGCCCTCCCGTTTTTAAATTCTCAATGCAAGATTTGGGTTTAACTTGTGCTCCTTGCGCTTCTTTACGTTACGTCTATTCCAATTTACTTATACCGGAAGAACTTTTTCCTGAGACGACAGTGTCTTCAGCAACCTCAGAAGCTTCACAATCGAAAACGGTTTTCGAATCACTTGAATTTTTGCCTCTAACACTGCTTTTGAAAGCGGTGAATGCTCGCTCTCACCCGTGATCAGAACGAAACGATCTTTGAGATGAGGTTGATTCGATGTCATCCACTCGTAAAGATCCAAGCCACTATAAAAAGGCATCCGAAGATCTGAAATAACCCAATCAAAGCGATACATCTTCATGAGATCGACCGCCTTTTCATAATTGTAGGCCGCATGAACGGAAGTGGAGTTCAACCCTTGAAGCGCAGTGACGACCATTTGGCAAATATCGGACTCATCGTCGACGATGAGAATTTTCTTTTTTTGAAGAAACTCCATATCATCGGATTTAAAGAGAGGAGGAATCACTTCTGCCGTCGGCAATACGATTCTCCCTTCATGGACACGTGGAAGAGTCACCATAAAAACAGATCCGACTCCAGGCTCACTGCTCACACTTAAGATCCCATCGTGATTTTGGACCAAGCTCTGACAAACCGAGAGACCTAACCCACTTCCCTCATGTCCTTGTTTCGTCGTAAAGAAAGGATCAAAAATTTTATCAATCAAACCTTCCGAAATTCCAACTCCTGTATCTCGAATCATGAAAACCACTTTAGAAGGAGAAGGGAGCACTTGAATTTCGAGACGTTTCTCCTCTCGGTTTTTCATGGCATGAATCGCATTCAAAATAAGATTCAAAAAAACCTGCTTCATCTGAGAAGGATCGACACAGATTTGAGTCTTGGTCGTCGGAATATCGAGTTTGAGATAGATCCCCTCTTGCGTTAAGGAGTGACGGACCATTCTGAGCATTCCCTCAATCAATTGGGAGACATCGCAGTCTTGATAGCTCGGCTTCGTCGGATGAGAGAGTTGCTGCAATTGGCGAATCATAATCGCCGCCTCTTTGGAGGTATCGTAAATTGTCTGCAAATGATCGCGTAGCCCACTTGTCTCATGCGAGGTGGCATTAGAATCCATTAACATCAACTCACTTAATCCCATAATTGGAGAAAGTTTATTATTAAGTTCATGCGCAATCCCACAAACCAAGGACTCCACGACCGCGGTCTTTTCCTTACTGACTATCGCCCGTTCCATCTGATGTTGTTCGGTCACATCAAATACAAAAAGACACGGCTCCCGATGTTCTGGAATATGTCCGAATTGAATTCTAAAAAAACGCTCTTTCTGATCGCTTAAGTGAAATTCAAAAGCTTGATTTTGAACAAAATCGATCTCCTTGGATTTTACGGTCTCTTCAAAATAGCGAAAATAACGACCCCGATCTTTTTCAAAAATCCACTGAGAAAAATTTTGATGAAGTACGAACGAACGATCCGTATAGCCGAGCATCTCGACCATCTTTCCATTGATCTCCACAATCCTTCCTTCTTGATCTAAAAACAGAACTCCAATTGCTCGATTTTCAAACAACAATGCATTTCGTTGCTTTGAATTTTCCAATCGAAGAATACTCTCGCCCATTTTTTTACTTTGAATTTCGAGCTCGTTGTATTTTTCCTGCATGAGCGCGGTCTGCAAATGGACCAGACAGGGAACTGGAATAATCCCCAAATAAGTTCCATCTTCATCTCCCAAGACGACCGCCTCATAAAATGATTTCTCCGTTCTGGAGAGGACATGCGCCAATGCCTCGCGAATGGAATGACTGCGATTCAAATAAATAGGCTCCGGTAGCATATGATCTCGAATCGATTTTTTCCCCATCACCGCAAACCCGAATCGGGAACCGAGAAGAAATCCAATCTCTGTTTTTGAACAGAGTCCGAGGAGAGCTCCATTCTCCACAACCGCCATATATTCATGTCCATTTTTCTTGAAAACTTCATAGACCTGGTCCAATCGCATTTCACTCTGCACAAAGTCATGATGAGTGATGAGATCTTGAAGATCGGTTTCTTCGATTGCTTTAAGATCTATTTTCAAATAATGGGCCTCGTTCATCCTTTAAAGCTAAACTCCCTATCAAAAGAAATTCCGACAAACAGGTGACAAATATGAAAAATATTCTCTTTTGTTTGATCCTCTCTTTGAATCTGTAATACTCGACACTCCTATGAGACTTCTTTTGGTCGACGGTCACTATTATCTCTATCGCTCTTTTCACGCGATCCAAGGCCTTGCCAATGCCCAAGGGCAACCGACAAACGCGCTCTATGGCCTCACCAAAGCCGTGAGACGAATGATCCAAGATCTTCAGCCTGATCGGATGCTTGTCGTCCTTGATGGCGGAGTTCCAGATGAACGAATGGAGCTCGTTCCTGAATATAAAGCCCAACGGCCCTCGACTCCTGTAGATCTCGCACATCAAATTGATCAAGTTCCTGAGCTCATGGAAGCCCTCGGGATTCCGATGACTCAATGGATCGGAGAAGAAGCGGATGACGTCATCGCTAGCTATGCCAAAGCACATGCGCAAGGAGAGACCATCATTGCCTCCAACGACAAAGATCTCATGCAACTCGTGAATGATCGCGTGCGTATTTATCAACCTCAAAAAGAGGGCTTTGATCTTCTCGGCGAAAAAGAAGTCGAAGAAAAATGGGGCGTTCCCGCAACTCTCATTGGTGATCTACTCTCTCTTACCGGAGATAGTGCGGATAATATTCCCGGCATCCCCGGGGTCGGACCTAAAACAGCGGCAAAATGGATTAAATCTCACGGCAGCCTTACCGAACTTCTTCAACAAGCTCCTACCCATGCTGATGAAAAAATTAAGAAAGCGTTTACAGAACATGGAACTCAAGTCCAAAAAAATCGGACCATGGTTCGCCTTCGAAACTTAAGTCCCCTTCCTATTCCGATCACTAAGCTTCTGATCGATCCTCAATTTGACAAACAGATTCCTGTTTTTCAAAAACACAACTTCAAGACCTTCCTCAAAGAAGCCCAAGAGGCATGGAAGTCTCATCAGCCTTCTGTCCAAGGGGAATTATTTTGACGAGACATCAAAACGAAAGAACTTAGCATTGATAGAGAGGATGGGGAGGATAAAGCCAGAAGTAAGACCTTCTTAAATCCATTTCTTGTATAGATTGGAGGGGCAGACGCCGTCTGCCTTCCCCAATCCCTGAGGCACAGAGCCTGTGCCCCTCCATTTTCCATCACTTACCATTAGTCTGTGGCCTTACGGATATAATCGATTTTTATGACAAGACTCTGGCAAACAAAAACATCCTGCATTTAATCCTGTTATCGATGCAATTTCTTAATTTTCTCTTCCTTTGAGCTATTTTTTAGTCTCCGTTCCTTCTTCTGATTTAGGCGATGCACTTAAAACTTTTTTGCCTTCACGCATGATTTCGACTTTGTTCGCCGCATCTAAATTTAATTCATCGTTTCCATCTTCGCGTCGAATTTGAATCTGACATCCGGACTCCGTTTCCTTTACCGAGACCTCACGAACGAGCGGTTGCGCTCCTTTTTTGAGAGGTTCGAAAACAGTGACGAAACGCGTTTTATCTGTTTGCCGAGAAAGGATCACCAAAGGAACTCGATCCTCCACCGAGGCTCCGACTCCATCTCCTTTGAAAACTTCCGTTCCGGCGCTTCCACTGGAAGTGAGTGAGAGTAAAACGTCTCCGCCTGAAAACCTCACTTGAAAGGGTCGGTCCAACTTTGTTTTTTTCAGCCGCTCCATATACTCCGCACCTTGATATCCTTGAGGTAAAGTTCCTCCCTCCATCGACTCCTCTTCTCCGCTTTCGGAGAGCACTTTTGCCCCTGTCCCTCGATTGTGATAGATCCAATCGATGCGATGAGCGCGATCCGCAACCACTTCGTCCATCACCACGAGGTAGCGGGGACTGAGATACAGCATTCGTTTCATTTTTACTCCTTCATAAGCCCCGTCCACATGAGTCATCACCACCGCATCGGTCGGTGTTGATTCAAAAAAATCAACGGCCCCTTCCACCGGCTGTTGCGAATTTCCATCCACCACGATGGCATTATGTCCGACGGTCGCTTTATACCAATTTCCGTGAATGGGGAGTCGATAAGCTTGAGCGGCTGCGCGACCAGGATCAACTCCGAGCTCTTGTTGATAGCCGTATAAAACAAAACTCAATTTATCAAAATGCCCATGAAATCCTCCATAAGGCCCAAAGGTTAGTGCCGCACTTAAACTCGGTTCTCCCAAAGTGCGGAGAATGGCGTGACCGGCTCCGCGGAAAAGATGACTTCCTTGAAACACTTCTTCTTTTTTAGCAGACACCTCACGTCCAAACATGACGGTCTGAAAAATAGGAACCTGGGGAAGCAACGGCTCAAGCTCGGGAGCATGAAAGGCATGATACGCCACTTCCAATTGATCCGGCATCTTGGTCACTCGAGAATTCACATCGTCTCCAAAACGCGGCAGAGATCCATTCACCATGGAATACTGAACAGGGAGAAGATACATTTTTTGAAGTGCAGGTTCTTTCCAAAGATCGATTCCCATCCGTCGCGCAGTCTCGGCAATCGCAGTCATCGC
Source organism: Verrucomicrobiota bacterium (assembly GCA_040388725.1). Lineage (GTDB taxonomy): Bacteria > Verrucomicrobiota > Verrucomicrobiia > Methylacidiphilales > CAMAQI01 > CAMAQI01. The sequence continues at coordinate 4,712 of JAZKBH010000279.1, forward strand.
TTCCATCGTATAAAAATGATAGCCCCAACTATTTTCATGCCACATCCCCTCAATCGAAATCGCCTCTTTGATCTGGAAGTAAAATCCATTTTCAGGATCATGAATCGCCTTTTGAACCCAGGCGTCATCCTTGAGCAATGCTCCTCCGACGATCATGGCGGCATTATGATAAGTCTGCCAATTACTGGTCTTCGTGCGGTGCTTCTCTAAATTTTGAAGAAGAGGGAGGATCAGATTTTTCTCAATCGCTTGATGATCGGATTCCTTTAAGGCCTCTGAATTCCAAATCAAATCATAAGCAGGTCCAATTTCGAGCGCCATGCAGTAGGCCTCATCTAAGGTTTGCGCAAAAATATGTCCTGCCGATGAATTCGGAGGAGTTTTCAGATCAATGGCATGGAGGGGATATTGTAAATATCGCTCGGCATATCCCAAAAGAATTTTGGAGGCATACGCCGCATATTTTTCATCGCCCGTAACCGCATAAGCCCAGGCACACGAAATCATTCTCTTTAAGTTCTCGTGATGTTTCTTTAAGAAAATGACATCATCATAGGGCGATCCCGTATAAATTTTACCACATTTTGGACATTGATGGCCGTTCTCTACGGTCTTGAGTGCAATTTGACATCGATCACATTGATACCATTGGGCATGTTGTCCGCCACGAATCGGAAACTCGATTTCTTTGCTCAAAGCTGAATTCGCCGACTCAATCGCTTCCTTAACGGCCTCATGATTCAGCCCTTCCTCTTTCCATGCCTTCTGGAGTCGATCCAACTCCGCGGATGTACAAGCGATGAAAGGATGGCCTTTCGCAGAGGGTAAAACTTCGGGTGCCGGAGGAACTTTCAATTCCGTGTTTTCTATCGGCTTTGGTTCGTTTACCTCTGAAGACGGAGTTTGCGGTTTAGAGGGACTCTCGCTCTTTTCTTTCTTTTTTTCTACGGACTGTTGACTCGTTGATAATTCGTTTTTTTCCTCGGTCGCCATCGGCGTATGATTAAAAAACCCGAAATAATAAGCAGCTCCTGCCACTGCAAATAACGCCAAAATCAGATAAGTAAAAACATTGCTTTTCATAAATCTATTTCACTTCTTTTTATAAAACTTCTTCAATTTTCAGATCGATGACTGAATAAGTGAGCCGATCGAGCGCGATCGAAACCCAATAACGTTTTCGACCGAGGGCTGAAAACGTCTTTGTATTACCGGGAACCTTCACGAGTTTTCCATCTTCGATGACGAGATCCATCATTAGATTGAGAGTCGATGATTGACCGACTTCACTGACCTGTCGGACCACGGCCTCACGATGATGTTTAAATGCGGGCCAGGTTGTGGAGATTTGAGTCGAGGCTACTGACCGAATAAAGTCCGATCGGCTCACGGGTACCGCCGTTTTTCCTGCATAGGATTGATAAATTTGGGTTGATATCGCGGCCGCATCATCCGATGAAATCGCTTGAGTGTTATTCGCCTGATAAGCCCGATCACCTCCGATTAACAAGGTCTTCCAGATTTCAGGATAAGGAACATTCCATGAAAGCTTTCCCGCCACTACCGAAGGATGCTCGTGCGAATCAAACAAATCCTGCAAAACCATATCTGCCGATGAAGAGGTAAAGTAATCCAACGTCTTCCACGGCATATCCCGATAGACATATCCCAACTCTCCCGAAGAACAGAAAGAACGATCTAAGAGGATAGGTCGATAGGTGTCCGTGTTGCTCTTATAGGGATTAATTTTTTGGATGGTTGTGTACGGATTTTCATCCAATCCATAATCGCCCCAGCGTTGAACCCCATCTAAATCGGGATAAGTATCGGGAGCCGCCCCACTGAACCGATAGCGATTCTCCGCCATCGAGGCGAGATATGCAGCGTTTCCACCTGTATCAAAATAATTCACCGGTTCATTCGCCCACGGCTGGACCTTCGTCCCATTCACCATATATCCGACAGAACGGCCTAAAAGAGTATCCGCCATTGCCCCCGAAAAAATATTGGGCCGAAGCGAAACATCCATATACGTCTGCTTCAGGCTCGCGACTGTGACTAAACTGACCCCAAATCGGGATGTCTGCGGATCAGACTTCACAATCGCTTGAAAAAATTGAGAATCTGCCACGGTATTGTTTGAGCAGGTATAACGATAGGCAACACTGGGGCCTCCGGAGCTCAAAGGATGAACTCCGTTTCGGTTGACCAAAGAAGAAGTGGGAACTCCACTTCCGTTGGCGACTCCTGCAAATGCACTGTAAGGCATCCAATTGCCCTTTGAGTTCTGATACTCGCAAACAAAAACCGCATTCGAATAGTGCAACAACATCCCTTTAAACGTTGCAGATGAAATGCCTGCCGGAAAACCCGTATAATCAAATCGATATCCCGCAACTCCTAAAATATTTGCAGGAGGAATCATCGGAATCTGGGGCAATGTTAAACCGGAAGCATTTCTCATCACATGAGGCTCTCTATAAATTTCAAGAGCTCCACTTGGCAAGTTTGCGCTCTCTAAAGAAAAAGTTGTATATCCCGCATTATAATAAAAAAACGCTCCCCCACCCGCGGTCGTATCGTAATATCCTTCTCCAAAATAACTCGGATTCAATGCCCTCATCCGAACCGACGGATAATCACTGGAATTCGCATTTAAAAGCTTGCGATGATTATTCCAAAGCTCGGGGAGGATGTAGACATAAAAAGGAGGAACGTTCTGTCCGATCCCCCCTGGAAAATAGGGGCGTGTCGTCATCTTATTAATGGCGGGGAGATCTTCAATTCCGTAAAATTCTTCTTTCGAAAATTGGATGACCGTCGGTTCATGATTGGCGTCGTATTGGTCGATGATATTGGCTCCAATGCGGATGATTTGATAATCCGCGACTTGATCAATGACTTTCGCTCTTGCTCCATTATCTCCGGCATGGACTCCGAGTGATCCCTCTTCAATTCCGAGCTTTAAAAGCTCAAAGAAGTTGGGTTCTCTTCCTAAATTTAAAACCTGATCGATCGTATTAATCGTCGTCACCTGACTTCCGGTTCCTGCGGTATAAACCCAGTAATCCCCATTTTTCTTTAAGCCAAACGCTTTTTCAATCCATGCACTATAGGAAGCACTGACGGAGTCATCCAACTTCGAGATCCAGGAGAGGTGAAAGTAATTCAGGATCAGAGGATCTCCCTTCCGGGCCCTCTCTCCACTGAGTCTCTCAAACTCCGTCTGGACCCGCATCTCACTCCACTTCTTATTAATCGTGCTCTTTTTCCAGGTCGTATCATAACGAAAGAGAGGTCTTTCCACACTTCGTGAAAAGGTCGTTAAATACTTCAGACTCTCCGTCGACCAACCCTTTTCCTTAAAAAACCGAATCAAATCCTGTCTTGTCGTAAATCCGTTTTCTCCAATGAGATTCCCCACAAAGCCATTGGTCTGATAATGGTTCTCAAACTGGGTCTGCTGGTTGGTGATCGATAAGCCGCTTAAGTTTAACTTTCCCTCCCGAAACTTAATCAGCTCCTCTTGCATCTTCTCCGTAAACCCCGGTAACTGACTTAAATCCGCATAGGCCACGGTCGGATTCCCGGAGGCGCGCAGCTCTCGCTGCGCACTGGTTCTTCCTGCCACCTGAACATCGAGTAATCCCCCCATATCATAGAGCGTAAACCCAAACCGAATCGTCGGCTCGTTTTCTTTACTCATTCCACTCAAAGCGTTGGCGATCTTGCCATTCTCCTGCAAGTAAACCCAATGCGGGATCGATCCCTCTTGGATCTTCCCTAACTGCGGCTTTTCCCAAAATTCCGAGTTCTCAATTTTTTCTTCTTTTCCAATACTCTTCTCTAAACTCTCCACATGAAA
>JAZKBH010000280.1:0-16713 GCA_040388725.1 Verrucomicrobiota bacterium
GGAGTCGCGTCGGGAATCCAGAAGAACCGCGCAGATATGAAAATCGGGCTGGCCTTCCGAGCGGGAGTAGGATTCGAAATGTTCTTGAATACTGTCGACGATAATTCGAGTCATTTCGTCATCGAGATTGGGAAGGACGAGTCCAATGCTGAGACGTTTTTGCTTTCTTTCCGTGATAAATGTTCCTCGTCCGGGGACGGCAAAAAGAAGTCCTTCTCGGGTGAGATTGCTGACGGCTTGGCGAATGGTGAGATGATTGATGCCCCCGAGTAATTCGTTAAAATCTTTTCGAGGAGGAAGCATTGCTCCTGGGGGAAGTGTGCCATTTTCGATTTGCTCACGCAGCCACCCCTCTACTTGCCGATAGAGAGGAGTAGAAGAGTCCCGATCAAGGACAAATTTTGAAAGTGTACTCATAGATGATGCTGTATATTCATGTATATACAGCTATTCGAAGGTATGCGCAAGGGAAAAATGAAAGAGATATACAAATCAGGATAGTGCCGTTGTTTGAAAAAGCATAGATTTTGCCTTTTGAAGGAAAAGTTCGATGATGGCGGCTTGAAGAATATGGAGGGATGCTTTTGAGGGATGTCCAGTGTGATAAGGAGGTTGAGGATCGTATTCCAGGAGAAGTTGGATGACTTGGGCTCTTTCTGATCCGCAAATTTCACCGATCAACCAAAGAGCAAGGTCCAGACCTGCGGAGACTCCGGCGGCGGTCACAATTTTTTTTGATCTCACGATTCTTTGGTTCCGTTGGGGGAAAGCTCCAAAAAGTCGAAGCGCATCTTGGACGATCCAGTGAGTTGTGGCGGAATGACCTTCGAGGACTCGCGCTTTTCCTAAAATCAGAGCTCCGGAGCAAACAGAGAGAGTCCACTTAGAGGTTTGATGGGTTTTTTGGATCCACTGAAGAAGTTTCTGATTTGCCATGGCTTCATCTGTTTTTGATTCAGAGCCGGGGATAAGAATGATGTGGGGAGAGGGGGTTTCTTCGAACGAATGTGTTGCATGGACGATTAAAAATCCCCGATCAGTATTGATAGGGCCTCTCTGGTTGCTTACAAAACGGATTTCACTTTCCGGAATCATCTTCAAAATTTCATACGGTCCTATAGCGTCCAGGGCCGTAAAACCCGGATAGATGGCGATGGCAATTTGAAGGAGCATGGACTTTAGATGTCATTAAAACTCAAAATAATGGGGCAAGATCTTCTGTTTTTTAATTTCTTTAAGCTTAAGAGCGCAGAGAGGGACGACAATGAGGTCAACGATTACATGGAAAGCCGTAAAGGGGTTTGGATGAATAAGAATGAAGCGCGCTAATCCCGCAAGTCCTCCGATGACGGGAAGAGTTACAGCAAGCCACATGGCTGTTTTGCATGATTTCTGAAGGCCGAGGCCGATCAAAAAATAGAGAAGACCGAAAATAGAGGCGCCGATCACGTGGCCTTGATTGCCGTAAAAATAGAGTTGAATGATGTGAGTTGTTCCTGAAATCATCAGAAGCCAGGAAGAGATCTTAAGAGAATGTTTCATTTGAAAAAGCGCCCCCCCCAAGAAGAGTTCCGATTAAATTTTAAAATGCCTTATTGATAGGGATAGTATGCATAGATATATTAATGTATATACAAACAAGGTTGACGCAAGGAAAATATTGGTTATATTGTCTTTACCAATGAATAGTGAGAATTTGTTTGTGGGGGATTATGAATAAAACGCCGTGGATTTGGGTAAATGAGGGAAGGGAGGCGGAGATCAATTCGAAATATATTTTTGAAAATACATTTCAGATGGATGAGCCTTTAGTTCCGTGGACTCTAGATATTACCGCAGAGTCACGCTATCGACTTTGGGTGAATGGAAGGTGGATTGCAGATGGGCCGGCGCGGAGTTTTCCTGAAAAGCCTTTTTATGACCGGTTTTCTGATTCCTCTATTTTCAAAAAAGGTCAAAATCACATCCGTGTCGAGGTGACCTGTTGGGGAGTAGATACTTTTCAGAGTCTGGCGAGTAGGGGCGGGTTTTGGATCGTTCTTTGTCAGAAAGAAAAACGGATTTTAGAATCGGACGACACGTGGAGGGTATGTCGAGCTCCGACGCATATAATGAATTCTCCTCGAATTTCTTGTCAGATGGGATTTGAAGAGCATGTCAATTTGACTTGCGAGCAGGGGACGCCACTTTCCATCTGTATTGTCGATTTCACAAAAAAGTGTGAGCCTGTAGAAAGAGGGACACGGTTAATGACCGTAACGGATCGATCATTCTCCCGTCTTGTTCATCGCGCCTCTATCCAATCGATCTGCAAATCATGGACTTTTCATATTCATCGGCATTTAAGTCCTTTTGCTACTTCTATTAATGTTTTGGGAATGGCGGGTCTTTATGGAACAGAATTGAAAGTAAAAGAGACGACGGCGGTCGGTATTCATCTGGTCGGTCCTGTTCACTCTCTTCATTTAGATGGTGTTGTCCTTCAAGGCGCATTGGATCAGGATTTGCATACTTATAGTATCGTTTTAGAAAAGGGGAGTCATTGGTTGACGGTGGCGATTTGTACTCACTACGATCATCAGACGGAGCTTGCGATCGGCTTTCGATGTGAGGGAGAGATTCAATTTCATTCGCCCTGTGGGGATGATTCTTCTCCCTGGGTGACCACGGGGCCTCTGTGGGAATGTTCTCGAAATACAAATTGTGCTTTAGATTCTGAAGGACAAGTTCAGGAGTTTTCGGATTCTTTTCAAAAAAATCGCAAGGAGATTACGAAGAAAGTGGATCTCTGGGGGGGGATTCCTAATGCGGAACTCTTCAAATCTTTTCAAAAAGATCAGATTGGTCCCCTCTCTTCTTGTTTTTTTGCAGAAGGAGATGCTTATTTTTCTATCCGAACGGATCAAGAGATCGAAGGGAATCGGGAAAAGATTCCATTAAGCGAAAAGATATGGGAGATTCTGCCTGAGAGCCGAGTGATTTTAGACTTGGAAGATCTTTGTAACGGTTACTTCGTTATTGATTTTGAGGCAGAAGGGGAAGGGGTCATGGATGGATATTTTTTTGAATACCTCCAGAGCAACATGGAATTAAGGAGGATCCAGTATCTTCAACATGAGGGAAATGCGCACCGAAATTCATTTCGAATTTTTTTTAAAAAAGGATGTCATCAATTTTTTTCAGCCCATCGACGTGGAATGCGATATTGTATTCTAACGAATCGGGGGAAAGAGACTCTTAAGGTTCATTCCGTGGGTGTTCGTGAGGCTCTTTATGGGCCGACCCAAACAGCAATATTTCAGAGTTCAGATCCTCAATTGGATAAAATTTTTAAAATCAGCCAGAGAACTCTTCTTCTTTGTATGGAGGATACCTACACAGACTGTCCTTCCTATGAGCAGGTACTCTGGGTAGGGGATGCACGGAATGAGGCTATTTTTGGCCATATGACGTTTGGTGCATATGACCTTTCAGAGCACTGTTGCCAAATCATTTCGGATTCGCTGGAAAGAGTTCCCATGGCGGCGAGTCAGTGTCCTAGTGGGTGGGATGTGATCTTGCCTGCCTGGAGTTTTCTGTGGGTGATTTCATTAAGTGAAATCTATCAGCAAACAGGGAAAAAAGAGTTTTTGAAAAAAATGTGGCCCTCGGCCCAAAAGACTTTGGATGTCTCCTTAAAATGTTGCACAGTCCAGGGATTGTTCAGTGCTCCGACATGGAATTTTTTCGATTGGGCTCCTTTGGATCAGGATCATCGGACGGTTCTTCATTGTAGTATTTTTCTTGCGGAAGCTCTCAAGGCAGGAGCTCGAATTTGCAGTGAATTAAATGATAGAGATCGGGCATCGTATTATGAACGTTGCCGTGAAAAACTAATCGAAGATCTCAATCGCCTATGGGATGAAAAACGAGGATCCTTTCCTGATGCGATTTGCGATTCAGGGGATATTAGTCAAAAATTTTCACAACATACCTCTTTTTTATCGCTTCTCTATGATTTAATTCCAGATGAAAAGAGAAGAAAGCAAGCGCTTAAAAACTCAATAGAACCAGACTCTGAATTAACTGAGGTGGGAAGTCCTTTTGCGATGTTTTTTTTATTGGAGCTGCTGCTTAAAGAGCACCAGGAAGAAAAGGTACTCGAAAAGATACATTCATTTTGGGGAAAGATAGTCGAGTCCGATGCGACAACTTGCTGGGAAATGGTATGTCCAGAGGGATCCCTCTTTCCTACTCGAAGTCATTGTCACGGATGGTCTGCTGCTCCTGTTTATCTTTTACCCATGATCTTTTTCGGAATAGAAATTTTGGAGCCTGGCTGGAACCGGGTGCGAATTAACCCATGCCTTTTCGGTCTTGAATTTGTAAAAACAACGGTATGTACCCCCAAGGGGTTAATGACCTTGGAGATAAGGAAAGAGGCAGGAACCCCCGTATGGAAAATAGAGGCACCCCCGGGAGTCGAGGTAGAAATCGGAGTCCCTTCTCCGAGGCGTGCTTCAAATCAAAAATCTGTTTCCTAGGAAATTCTAAATAAGTAAATTTATGACAAACAATCTTCAAATTAGAATTCAGGGGCTAAGAGAAAAAGTCCGTCAATCCATTTATAAACCTTTACTTTCATTTGAAATCACGGCGTGGAAAACCCGTGAACCCCTTCCTTATTTACGAAGAACGGAGGGAGAGAGAAAAGAATTAAAAGTGGGAGAGAGTTGGGCAAATGAAGTTTTTGACTGTGCATGGTTTCGGTTTCGTGCCCCTTTGCCTCCTCTAAAAAAAGAATGTATTTGGGTTGTGCGAATCGATATCAACGGAGAATTATGTCTGGTTGATCATGATGGGATGCCTGTTCGAGGTTTGACCTGCGTCGCGTCAGAATACGATGCATGTTTAGGATCTCCGGCCAAAGTCATTTATCGCCTTCCAGAAGGCTTTTTTTCCGGCGAAGAGATTGAGCTATGGGGAGATGCAGGATTGAATGATCTTTTTGGACGAGTTCAGAACGAGGGAAAAATAGAATTCGCGGAATTGGCGGAGTGTCGCGACGACTTAAGAGCCTATTATTATGACCTCGAGGTGCTAGAAGGACTTTTTCCTGGATTACTCATTTCCGATCCTCTTACCCAAAAGATTGTGGAGGTGATCGATAAAATTGAGAGGCTTCCGCTTGATTCAGAATCCGTGAAAATTTCTCGTTCTAAAATAGTTCCTCTCTTCCAAAATCAATCAATCCGTCCTTCACTCAAGGTCTGGGCGATTGGTCATGCCCATTTAGATCTCGCATGGCTTTGGCCTATACGGGAAACTATTCGGAAAGGAGCAAGAACTTTTGCGAATGCTCTTTATAATATCGATCTCTATCCAAATTACTTCTTTGGTGCGAGTCAGCCCCAGCTTTTTCAATGGATGAAAGAACATTACGAGGTTCTTTATGCACGGATCAAAAAAGCAGTGGCATTGGGCCGGATCGAACTTCAAGGGGTTTTTTGGGTAGAGCCTGATTGCAATTTGACAGGAGGAGAATCCTTAGTTCGTCAGATTCTGCTGGGGCGTCGTTATTTTCTAGAAGAATTCGGACATGTTCCCCGTTTTTGCTGGCAGCCCGATGTCTTTGGTTACAACGGGCAACTCCCTCAAATTTTGAAAAAATCAGAAATTGATTATTTCATGACGCAAAAACTTTCCTGGAACGTCGTGAACCGATTTCCTTATTATTCTTTTCATTGGGAGGGAATTGATGGGACGAGAATTTTGACGCACATGCTTCCGGAAGAGACTTATAATAGTCCCGCCTCTCCGGATGCCTTGCGAAAAATATTAACGACAGCCACCGAAGGGAGTGCTTCCACGCATGCTCTCATGGTTTATGGAATTGGAGACGGGGGGGCAGGGCCCGATGCGGAGCATATCGAGCGACTCATTCGCGAAAAAAATTTGGCAGATCTTCCTGAGGTTGTGTTTTCGAAAAGCGCGGATTTTTTTGAGCAATGGTCTCAGGATTCGAAGAATTTCCCTTCCTGGAGAGGGGAGCTCTATCTGGAACGCCATCAGGGAACTTTTACCACCCAGGCGAAGGTGAAGCTGAATAATCGCCAATGCGAATTAAGACTATTTGAATTGGAGTGGCTTGCCGTAATGGCGGAAGTTGCAGGACTTTCGAATTATCCTTCAAAGGAGCTTGATGAGATCTGGAAGGAAGTTCTTCTCTATCAATTCCATGATATTCTTCCTGGCTCCTCGATTAAGCGTGTGTATGACGAATGTGGTGAGCGGCAGGAATTATTATTGCGACAGATCGAAGCATTGAGTCAGGAGCGGGCCTCCGCTTTGAGTGGTTCTTCTCAATTGCCAATGGTTTTCAATGCGTCGTCATGGACTCGTTCGGAATGGATAAAATGGGAAGGATCGTGGAGGTATTCCAATGTTCCTGCATTGGGAGTTGCTTCTCTTTTGGGAGTGAAAAATCAAACTTTTCAAGAGCTCAGAGCATCGGATCGACAGCTTGAAAACGAATATCTTCGAGCGGAATTCAATGAAGATGGGACCTTAGCTCATTTATACGACAAGGTTTTGAATTGGGAGACTGTTGCGAGCGGGGAAAAATCGAATGAATTTTATCTTTTTAAAGATAACGGGGATGCTTGGGATTTTGAGATCGACTACAAAAACAAAGATATGGAGGTTTATCTTCGTCAGACTCCTTCTCAGGCCAAACGGCTTTCAGTGGCTTCCGAGATAGATGGGCCCTGTGCTATCATTCGCCAGACTTTCGCTATCGGAAAGTCTGAGATTCATCAGACCATTTGTTTGCGTTCAGGAGCGAGACAGCTAGAGTTTGACCACAAAATAGTCTGGCGGGATGAACGAACGATGTTGCGGATGTTTTTCCCCGTGGCGGTTGTTTCGAAAGAGGCGCGATTCGAGATTCCATTCGGCTCCATTTTGCGTTCAACCGGATCAGCAAGTTCTTTTGAACGTGCTCAAATCGAAGTTCCCGCTCACCAATGGATCGACCTTTCCGATTCGGATCGTGGAATTGCGCTTCTCAACGATTGTAAATATGGATTTCGAGTCAAGAATCATACGATGGAGATCACCGTTCTTCGGAGTGTCCCGCATCCCGGAAAAGGGGTGGGAAAAGACAATCTGGCGAACGAAAAGGAAAATGCGGTCTATACAGACCTTGGAACCCATTTCTTTCGTTGTGCATTGTTTCCTCATGCTGCCGCAGCGATTCCCGAGATTACAAAGGCAGCCCGTCATTTCAATATGCCATTGCGGGTCGTGGGAACCCAGGAAATTACCATGGCTTCCGCGGTGGAGTTGTTTCCTCCTGTCATTGTGGATCAGTCGGCTATTGAAATCGTGGCGATTAAACGTGCGGAAAAAGGAGAGGGAATCATTGTGCGTCTGTTGAACGGGGATACGAATTCGCTTTTGGCGCGAATAGATGCTTTTCAGGGTTGGAAAATGGAGGGAATCGTCAATTTAGTGGAGAGCCCTGAAAAATTTATCGGAAAGCCCCTTTACAGCTATGAATTTCAACCTTTTGAACTCTTATCTATACGGCTGGTAAAATCGATTTGATTGCAAGATTTTATTTTGCCTGCGGTCGTTTGCGATGCTCCTAATTCTCTCTTTTGGGACGTGGTGAAGATCCTGAAATAGAGGTGAGGATATCATTGAATTTCAAATTTTTATCGTTTTCCTCCCAACAGGTGTTCTCTGTTGGGAGGGGACAAATTCAGATCTTATCCTCGACTTTTCGGAGCGATGTAAATTGAAAAATCAAGATTTGAGATAAAATTTAGGGGAGATAACAAGATATTCCCTCTTTCCAAGTTTCAGGAAGCCCATTGTATTCATTTAAATTAGATGTATAAAAGTGTCCAATTTGTTTGTTATAGGCACGATAAAGCGGAGTTCCTTTCCCAGTGCTTGCATAAACGTAGCAAGCGATCAAAGGAGAATTATATCCTCCGTTTAAGTCAGCCGCAGAAGATTCCTGTACATTAGTGGTATAGAAGTAATCATTTTGGGAAGGACTATAGAGCCGATAAAGAGGAACCAGGTTGGTAGTTCCGAGCGCGGTGGGATATATCCAACCGACGGAGCCCTCATCTTTCCATCCCTGACTCCTAAAAGTGGTGATCTCTGCTGAATTAGAGGAATAGACATGGCGATTAAAGATCGGATTATAAAGTCGTCTGAAAGGCGTAAGAGGAGGCTGAACGGAAGCTTCACTAAAATAATAATTAACGAGAGAGATATAGGAGCTGGTTTGACTTTCAGGTAAATTCAGAGCAGGAAGACTATTCCAATTTTGGAAGACTGGATGGGATATATTCACTCCGAGAAATTTGAACCGCTGAATATTTCCCTCGGCGTTTTCTATCCATTCTCTGCTTGTTCCAACGGATAGAGCAGAATTAAAGATCACTCCCAAATCGATCGAATTATTGAGCGCCAATAAATTAGAGATGGTTACTACATCTTCTCGCCATTGGTCAGACCATTGAAAGTCGACATGAAGAAAAGCGATGGGACGGTGCATGGAGTTTTGATAAGCAGTGAGCCATTGTTGCATTTTTGAGTTCAGCGTATCCTTCGGAAGAATATCGACGGGTTCGACATCGCCAATCACCACATTAGGAAAGATCGAAATGATTTTCTGAAGATTAAGCGCGACATTGTTGGCAAGATCTACAATGGAGGCGTTGACCTGGTGATCTCCGGTATAATAGTGGCCAAAATAAAGAGGTTCATCCATGGTGACATAAGCCACTGTCCCTCCCAGGTTTTTGATCCTTCTGAAAGTGGCGTCTGTCACGGTAGGTCCATTATCCAAAAATCCCTCCAATCCTCCGCCTTTTCCATTGAGAACACTGAGTGCGGGCCATTCCACAGCGAGAGCAATGTTTTTAGATTTGAGATAGTTAAATATTTTCTGAAGAGTGTCGTCTGAACTCCGGTTGATGAATCCGGGATAAAGCTTGAAAACATTAACCCGTATCCTGGCGTTCACCCATAGGGAGTCATTTGCCGGAGTGAAGAGTTGCATATAATCGGCGGCTCCAGGTCGATCCGTATTTGTAGGATCACTTGGACAGAGCCAAACAAGATTGGTCGCGCCCGAAAAGAGTGCGGTAAGGCTAAAAATAAATGCGAGGAGGGTGGCAGAGATAAGATTTCTATTCATAGATTCCTTTAGTTTTTGAGTTTAGAGGCTATTCTGGAAAAGGGAGATAGCAGCAGATTCCTTTTTGTTGGGAGGAGGGAAGTTTGGAATACTCATCGAGAGACGAAGTATAAAAATGGCCATATCCCGGAATATAGGCCTTATAGAGAGGTGTCTCTGTAGGTGAAGAGAGGGGAAAGACATATCCAATAAAAATCTCCTTTTCGTATTGGTTGTTTCTTTGTTCCTGTGCAATTTCATTTGAATCCGTCGTCAGGATATAATCCAATTTCGTTGGACTATAAATTCGATAGAGGGGAATGAGGTCGGGATCTTCCTCTATCGTCGGATAGATGAGTCCGACGGATCCTTCTGCCTCCCACCCTTGACTATTAAGAGTTGCAATGTCCGCTGGATCAGCTCCATACACATGGCGTCCTTTCTGTTTGCGTCGCTCCAGAGTGATAGGAGGTGGAATGTTGGCTTCAGGGGCAAAGAAAAAATCAATGAGAGCGGTATACGCCGATGGATTGTTTTCCGGTAAGGTGGACTGAGGACAGGAAGTCCAATCTTGAAAAATAAAATGATTGAATGGGATATTGGAATTTTTAATAGCCTGAATATTATGTTTAGCGCTGGTCATCCAGGCCTCATCTGAACTTATATTGTTTGAATTTAGAATAACTCCAAAATCGATTTTATTTTTATTCATGAGGTTTGCAATTTTTCTCGTATCTTCTTTCCATCGACTTTTCCATTGGAGATCGACATGAAAAAAGTCGAGATGTCGTTGCGTAGCGGATTGATAAGCATTTATCCATTGTTGAGTATTGGAGAGAATGCGATCATCTTTGAATTGCAGGTCAACAAAACTATCGACTGCCTCAATGTCTCCGATTTTTATCTGGGGATAGTAGCTGGTAATAATACTGACGATGCTACGTGCATTTAGGGCGATCGAGTTGATGGGCCAATGAATTGCGGCGCCATGTTCATCTCCATTGAAATAATGACCAAAAAAGAGAGGTTCATCCATGGCAATATATTCAACATTTGCATGAAGGATGTTTTTGAGGCGGTAAAATGTAGTGGATGTTTCTTGAGGGCCATTGACTAAAAATCCTTCTACTCCTCCTCCCTGTGTTCCTTCGACAGTCAAGACCGGCCATTCGATCGCCAGTGCGATGTGATTGGATTTTAGGTAGGCTAAAATATTAAGGAGATCTTCATTGGTGCTTCTTTTGATAAAACCGGGGTAGAGCTTAAAAACTTGGACGCGCGGTCTGGTGGTGGCCCAATTTAAGTCGAAGGCAGGACGAAAAAGATTTAAATAATCGGCAGGCCCCCGTCGTTTCGCATCAGGATTGGTGGGATCGCTGGGACAGAGCCAGATTAACTCCTGACTCATGGAAAAAAGAGAGAAAAATGCTCCCCAAAAAAATACTGTAAAAATGATTTTGTAAGAACGTGCTGTCATGGAGATCCTTTATTAATTCTCTTAAGTTTAAAAGAACGCAATGACAACTAAACATCATATTAATATCTTTGTAAATACTAAAATACAAATTAGCTAATTTAAAGGGATGTGGGGGATGAGTGTCGTAAATGCTTTGTATTTAGCGACTTGTGATTTTAGGGTAAAATTTATTTACTAATGAGAGAGGGATCTGGGGTAAAATCAGAAAAAGGGCGGCGATCGTTTGGCTTGAATTCTAAAATATCACCAGGCTGACACTCTAAAATTTCACATAATTTTTCTAGTGTGCTGAACCGAAGAGCTTTTATTTTTCCGTTTTTAAGAAGAGAAAGGTTTTGCGCTGTAATTCCGATTTTCTCAGCGAGCTCATTTGAACGTATTTTGCGTTTGGCCATCATCACATCGACATTTACTATAATTGCCATAAGTGCCTTAAACCGTAAGTTTTTGTTCTTCGTAGAGACGCGTTCCCTCTGCCATTATATAACTTAAGGCATATAATAAGATAGAAAGAAATAATACGGGAAGTTCCGTAGAATAGGCAGAGGGATCTAATTTGAGTTGTATAATGCTGATGTGTTTTTCCGTAAATTCTAACAATGCCGTTAATGGCACTTTGCACAGCCAATATAATAGAGTGAGATTTGCTAGTTTACGATACGTACGAGGTGCATACGGCTCGAAATAGCCTCCTTTTGCATAAAAATGAAGAAGTTTTCCAAGTATGAAAAAGAAGAAAAAAATGAATATAAGAGGTAAAATTAAGGATAATGCATTTAAAAAACGAAAGGATGGAGTGAATTCTAGAATGGGTATCATTTTTCCGGAACTAGAAAGAACAGTTCCATTTTTTGCTCCCACACCAAAAGAGCCAATAAGAATGAGAATCATCCACGGAAGGGTTATAGTGCTGAAGCCTATGGCAATCCAGCGAGCATTTCCACAGAATCTCCTAAAATATTTATGGGTGTTTGATTTCATGACAGAAGTATAAAGGATTTTGACAATTAATCAATATAAATTATCGTTTATCGATAATTAAATAACCTTACACGATGTTTTATGTTTATTTAAGCTAAAGCCGCTGATGTATGGGTAAAAAATGAATAGGAGATCACAAACTTAGGGGTTGGAGTCTCCAAAACCAATTCTAATGAGCTCGAGCAGGGGAGGCGGACTTCCAGAGTTGGACTGCTATTTTTACCTCATCGACCCAAAGTATTCCGGTGGATTTGGCTAGGTGAAATTCGATTGAAATTCGATCGGTTCCTAGGGGCAGGGTTTTCATTTTGTGCTCCCCGGCGAGTTCTTTCCAATCGAATGTTCCCCCATATCCGAAATATGTACTTCCAACAAACTGGATTCGCGAGAAATCTTCTTTTCGAAAGGCCATCGTATATCCTAATCCCTTTCCATACGCCTCTTTGCCTTTCGCCATGCAACTGATTTTAAAAAGAAGATATTCATCCTCGTTGGGTTTGGGGAGTTGATCGACAGGTATTTCCTGAAGAATACCATACCATTTAGTAAGTGTCTTGGCCTCCATTCGAAGAGATTTTTTTCCTTCATGAAAAATAGTCTGATCCTCGCTAACGACAAAGACATTTCCTGTTTTTTCATTTTTCCCGTGGGTTTCGTCCGTCATAACTCTCCATCCGGGAATATTATTCGGAGTGCTTTCTTCTTCAAAGTTGGAATTTTGAAGGGATAAATGAATCTCTTTCAAAAGAGTGTCTTCAGGATGCTTTACTTCGCCTTCGGTCTCTTTCACATTCCCGATCACAAAGAGAGGAAGGTTTCGTTCGATTGGGAATTCTGCTTTTCCATCGGTTACTGCAATTTTAGTCTCATTACCCATCACATCCACTAAAATGAGTAAAGGATCTGCAGACTCGAGGTGAACAGTACTTTGGGGAAGGGAGTTGAGGAAAAGAACGGTGATGGGTTTCTCTCCCTTTTGAAAGAAATAGCCTTCCAGCCATCCTTCCTGTGAATTCAGGGTGATGTTGAGTTCTTTGACAAAAGTGGCTCCTATTAATAAGTGAGTTAATGTTCCGAATGCCGCATAGGTGGGGCGAACACTAAAATCAAAACCGAGAAGCCCCGAGGCTAGATTGCCTTCACCCCCATAGGTAGGTTGTTCACGAAGCAGGAATTTACAGAGAGCCTTTACGTTTTTATGAGCCAGCTGCGTAACAAATTGGTGGTAATCTCCTAGAATGATTTCCTCATAATTGGCCTTCGTGAGGTTTTTCATGTCTGCTCCTTTGGCAATTCCTCCAATTTCTGTCATATAGATCGGTTCTTCCAATTTGTATGAGGAAAGTATTGAATTCACCTTGTTGAGATCGACATTGTAATGGGGAGCTAGTCCTGTCATGAGTTTCCCTAGTCCAAAATCAAGGACCGTTTTGAGCCAAGGTTTGTAGGCATGTCCTTCGGGAAGGGCTGCGGTGGTTCCAGGCATTAAGATGGCCTGGGGATCTGCTTTTTTGATTTCTTCAGCAATGACTGAAAAATAATCCACATAGTCTTTCATAATTCCTACGCTGTCGTGTTGACGGTAATGTTCTGCGCTTCCTAGCCAAAAATAAGCATCGGTTTCATTACCGATTTCATATCCTAAAACTTTTCCTTTATATCGTGTTGCCATCTCATTATAGAATTTCCGAGCAATTTCCATGGATGCTTCGGTGGGCATAAAATTTCCAATATCGCCTCCTGCATTGAGGTCTTTTCCTTGAGATGCCCAGGAGGGAACAGGCCATCCTGTGGTTGAGATAATTTGAATCCCGTATTTTTGGTAAAGGTCGACCACGGGGTCTATTTTGTCCCAGACGAAAGGCTCCCCTTCGGCGCTTTGGGCGCGATTCCAATTGAGTTGAGCAATTCTTACATACCGCAAACCGATTCGCTTCATATATTGAGCATCCCGTTCGCGGTCTTCTATTGGATAGGCGATATGAGGGAAAACCATGGCGCCAAATTTATTAGAGGAGTCTGTGGCGCCTACAGGGGGCTCGGGAAGAATGGTAAATGGTTTTGTAAATACCTGAAAGGAATTGCCCTCGGGATCAAAGCATTCGGCTGATATTTCAAAATAACCAAGTTTTTCAATCGGAGGGAGACTCCATTCTTTTTGAATTTTTTGATCCACAACGTCACATTCCAGACGGTTTTCAAATAGGATTTTTCCATAAAAATCAGTCACCTTCATTTTGGTGCTGATTTTGCCTTCCGGAAGAGATCTTCCCACGATTTTTGCGATGATTGCTTCTCCGGGGGTGAAAACGCTGAGGGATTCGTTGAGCTCCATATTGACGGATGGAGAGGGACTGAGGCGAATGCTAAACAAAGTGGTCGAAGGTTTTTTTTGTTCATCAATCGGTCCGTTAAATCTAAATCCAACAGACTGAATGACAGGGATAAAAGCTTTTTCGGAAAGTAGAAATTTTTCAACGACGAGAGTCTCATTGATCAAAACACTCACCGCATTTTCTTTTTTCCAATAGCGAATTTCCACTTCCTCCCCGGTCGATGAAAAATGCGGTACTTTGCCTGATTTAATAACGATTTTTCCTCCATTCGCCATCACCTGATAGGATCCTTCGGGACGAAGAAAAACCCAGAGTTGTGCGGTCTCGTGGAATGTGGAACCCCATTTTCCCCCCAAAGCCAAGGCACTCCAATCCGATCCTTCAGGATTGATGTGTGCTTTTGCTTGGATCGACAAGGGAGAATCGGATAAGGGAATCCACGCGGCGCCCCCGCGAGACGACGAGGTGGAGGCAATTCCAGAAGAAGAAAGAAAAACAGAATTATCGACGTTCCAATTTTCATTTCCTTTTTCAATGGGTATTCCATTGAGATCCTGGCCGGCGGCTCTTGATCCTTGGATCTGAAAGCGCTCTTCATAAACTCTTTCTGTTGAAGAGATGGTTTCAGCGGCGAGCGAGCTTACAATGGCATACAGTCCGATGAGGAATGGTAGAGGCAAAAAATGGATCATTATTTCAACAAAATGTCAGGATCTGGATCTTTTGCTTCAATCGGAATAGGGATCGATATTTCCTGAGGAGGTTAGGGTTTGGTAATCGTTATTTTGAAGTTATCAACATTCGGTTTACGGGCAGTGGCCGGTGCATTAAAGTGAATGCCTGCTCGTTTGATTCGAAGACGTACGCTTTTTTCTCCCAAATCAATATTATCGAGGACGATATGGCCATTGATTTTGACGGTCAGTTTATTGGCTTCTTGATCTAAAATCATTTCAAAATGAGTGGCTTGATTGGTACGAAGGGTTTCGATTCTTCCTTCGGCGAGTTTGGGGGCATCAGGTTTGACTCCGCCTAATATATTGTAATCACCGGAAGACCGTGCTGTTACAAAAATTTGTCCACCGGCCATCGGCGTATGAAATTTATCGTCCCAATGATCTCCCCCAAATCCAATTCCTGTCCAGTCGCTTCCCATCGGTTTGATATCAGCCTCTAAACAAATGATTCCCCGTTCGGGAATTGGAAGTGAAGCGCCTGCAGATTCAACGTCGCCCACAGTGACCCCTTCTTTTCCCGAAATAATGACACCCACGTCACTGCTGGGGGATGAGCTCCAGGTCGCGTCCCCAACCTCGGTTTTAGTTCCGTCAATGGAGGTATATTCTTTTCTTTCGGCTGTTATTTTAAATCGATCCTGGATGATCGTTACGTCTTCTGCAAAAAGAGAGGAGATTAAAAAACCGGAGAGAAAAAAGATTTTCCCCAAGGTAACGGATCGATTTTTTTGAAGGGTGGCTGAATGATTCATAAGAAACTCCTGTTTTTTCAGTCTCTTCGAGATGTGTAAAAACGAAGGTCTGATCCAGAAGGAAGATCCACGCGTTCACATGAGCGAAGAGACCTGGTTCGGTTCGAATAAGGATGTTTGACCGGAAGGTCTCCTTGTCCGTAGAAATAAAGTTAAACCAATTCCTCCGATAGCCAATAGGAAATAAGTGCTGGGCTCGGGAATAGGGCTGAGAATGTCCAGCGATCTAAAGCTTTCAAGTTGAGCGAGATTGAGGCTGCCAGTGGAGTTCGTTGTGGATCCGAAGATCCGCATGTCATCGAGATAGCCATCAAAAGGCCTAATATTCACATTTCCTGTAGCGGCACTATTATTGCCGAGAATCAGAGAGTTTGCGTTAGCAAGGGAGATGCCAGTCGTCAGGGTTGCGGCGCTTACTTCTGAAGCTGTGGCGCTTGTGGTGCCAACGTAAAAATGAACATTATTGCTCGCGAGTGATCCCGCGGTTCCATCGTAAGTTACGGCAAAAAAAACCCATTCATTTTGAAGAGCATAGCTCGAACTAGCTCCTGATGCGACTGAAGTCCCATTAACTTGAAGGGCTAAGGTATTTGAGCTTGAGGTTCGAAGGGAAAATCCAGATGAACCACCGGTATTTTTATCAAATAATTTGGCATTACTGCCAATCGAGGAAAATGATGCAGTATTGTACCAGCCTTGAAGGGTAAAAGAAACTAGGCCATCGACCGCATTGACATCTCCTGCGGTGACTCGTCCACCGGTTCCCAGGCTTCCCATTCCCGTGGAGCTGGAATTGTCAAAAGCAAAGCTATTATCAGTTCCTACTCCGGGAGTATGAAAATCGGCAGCGACGAAGTTACTGTCTTGGATCGTTCCTATCGTTGTGTTGCTTCCCGTACTTGCGGCGCTGCTTCCTGTTCCCTCATCAAACTTATATTCCAAAATTGGAGTTTGGGCGCAAAGCGGGAGTGATGCTGCCAGAAAAGCCAAAAAAGGGATAGTATTCTTCATAAATTCAATGTTGGTTTATTTGTAATAACAATAATACAAATAAGAAGCGCGTCAACTAGTTTTTGGTGCTGTGGGAAGTGGTTTATCTAAATCTGATTTGCTTATGTATCGATTCGAGCCACACGAACAACATGATTGCACCCATACTCATATCCCTGCCATTCGATTGCTGCTATTTTTGCTTTTAAATCTTGAGTGAATGAAAGCTGTTTTTTGGAATCCAACCAATAAACGGATTTGA
>JAZKBH010000281.1:0-17581 GCA_040388725.1 Verrucomicrobiota bacterium
TATTTTGATTTTTCCGGCTACTCGGATATGGCCATTGGACTGGCTAAAATATTCTTTCCAATCTTCATCCCGTTGGGTCTCGCTCGCCGTTGCAGGGGGTTCGTCCATCTCGTCTGAAGACGAGGGCTGTTCCGAGATTTCTTCTAAAACAGGATTTGCGGAAATTTCTTGTTGAACTAAAGATTGAAGCTCGAGAGCCGGTGCCTGGAGAAGATGCAACGATTGTTGCATTTGCACCGAGAGCGCTTGTCCCAACGCCATTTGTTGATGCAAATTCATGTCTGCCATAGTTTTTAAAACTTAAGCAGAAATCCACTAATCTCAAGCAATTTTCATGCCGAAAAATAAAATAACCTGAGACTTTTTATTCAATCCAAAACTGCAGAAGGTTTTACCACAGAGAAAAGGCCGAGGCACAGAGCTTTTGAGATCATCGTTTGGAATCCCTATTCGAATCCAAAGCACATTCAAGTGAATCCCCCGGTACCGTGGATGATGTCCCTGAAAATGGGGTATCCACAATCCGCCAAAACTCTGTGCCTTGGCCTTTTCTCTGTGGTGAAAGCCGTATTTGCCTGAAGTTGCCGTCAATGCTCATGTACGTAAGATGGAGAATCTGGGTTAAAATCGATTGTCCTGAGGGAGATAGAAGCTAAGAGATCAGGATGCTTTCGGGTATTATTGATCTCGGTGTTGTTGCCGTCTATTTTATCGTTGTTCTCGCGATTGGACTTTGGAAGGGTCGAGGAGAGAACGATATGGAAGGATTTGCACTAGGAGATCGACAAATCCCCTGGTGGGCCGTCCTTGCCTCTATCCTCGCCGCTGAAATTAGCGCCGCCACTTTCTTAGGAGCTCCTGCAGAAGGGTTTAATGAAAGAAACTTTCACTACGCTCAACTCGTCATCGGAACGGTTCTCGCACGGATCTTGGTCGCTTATATTTTTATCAAACCGTACTACGATTATAATGTCGTCTCGATTTATGAATTTTTACAAAAACGTTTCGGAAATAAAACGAAAACAGCGGCCTCAGGCGTTTTTTTAATTACCCGCGCTCTTGCCAGCGGAACCCGACTCTACGTCGCCGCCATTATTCTGGTTCTCGGATTTGAAATGTTTTTGGGTCATAAACCGACCCCTCACCAGGAGTTTATGATTTATCTCAGCGCACTCCTCATGATCACCGTTATTACCGCCATTTATACCGCCTACGGAGGAATTAAAGCAGTAGTTTGGACAGACCTGATTCAAGTCGTCGTTCTTTTTGGTGCACTCGGTTTTACTTTAATCTCGCTTTTCCTTCGTATTCCCGGCGGTTGGGATGGAATTTCAGAAAAATTCGCAGGCCACACCGGCAGTCTTTTTATCAATAGCGGACTTCAGAATGATCTCGGAGGATGGAACCTCATTAAACATCTCCTTGAGGAGCCTTACACCCTCTTTGCCGCATTTATCGGCTCTACCTTCTTGACGATGTCCACCCATGGGACCGATCAAGATATGGTACAACGCATGCTCACCGCAAAAGATCATCACAAAAGCAGATGGGCTTTAATCAGTTCCGGGCTTGCAGATCTTCCTGTGGTTCTCGCGTTTCTCTCCGTGGGAATGCTCCTCTGGGTTTTCTACCAATTTTATCCGGATCCCCAGCTTCCAGAGAAACATCCCTTTGCGTATTATATTCTCCATGAAATGCCGACAGGCATTCGAGGGCTCGTCGTCGCGGGATTATTCGCTACCGCCATGGGATCGCTCAGCACGGCCCTGAATGCTCTGGCAACCAGCTATACTCGCGATTGGCATATTCCCTTTATCCACCCTCAAGCCGAAGAAAAAGAGATTCTCCGCGTCGCTCGATGGAGCACCGCCATCTTCTCCGTGATTCTCATTGTGATTGGAGCGATCACGGCATGGGTCGTCATCCAGTTTCCCGGTGCTCGCGTGATTCCGATCGTCCTTGGAATTTTTGGATACACCTATGGATCGATGCTCGGAATTTTTATGCTCGGAGCTCTTACTAAAACACGAGGAAGCGAGAGCGGAAACCTCATTGCGATGCTTGTCGGTTTTGTGGTGGTTGCCTGGCTCAGCGATCTTCCGAATGATCTCCGGTTGATGTTGGGATGGACTCCCTCCCCTCGTCCCTCCTGGCTTCCGACCATTGCTTTCGTTTGGCGAATTTTCTTTGGAACGATTACAACCTTTTTGATTGCGGCATTATTTAGAACCCCTGAAAGCAAACGAGTCACTTTTAGAGATCACCGTTCTTAAAAGTTAAAAAAATCATCGTTTCTTCACCCCTTAAAATAATTTTCTTTTTCCGTGTGTTCATTCTATTCCGAGGTTAAAAGTTCTGCATGTTACGCGTGATCGCAGGTAGCGCCGGAGGGATCTTTCTCCAGGCAGCAAAAGGCCCCGACGTTCGTCCAACGCAGGATCGAGTCAAACAATCTCTTTTTTCCGCTCTAGGAGAGATGGTGATCGATGCCGAGGTTCTCGATCTTTATGCAGGGACGGGTGCTCTTGGAATCGAAGCCTTGAGTCGAGGGGCGCAAAGCGCAGTTTTTGTCGAACAAAACTCGAAATGCGTCGCCGTGATTCGTGATAATTTGAAAAAATGTCACTTGGAAGGAATCATTTCAACCCAACCGGTTGAAAAATGGCTCAATCAAAGTGGAGGTAAAACCTACGACCTCATTTTTGTAGATCCCCCTTACCATCAATTTAAAGAACCGTTGCAACTTCATCCGTTCTGGACTCAGGCTCAATCACTGTTAAAGCCGAATGGGATTATTCTCTTCGAACACTTTTTCAAACATTCGCTAGAACTCCAATCCCCCTTTGAGATCACGCAGCAAAAGCGTTATGGCGATACGACGATTAGTTGGGTGAGAGTTAAAAGCGCTTAAATACATTTTCACCGCGGAGGAAACGGAGGTATCGAAGGAAATACAAAAAACGTGTTCTAAAGAAAATAGGTTTGGAATTTGAAAACCAAAAATGTTTTAAGATTTCCTTCGCTTCCTCTGTGGTGAAAATGTCTTTATTTTTCTTCGATTAAAGCTTTGGCCAACGCGAGCGTTTTATCACTCTGCCCGCCCAACATTCGGGCAATCTCTTGGACGCGATTTTTGCCGGAAAGATTTTCGAGCTTGGTTAGTGTCCTTCCCTTTTCCACACTCTTTTCGACTTTGAAGTGAGCCTCACCTTGCGCCGCGACTTGAGGGAGATGGGTAATGCAAAGCACTTGATGTGACTTTCCTAAACCTCGCAGTTTTTTACCCACTTGTGTTGCCGTTTCACCACCCACATTGGCATCGACTTCATCAAATACTAAAATCGGAACTTCATCCACTTCAGCCAAGGTCGTCTTGACCGCCAACATCACACGAGCCATTTCACCGCTCGAAGCAATCGCACGGAGTGGTCGAGGGGTCTCTCCTTGGTTTGGAGAAAAGATAAATTCGATACGGTCTAAACCTGAAAGCGAAAGAGCCCCCTGAACGAGATCGATTTGAAAGTGAGCTTTGACAAAACCGAGTCCACGAAGTTCTTTTTGGATTTTTTCCGCCAAAGGAATTGCGACTTTACGACGCGCTTCGGAGAGTTTAATTCCGAGTTTTTGACTCTCTTTCTCCACTTTCAACTTTTCCGCTTGGAGTTTTTGAATTTCTTCGTCTCGAGATTCTAACGTCTTCAACTGGCTCTCCGACTCATCCGCCAATGTCAAAATAGCATCTAACGTCGGTCCATATTTGCGTTTCAACGTTTGAATTAAATTTACTCGATTCTCCAAAGTCTGCATTTGGGCCGCATCTAAATCGATCTTCTCAGCAAAGGCTTGAATCTCCCCATCAAAGCTTTGAAGGAGAAGCACCGCACTTCGAAAGGGTTCCGCGATCGAGGCCATTCCGGGATCGACTTTCTCCCACGCTTGAAGACGACGTTCAACTTGAGCTAACTGGAGAAAAACCGATTGCTCCTCTTCGGATAAAAGCCCGTGAATGTAATTGGCTGATTCAATCAACTGACGAGAATTCGAGGCGAGTCGATAGTTTTGATCGACTTCATCATCCTCACCGGACTTTAAATTGGCGTGGCGAATCTCTTCTACAATGTGGCGCAAACGATCAATCTTTTCGTTCTTCTCACGTTCACTCATTTGGAGTGACTCCAATGATTCTTCGATTTTTTTGACCTGACGAAAAACCGTTGAAAACTCTGTTTTTTGAGATTCAAGTTTTCCGTAAGCATCCAACATCTGAAGTTGCTGATCCGTCGAAAGAAGGGATTGATGATCATGAGGGCCATGAACGTCCACGAGAAGATCGCCGACTTGTTGAAGGGATTGGAGCGTCGTGGGACTTCCATTAATAAACTGGCGATTGGTTCCGGTGGTGGTCAGGGATCGCTTGAGAATCAGGCGTCCCTCTTCACAGGTTTCAGCCCCAATCTCTTCCAATACTGAATTGAGTTGCTTTGTTTTTTCCTCAGAAATCGTGATCTCCGCTTCCACGGAACATTGGGTTTCCCCTGATCGAATTAATGTTTTATCGGCACGAACCCCGAGCAAAAGATTGAGACCATCGATTAAAATGGATTTTCCGGCCCCGGTCTCACCGGTTAAAATGTTAAATCCCTCATGAAGTTCCCACGTGAGATCATCAATCAACGCCAAATTTTTGATTCGGAGTGAACGCAGCATACGAAGGAGGTAGAAGAGATTCGTCGAGGCGTCAACTCACATCCGAAAAAACCTGAAAAGAGAGAAATTGAATCACCAAGGTAAAGGCAAAGGAATACCAAAGGGGATTTCTTTCTTTTTAAAAATCAGAACAGTTGTTTTGATTTTCTTCCTTTGATTTTTCTTTGCCTTTATCTTGGCGGTTCAATTTTTCTCTTTAAACCCCTCTCGTCGTGGGAGACCAGATGATCTTGTGGAGTTGAACTTGGAATCGCACCGGCAAGTGATCGTCGAGGATCCATTTTGCCATTTCTTGAAGATCGATCTTCCCGAAGACCGGAGAGACGAGAATCGCGCCCACGCGATCCTTTAAGCAGTGAGTCTCAATCATTCCCTTCAGCCAGTCATAATCTTCACGAGTTCCCATGACAAATTTGAGCTGATCCTTTTTTTGCAAATAGGGAATATTTTCAAATCGATTTCGGGCAGACTCTCCGCTGGAGGGACATTTGAGGTCCATAATCACTTTCACACGCGGGTCGATCATCGAAATGTCATGAGCTCCACTGGTTTCGATCATCACTTCGTAGCCTTCATCGCAAAGGAGCTCCATTAAAGGGTGAACATTTTTCTGAAGAAGCGGCTCTCCTCCGGTGACTTCGATCAATGGACATCCATAGCTCTTGGCCACATCTAAGATTTCCCCGAGCGTTTTTTTGTTTCCTTCAAAAAAGGCGTATTCCGTATCGCAATACGTACACCGAAGATCACAAGCGGTGAGCCGAATAAAAAGCGATGGAAGACCGGCGTAAGTGCTCTCTCCTTGAATGCTGTAAAAGATCTCGTTGATCTTCAGACTCAGTCCACGTCGTTCATCCAAACTCATATCTACCAACCTGAAAACTCTTCGAACGCTTATCAATCTAAATATCCGGAAATCGTTTTTGAACCAAAACGTCCATTTCTTTCAGACAAATAAATCTGAAGCATTTAGGAGAGTATTTTCGTTTTTTAAATAAAATGTGTAAAAATTAACATAACGATTCCTTTTATGATTTGTTAAAATCATAAAATACATTTTTACTCATAAAATAGTTGTAAAACTCTAGATCCGCATTAACGTTATCGGTATGGGGACAGAAAACTTAAGCTCTATTTTAAATTTTTCTGTTTTAAACGGAGGAACGACTCCCATTGCCTTCAATACGAGTAAAAAAGAGGCACCCGGAGATCAGGATTTTTCTGCTCAAAAGATCCAAAGTACCAACTCAAATGCCGCTCAACTCGGTATTTATACGTTAGATCAAATCAAGCAAAAGGGACTTCAAGCCCTCCAACTTAAAGATTTCGCTCCGATCACTCAGGGAAATTATAAAGACGGCCAATATACCTCTCGGGTTTTATATCTGGAAGGAGGGAACATTTCTCAGTCACTCGGAGGGAATCTCGGCGGAAATTACATCGTCAATAATCAGTTCCAAATTAAAGGTCAGCCTTCGCTTTCCTCTCAAAACTCATCGACCGGTCAATTCCCTGTAAACGGTCAATATTTTCTCCAAGGACTCTATCGAGATCAACTCAATCTCTCCTCGAATCAGGTTTATAATGGTCAATATGCGACCTCCAGTCAGGATAATATTAATCAACAGTTTACCGTCTCCGGTCTTGTGAGTGCAAAAGGCGATGTTTTAGAAGGTGGTCCGTTTTTTATTACAAAGTCGGAACTTCTAAATGGTCGCTATCAACTCCAAGTGCAAAGTTTGAAAGGATCGGTTTTGCAGGTGAATAATCAGACGATTCAAATCGGAGCATCTAAAACCGAGCAGGGACAACTTTTAGTCAATGGAATTAACGCGGTTCAAGGACTCATTCGCCCGCTCAATCAATTTACTCAGCAAGCCACTCTCTTTATCAATGGAAGTTATGATTCGAATGGGAAATATGTAATCAATGGAGTGACGCTCGAAAATGGATCCAACTCCATCACGTCAAATTATAGTATCGGCAGCGCTCAAGGAAATTCTACCGCGGTGATTAATGGACGTTATACTTCAGGCGGACAATTTGTTGTCAGCCAATCGGGAGCAGTAACTTCGACTCCAAGTAATAAATCGAATCAATCGAACTTCGAGCTCATTCAAAAACAGCTTCAGGATACATTTAATGCTTTGTCGCATCCTCTTCCGGGAAGAATTTTAAAGCTCAATGGTTAGAGTAAATTTGAAGGAATTTCGTTCACTGGAGGGACAGACGCTGTCTGCCTTCTCTGTCCACCAAAAGGGCACAGAGCCTGTGCCCCTCCAAAAAAACATCTTACTTAAGCATCTTTGCTAAATAGCGAGCGGTATGACTTTTCGGATGTTTTGCCACTTCTTCGGGTGTTCCCGTGACAACGATTTCTCCCCCTCCACTACCCCCTTCGGGACCCATATCAATAATATAATCGGCCGATTTAATTACATCCAATTGATGTTCGATAATAATCAATGTACTCCCGGCCTGACAAAGTTTGTTGAAAACTTGAAGAAGAATTTGAATATCGACGAAATGCAAGCCGGTCGTCGGTTCATCCATGATGTAAATCGTTCTCGGTGTGGCGCGCTTGCAAAGTTCAGCCGCGAGTTTGATCCGTTGGGATTCCCCTCCAGATAAAGTCGTCGCAGGCTGTCCAAGCTTGAGATACCCCAAACCGACCTGAGCCAAGGGCTCAATTTTATCCACCACTTGAGGAACACTTCTAAAAAAGTGAAGGGCATCATCCACCGTCATCTCTAAAATTTCAGAGATATTACAACCTTTATACGTGATCTCGAGTGTTTCACGATTATAGCGTTTTGCCTGACAAACTTCGCAAGGGACATAGACAGGCGGGAGAAAGTTCATCTCTACTTTGAGAAGCCCATCTCCCTCACAATGCTCACAACGTCCCCCTTTGACATTATAACTGAATCGACTCGGGCCATACCCCCGAATCTTCGCCGTCGGAAGTTGAGCAAAAAGATCGCGAATTGCATTAAAAGCTCCCGTGTAGGTTACGGGATTCGATCGCGGCGTCCGTCCAATCGGAGATTGATCCACGACGACGACTTTCTCAATAAACTCCAATCCATCGATCCGGTCATGAAGTCCTGGCTTTTCGCTACTGCGATAGAGTTGACGACAAAGTCCTTTGCAAAAAACTTCATTAATCAGCGTGCTTTTTCCGGAGCCACTGACTCCGGTGACGCACGTCATCACTCCCAACGGAAATGAAACTTTTAAATTTTTTAGATTATGTTCACGGGCTCCATAAAGATGAATCCATCCGTTTTCCAGTTTACGTCGCACCTTGGGAACAGAAATTCGATCCTCGCCGGATAAAAATCGACCGGTCACGGATTTCGGATTTTTTAGAATTTCATCCCATGTCCCTTGAGCGACGAGATACCCACCGCGAGCTCCAGCCATCGGTCCGAGATCGAGAAGGTAATCCGCGGCCTTCATCGTCTCTTCATCGTGTTCCACGACGATAACCGTGTTTCCAAGATCACGAAGCTCCATTAAATTTTTCATGAGGCGCGCATGATCGCGTTGATGAAGTCCGATACTCGGCTCATCCAAAATATAGAGCACTCCCGTTAGTCTTGAGCCGATTTGCGTCGCAAGACGGATCCGTTGCGACTCTCCTCCCGAAAGGGTGTTGCTTTGTCGATCTAAAGTTAAATAGCCTAAGCCCAATTCATTCAAGAAGACGAGACGAGATCGAATCTCACGCACCACATCTTTAATAATTTTTAAATTGCTTCCCGTGAGTGCTAGTCCGTCAATCCATCGCATGGCTTCATCGATTGTGAGCTTCGTGAAACTGTTGATATTTAAAGGCTCGAAGCCCTGGGATGAAATTCGAACTGAGAGAACCTCTTCTTTCAATCGGGCTCCATGACAAAGACTACAAACGCGATCTCCCAAATACGCATTGAGCTTCTTTTTAGTCGATTCACTCTCCGCTTCATCTCTTTGGCGTTCAAGCTGTGCAATCACCCCCTCAAAGGGTTTTCGAACCAAAACCGTCTCTCCTTTGCGACTGATCGGAAAGTCCATCTCTTCTTCGCCACTGCCATGAAGAACCATTTTTTGAAATCGCTCACTACAGTTTTGCCAAGCCTTCTCCATCGACTCCCCACAATGCTTCGCCACGACTTGGAGTTGTTCTCGATAATGGGATTGCAACGCGGGAGTTACCTTCCGCCAGGGGGCGATCGGCATCGATTCCAAAGAAGCCGTCGGATCATCAAACTCTTCAACCCCTAATCCATGACAACGAGGGCAAGCCCCTTTCGGGTTATTAAATGAAAAATGTCCGGGAGTCAGCTCTCCAAATCGATATCCCGTCTCAGGATCAAAATTTTGAGTACTCGCCATCCATTCCCGATGTTTCTCACCCGGCATCCCTTCTAAAACTAAGATCACACCCTTTCCCACCTTCAGAGCGGTCTCAACGGAATCTGTAATTCGACCTCGAAGATCGAGCTTCACTTTTAATCGATCGATCAAAGCCTCAATGGTATGCGATTGATTCCGATCCAATCCCTTAATGCCTTCCACTTCCACGATCTCTCCATCGACGCGTCCGCGAATATAACCCTCACGGCGCATACGCTCGAAGACATCGCGAAATTCTCCTTTCTCCTTTTGGATCAAGGGAGCAAAAATATGAAGTGGGGTTCCTTCCGGAAGGGAAAGAAGGGCATCGACTATCTTCTGTGTGGTAAATCGTTGAAGAGGTCTTCCTGTCTGCGGATGATGAGGAATGCCGAGATGAGTAAAAAGAAGCCGTAGAAAATCATAAAGCTCCGTCGTCGTCGCAATCGTCGAACGCGGACTTCCGGAAGTGGTTCGTTGCTCGATCGCGATCGCAGGCGAGAGTCCTTCAATGGACTCGACCTCTGGCTTTTCAAATCGATCAAGAAATTGACGTGCGTAAGTGGAAAGACTTTCGACGTAGCGTCGCTGTCCTTCTGCATAGAGGGTATCAAAAGCGAGTGACGACTTTCCGGAACCACTGGGCCCCGTAATCACAATCAATTTCTCCCGAGGAATATCGACCGAAATATTCTTTAGGTTATGAGTTCGAGCTCCTTGAACCCGGATACAGGAGAGTGATGCCATAATGTTCTTGGTAGAACACTGAAAGTCACTCAACTGAGATTAAAAGTCAAAGAAAAGTATTTGATTCTAAAGTACGACTCGCCCCGCGATCCAACACGCTCCAGGTTAAACCCAAAGAACTAACCCTCATGGAAGAGGGTTAATTTCCCGAATACTCGCGCGTGAATACTTCATGGTTCCATATTCATGACGGAAATAAACTGCGACATGAGGCTTCAAAGATTCACTGTTCACCACGGATTTTGCTCGAGTTAAGACCATCGCAGGATCAACTCCTGGATAGCAAGGAACATACCTTACTCCTAAATTGGACCCCGTATCCACAAATTCGTGAATGAGCTGCCATGTCCCTCCATTGAGCCCATTCGTCAAGTCCAGATAAACTTGGAGTTTGACCTGAGTTCCTGACTGCATATTTCGAATGATATATTTAACTCCCACCCACTGGTTTTTTGGAAAGCTCGTCCAAAGATTAGGAGACACATACGAACTCGCATAACTCACGTTGTGTTTTATCTCTTTTTCAAAACCAAAGGTTCCATCGAGATTAATTTTCATTCCATAACCCCGTGTATCAGCGGGAGCTTCCTCCTCTTTTGTCCTTCCGCCGTTTAAGTAGGCGCCATGATTGGTTCTGGTAAAGATCTGAGGACCACTATAGGAAAGGGTCTCCGTCTCGCTGACCCTTTGATAATAGACCGTTATTTCCTGATTTTCATCCCATTCTCTTGGATTCTCACTTGGATCATTCACATACATTCTTACTTTATCCCCTGAAGCCGTTAAAACGCCTGCCCCATCAATTGAACAACGAGCGGGACTTCCATGTTGATTATTAAACCAGTCATCGTCCGAATCTTTTTCCCCCTTTAATGTTCTTACATGTTTATTACCCCAATTAGAAAACCACTCATGACCATTCCATTTTGTCGGATTTATTTTTTTAATCTTAAATGGGTCATTGGGATCTACATTCACTTGAACTCTCACAGGGGCAGAAACCCCATAGACTCCATTATTATCCACCGTTTTAGCAGTCAATGTATACGTACCACTCTCGGGCGGCGTCCAATTAAACGTGTAAGGGCTTGTTCGAACCGTTCCAATAAGTGAATCGTTTTGAAATAAATCAACTTTTTGAATGATTCCATCTTGATCATACGGATTCGAATTAATCAGAATCGGAGAGAGACTTGGAAAAATAGCTCCATCCGTTGGGTTCGTGATAGAAACGACAGGAGCTTTATTCACTCCCGTATCAGGATACATGACAACCACATTATCTAAGTACGAAACTTGATTATTTTCCGCACCAGACCCCAATTTAAAACTCACACGACCTGGATTCCCCTCTCCATCAAACAGAAGATTGTCCGCAAACTTTACCCCATCTAAAAAAGCATTAAAAAAATCCCCATTCCAATCCACACGGACACTTTGCCAGACATTCACTTGCCAAGGAATTTTGGTCTGAATAAAAGAAGATGCCCCCGCAATGTTGTAAGACATATAGCCTGTCTTATCAAATCGAACAGCACCCAAATACACTCCACTATTCGTTCTCAGTTGTGCTTGAAAATCCGCATTCGCCTTAGAAGGAACTTTTGCAGAAAAAATAAGACTTCCTGTTTCTGTCGTCTCAAAATCCTTAAATAACTCGGGATATCCAGTTCCACCCAAGTCACTGAATTTAATGCAATAAGGAGATGACATGAGCCTTCCGTCTGTTACCGAATCGATTGATATGGATGTCCCGATAGGAGTCCGACTATTCCAAGCCAATGGTGATCTCCCCAAACTATTTCCATTGTCAAAATCATCAGCGATGCGTGCTGCAAGCCCCGTGATATATATTTCATCTACAAAACCGTCACAAACCGAAGTATTTAAATTCGATCCAACCGTAAATGTGATTTGACCGGGATTAAGAGATTGCGCCAATGGCTTTCCCATCACGACCGAAATATCATTAATAAACGCATTAAAAGTCGAATCTGCAAACCACTCCACTTTTAATTTCTGCCAGACACCTGGTTTCCATGCGACTCCCGTTGATACCGTCCCCGATTGATCTTGAAGATCATATCCCATTTTTCCGGTATTCATGAGTCGAAGACCCAAAAGATAGATCCCCGTTGTAGAGCGGATCTGAAGTGTGAGTGGAGCCTTGGATGTCGACATCACCTTTACCCAAGCAGTTGCCTGTCCTTCGACTTTTTCCGGAAATACTTTTGAGGCAACCGCTAATGTTGAATACGTTTTCTCGGTCAACCGTAAGGAAAAGGGACTTGAATAAGGTGTCGTCGCCCCTTCCGTGATAAATACATCCGTACTTGAAGAAATACTCCATCCCATCGGACTCATTCCCGACCGATTCGAAGATCCATCAAAACCATCATAAAAAACTTCAGTAGCCCCAAACCCAGATCCAATAAGCAGCGCTGCAACAATATTTATAATTTTTGATAGTAGCTTCATTCTCCTAAGATATAGATAATTGCATTAACTACTATTTACATTTTGGTTTTACATATAATCAAAAGACTTCTTCACGAACCTATCGAAAGCAAACTCATACCCCGTCACTGCACATTTTTGGAAATAAAATATTTTATTTGAACTCACACCAATAACAAAAGACGTATACAAAGATTATTTATTCATCTCTTCAACAATGCGTCGACCAATTGCCAACGATGAAGTCGCCGCAGGAGAAGGAGCATTAACCACATGAGTTAAAGACCCTTGATGAACAAAGAGAAAATCCTCAACCAATTTACCGTTCGGAAACATCGCTTGAGCACGAACCCCCGCAGACCCTGCTTCCAAATGCTCCTCTCGAATTGCAGGAACCAATCGCTGCAGGGATCGGCAAAAAACAGCTCTCGAAAAAGATCGATAGAGTTCATAGGTCACCATTGAAGGATATTTCAGTAGAAACTTCCACAAACCGGGATAAGCAAGAGCATCCCAAAGCTCCTTCGCATCAAAATCGGTCATTCGGTATCCTTCTCGTCGAAAGGCCAGCACGGCATTGGGGCCAGCCTCCACTCCTCCTTGAACCATGCGCGTAAAATGAACCCCTAAAAAGGGAAACTGAGGATCAGGAACGGGATAAATTAAATGCTTCACCAAATGGCGCGCCTCTTCTTTCAAATCATAATATTCTCCACGGAACGGAATAATCCGCGCTGGTCGCTTCGATCCACTCGAAGCCAAAAGGAGATCGGAATGTAATCCTCCACAATTCACGACTTTTTTCGCGACGAAGTCCCCTTGATTGGTCACCACCCTCCAAGAAGAGCCTTCGGGAATTAAGCGATCGACTTTTGCTTGAAGTCGAATTTCTCCTTTTCGAGACACAATCTCTCGAGCCATGACATCGGCCACCGCTCGATAGTCAACAATCCCCTCCTCGGGAACAAGAATGCCTTCGATCCCACTCACATGGGGTTCGCGCTCCCTCATCTCTTCAACACTCAACCGCTTCATCCCTTGTAGTCCATTTTGATTTCCACGAACCCAAAGATTTTCCAATCGCGGAATCTCATTGGGACTGACGGCGACAACTAACTTTCCACATTGCTCATGGGCAATATGATGATGCTGACAAAAAGCGACCATCTCCCGAATTCCCTGAACACAGAGCTTCGCTTTTTCAGACCCTGGTTTGTAATAAAGCCCTGCGTGAAGAACTCCACTATTGTGCGTTGACTGCTGACAAGCCACACGAGCATCTTTTTCCAGAAGGAGAAGGGAATCAGAAGGGAATCGCTCCAAATACCGATAAGCAGTCGCGAGGCCAACGAGCCCTCCCCCGATCACACAACAGTCTGTATTCATGATGTTATTTTTGTCATAAAAACAGGCCTTGATCCATCAAAAGAAACTTCGGGTAATTAAATCAATGACATTTGGCATCGATAAAGAGGATGGAGAGGATAATTCAAGATCCTGCCTTTTATCCTGTCATCGATGCCCAATATCTTAACTTTGTATTTCTTTGATTCCTTGGTGGTTAAACCCGTTCTTCCTGAACTTTCTTTAATCGCAATTGCCCACAAGCCGCATCAATATCATGACCCTTCTCTAAGCGGAGCGTGATCTTGATCCCATGATTCTTCAAGATATCCGCAAATTTACGAATTTTGGAATCACTCGGACGTATCCAAGGAAGTCCCTCGACGGCATTGTAAGGAATCACATTCACTTTTGCAAAAACACGTTTCGCCAAACGAGCGAGCGCTTCCGCATGCTGAAGCTCATCGTTCACTCCCTCTAAGAGGATATACTCAAAGGTGATCATTCTTCCTTTTTTCTCCTGATAGTAATCGAGGGCTCCCATGAGTTCCTGAAGAGGATATTTTTTATTCACGGGCATGATCTGATTTCGAACCTCATCTGTCGCTCCATGGAGTGAAATCGCCAAGCGAACCTGAAGAGGATCATCTGCTAAAAGTTTAATCTGAGGAACCAATCCACTCGTCGAAATTGTAATATGCCTTGCCCCAATACCAACACCCCAGGAGGCATTAATCATCTCGATCGCTTTCCGTAAATTCTCAAAATTGGCAAATGGCTCTCCCATCCCCATAAAAACCAAATTACTGATCCGTTCTTGAGTCGCGCGCTCCGTCTCCATGATCTGTCCCACAATCTCTCCGGGGGTCAGATGTCGCTTCCATCCTTCGAGACCACTGGCGCAAAATCGACAGCCATACGCACAGCCGACTTGAGAGGAGACACAAAGCGTTAAGCGGTCCGACTTCTCTCCATAGATCGATGGATTTGCTGGAATCAACACACTCTCGACATAATCGCCTTTGGAAAGTTTCCAAAGAAACTTTCGAGTCGTATCCTTGGAGCCCTGCATCTTTTCTAAGCTTAAAGGAGAAAGGGAGAACTTCGTCTGAAGCGTTTCCCGTAAATCTTTAGGCAACGAGGTCATCAACTCAAAGGAAGCGGCCCGTTTTTGATAGATCCAATCCCGTACTTGATCCCTGCGATAACGCGGAACCTCTCCCAAATCCCATTCCTCCGGTAATTGATCCAATAAATACATAGATAAACCTAATGAGGCGCAGACTAAGTCCGAATCCCTCCCAAATCAAGGGTTTCGATCTGAAGAAGACAAAAGGCAATTTTCACACGGAGGTAACGGAGTAAACGGAGGGAAATACTAAATCCTATTCTTTTTACGAAATTCAGGACTTCCAGAAAAAACGTTTTTGTTTTTAAAATTAAAATTCTTACTCTCCGCTTCCTCCGTTACCTCCGTTACCTCCGTGTGAAACTGCCTTTCGTTTTAAACGCTTTGCCCTGTAGCGCGCGGGCGATGTCTGATATTTCTTTTGAAACCGAACCCCAAGCTGGGTGGCATTGGAAAATCCACTTCTCAAGGCCACTTCTTGCGTCGTTAATCCTGTCGATTCCAATAATCGACATGCTTCTGCCAGTCGCAATTCTCTTAATTCCGTCCCCGGCGCAATTCTAAACTTCGTACGATATTCACGGGAAAAATGTTCCCGACTCCATCCGAGTTGATCCGCGAGCTCCTTCATCACCAAGGACCCTCTGAATTCTGTCCGCAATGAACTCCGAGCCCACTCTAATCCCTCTTTTCCTTTTTTGGAGGGAGATCCTACACTCTGACTCACTTCCAAAAAGAAACGATAGGAAGCGAGACTCATCTCCATCCGATTCGTCCATTGACGTTGTTGAGTTTTCCAGACCATTTCCCGCATCATCATTAAAAGGGGCGATGAAATCGGTAGATCGATGACGGGGCCATATTCATTACGGAGTTTCCCCCAAAGATGCACCGCTAAAGGACCGTCGATATTCATCCACGAAAAAACCCAGGGCTCACTCGCCGTCTTGGGATAATAATATCGACTCGCTTCCGGGACGAGGGAAATAAAGGCTTTTCCTTCCTCCACTTTATACGCACGGCCCCCTAATTCAAAAATTCCATGACCCGACTGAGTCCATTGAAAAATCACACAAGGATTACTTCCCCGTTGCTCGACATCCCAAAAATATCGGGTCGATCGAACCTTTTCCCCTAGGCGTCCGTGAGCAATACGGATCAAAACATCAGATTCCATCTTCATGCGATTTTGAATATATCACAAAATCGATAGAAATCATCACATCTTTCTCATCGCATCTTTGACCAAGCGGATTAACTTGAATCTATGGATTTAAAAATCACTCTCATTGGCGCCGGATCGGTTGTTTTTGCGAAAACTTTGATCAGCGACGTCCTTCAATTTCCGGAACTCTCTCATGCCACCATCTGTCTCATGGATATCGATCCTCAGCGTCTAAAAATTGCAGAGTTGATGACCAAAAAAATTATCCAAGTTCTCAAAGTTCCCGCAAAAGTCATAGCTACCACGGATCGACGGAAAGCGATTAAGGGAGCTCAATATGTGATCTGTACGATCCAAGTTGGGGGATACAAACCTGGAACTCGCATTGATTTTGAAATCCCTAAAAAATATGGTCTTCAACAAACAATTGCCGATACCCTCGGCGTCGGCGGGGTTTTCCGGGCGTTGCGGACCATTCCGGAAATCAATGCCATCGCTCAAGATATTGCTGAAGTCGGCGCCCCCGGCGCTCTTTTATTGAATTACACCAATCCGATGGCGATGAACTGCTGGGCCGTCGATCGTGCCGTCGGGATTCCTCATGTCGGACTCTGTCACTCTGTTCAAGGCACATCCCAACAACTCGCTTCCTTTACGAACTTAAACTATGCCGATCTCTCTTACAAAGTGGCTGGAATTAACCACATGGCGTTCTTCCTGAAGTTTGAATACAAAGGCCAAGACGCTTATCCCTTGCTCTTCAAACTTCTGGAAGATCCCTCTTTTAATAAAGAAAAAGTCCGCTTCGAAATGATGCGTCGACTGGGATACTTTGTCACAGAATCGAGCGAACACCAAAGCGAGTACACGCCTTACTTCATTCATCACGGAAAAGAGATCATTCAAAAATTTGATATTCCGATCGACGAATATCTCCGTCGTTGTGAGTCCATCATCTCCACATGGAATGATACCGAATCCAAACTTCTTGGAAAAGGAGGAGAGATGGAGGTCAAACCTCAATCTCATGAATACGGTTCTTTCATTATTCACTCCAAAGAAACCAATACGGCACGCGTCGTTTATGGAAACGTTCCTAATCGAAATTTAATCACCAATCTTCCCCAAGGATGTTGCGTCGAAGTCCCTTGTCTCGTTGATGCCCAAGGACTCCAACCGACTTACATCGGAGACCTCCCACCGCAACTCGCGGCCATCTGCCAAACCAATATTAACGTCCAATCTCTCACCGTCGAAGCCGCGCTTACAGGCAAACGGGAGCATATTTACCATGCGGTCATGCTCGACCCTCATACTGCCAGCGTGATGCCGCTCGATAAGATTTGGGCCATGTGCGATGAACTGATTGAAGCTCACCAAAAAGTAGGCCTTCTCGGAAAATTTAAGCCGACCGTGAAAAATACCGGACGGAGTTTCCAAGGCCTTGGAGATCAAGTCACCGCTCAAGTCGATGCCCTTGCCGCACTCCAACCCGGGACTCATGAGATCCCTCTCGAAGTCGTCGTCTCTAATCCAAATCCGATCGCCATGACTATAGATCTCAAAATCGAAGAGAAGACCAAATCCCTTCGCGTTGAAAAAAATGGCAAGGTCTCCATTCGCGTCGGCGCTCATAAAACAGTCCGTCAAAA
>JAZKBH010000282.1:0-4280 GCA_040388725.1 Verrucomicrobiota bacterium
ATTGTTATTTTATCAGCCGCTTTCTTCTCCGGACTGGGCTGGTATCTCAAAACAGGAAATATTTTTAAAGCCTTCCAGGTAGTGACCTCGATCTTAGTGGTATCCTGTCCTTGTGCATCGGGAGTTGCTCTTCCGATGATTGAAGATCGAGCTGCGATTCACCTAAGAAGAGAAGGGGTTTATTTGCGGGAAATTTCACTTTGGAATCGTCTACTTCAGGTCAAAAAACTTGTTTTTGATAAAACAGGGACTTTAACGATGGAATCTCTGGAGATGGAAAATCTTGAAAAACTTCGGGAATTGAAAAAGGAAGATCAGAGAATCCTTTTCTCGCTCGTTCGCGCCAGTTTACATCCGGTAAGTAGTGCGATTCGGAAAGAGCTTTTAGCTTTAGATTCTACATTGGACCATGGTCCGGGTTACGGTTCCCCCCAAGAGGTCGTTGGAATGGGAATAGAGATGATGGTGGAGGGAACGCTTTATCGTCTTGGCCGGGCTGAGTGGGCGGTTGGATCGAATGAGCCATCAACGGTTTGGAGTCGAGATGGGAAATGTTTATTAGAAATGACTTTTAAAGAGAAGATTCGAGACGAAGCCCTGGAGACGATTCAAGAGTTTCAGCGTCGTGGATTTGAGATCTTTCTTTTGAGTGGAGAT
The DNA here is from genome assembly GCA_040388725.1 of Verrucomicrobiota bacterium. GTDB lineage: Bacteria > Verrucomicrobiota > Verrucomicrobiia > Methylacidiphilales > CAMAQI01 > CAMAQI01. The sequence goes on from JAZKBH010000282.1 coordinate 658, forward strand.
CGCTCCGAAAAGGTCAAAGCGATGGCGAGAACTCTTGGGATTGGTGAGGAAAACGCTTTTTCAGAAATGTCCCCTCGTCAGAAAGAGGAGTGGTTTGAAAAAAGAAGCCAATCCGACACCCTTATGCTGGGAGATGGGGCGAATGATAGTTTGGCGTTTAACAGAAGTTTTTGCACGGGCACACCGGCGATTGATCGCGGTTTTTTGCAAAAAAAATCTGATTTTTATTGGATGGGAGAAAGTCTTCGAGGAATTGTTTCGTTGTTCGATGTGGCGCTTCTACGCCAAAAGACAATTCGAAGAGTTATTGGGTTCGCGATCCTTTATAACGTTGTAACCCTGGGAATCTGTGTTTACGGAGGAATGAATCCTGTTCTCGCCGCAATTCTGATGCCTTCAAGTTCTCTAGTCACCTTGGCGATCGCTTTTCAAGGTGTCCCTATAAAAAAATAAAACGAGCATCCTGTCCCATAAACAGGGATGCTTTAGATCTACACGTTAATTGTCGATTAATGGAAAGATTGTAAGGATTAAGAGGCAGATTGAAGCGCAGAGCTAATCTGTGAGAACTTGCTTTTTACTTGTGTTCCCAAAGCCCGCAAAACCGTAATCGCGACGATCGCAATAAAAGCTAAAATTAAAGCATATTCAACGAGGGTCTGTCCTTTTTTAGAAGATCCCATTTTTGCTTTAATCGAAAAAAGAGTGTTTTGAATCATATATGGATGAACTTGGTGGATTTACTTCAAAATGAAAGCAAATGCTTTTAAGTCAAAATTTATTTTTAAGCACAAAAAAACACGGAGGTAAAAATCCTCCGTGTTTTTTGTAAGAATCCGTCGAACAAATTAGGAAGCCGATTGGAGCGCTGAACTAATTTGTGAGAATTTGCTCTTCACTTGAGTTCCGAGAGCTTGAAGGACAACGATAGCGACGACTGCAATGAACGCGAGGATCAATGCGTATTCGACGAGAGTTTGGCCTTTTTTGTTGCTAGGAACCAATGATTTGATACGGGAAGTAATGTTTTTGATCATGTTTGAATTCACCCCCTTTCGTTTAGAATAAAATTAATATACTTGTGAAAAGAAAGAAGTAAAGCCGTATTAGCATGGATATTGAGGATAGAAGTAAGTTATTATTTTTACTTATAAATCATCATCATCTTCTTCGATCTCTTTTCGAAGGGCCTTTGAGATAAAGGGCCGGAAAAAACCATAAAAAAGATAAAAGAGAAAGATGACTGCAAGCATCACGCGATAGAATAAAATGGTGGCGCAAAGCACCACGCAGATGAAGATAAATTTTTGAATCGAATGCTCGGTTCTCCAATTAAAATTTTTAAAACTCGGGTACTGAAATTTACTGAACATCATCAATGAACAAAAAATCATCAATCCTGCTAAAAAATATTTCCCTGTTCCATGTTCCAACGCACGAATCGATTCCTCGTAATAATAAGTGAGCATCCATAACGTCACAGAAGAAATCAAGCCCGCAGCTGCAGGAATCGGAAGACCTGTAAATTCTTTTCCTGCCTTATCTTCGTTCATGGCGGCAAGAACGTTGAAGCGCGATAGTCTTAATGCTCCACAGACAAGATAGAGGGAGGCAATTCCCCAGCCTGTACGCGATTGAAGTTCGACCAAAACAATATTAAAGAGGAGAAGGGCAGGGGCGACTCCAAAAGAGACAATATCGGCGAGTGAATCAAATTCCCGTCCAAAAGCATTTGCCCTTCCGGCCAGCCGCGCGAGGCGTCCGTCGAGCATATCAAAGAAACACGCCCCTAGGATCAGATAGAGACTCATGATAATGTTTTGTTCCCAATCCGGATTATTTTCCCGGCGTAACATGATTCCGTTAAAGATATTCAGAATCGCCGTGAAACCGCAGATCAAGTTTCCTGCGGTCATTAAATTCGGAAGAAGATAAACTTTTACCGGATCTTCTCCATTACTAGGGGTTGAAGACATATTAGACCTTCCATTTTGCGAGGGATGTACTGATGCCGTGGGCGTAATCGCCTTCTTTGACTAAAATTTCGCAATCGAGAGGAAGAAAGATCTCGGTTCGTGATCCGAAGCGGATCATTCCGATGAGTTCTCCTCGAGAAACGTTTTTTCCCACCGGTGCCCAGGGAACAATCCGGCGTGCAACTAATCCCGCAATTTGACGGACAACAAGGGGGCCGTGAGGGGTTTGAATCTTCCAATTCGTATGTTCATTGAGAAGACTGGCTTGCGGGTCACGGACATCGAGAAATTTGCCGGGATGATATTCAATTATTTCCACGGTTCCGGTCGTCGGCATGCGATTCACATGAACATCAAAGACGGAGAGAAAAATGGCAATCCGTTTCCGTTTTCCGAGTCCACAGGGGGAGTCGACTTCATCGACGTTGACGATCTTTCCATCGGCAGGAGAGACGATGATATTTTCGTCCGAACTCATGGAGCGTTGGGGATCACGAAAGAAATAAACGGAAAAAACGATCAGAAGAAAAAAGAAAATCGCCAAGGCGGACCCCCAACTATAAGGGAGCATAATGCTTATCCCCAATCCAATGAAGAAGGGAATTTGAACTTTGAGACTTTCTTGAAATGCAGGTGACATAGCAGGGAACCTTAGGAAGTTCAGGTCAAGGAGGGAAGATCTTTTTAAGAAAATGTCCTTCCTTTTTGAAAGAGGGAAGAAGATGAGGGATCAATATTGAATCGCAGAAAAAATCGTATGAGGAGCGAGTTTGCTCCGTCCTTTGAGTTCGCTGAGCTCAAGAAGAAAAGCAACTTCAAAAATGTCCCCTTGAAGTTTTTTGACGAGGTCAATCGCCGCCGCTGCAGTTCCACCGGTTGCTAAAATATCATCAAAAATGACAATTCGCTCTCCGGGTTTAAAAGCGTCTTCATGAATTTCGAGGACGTTTTCACCGTATTCGAGATTATAGGAGGCAGAAAAGGCCTTTGAGGGGAGCTTTCCTTTTTTGCGAATAGGAACAAGGCCGACCCCTAAGACATGGGCAAGAGCACCGGCAAAAAGAAATCCTCGAGCATCGATGGCCGCAATTTTATCGATATGTTTCCGTTGATAACGTTCAGCGCAAACATTGACGGCGAGTCTAAAAAGCTGGGCATTTCCAAGGACAGGCGTAATGTCACGGAAAACAATGCCAGGCTTGGGGAAATCAGGAACATCCCGAATTTGGGATTTGAGTCGTTCCATGGCGCTTTTAAACTGAAGATTCATGGTCTTGATTTAATCATCGAGCATCATGCGTCTGGCTTTTTCTTTTTTATCCAGGGCACGTTTAAGTTTTTTTAAGGCGCTATTTTGAAGTTGGCGGATTCGCTCGCGAGTGACATTGAATTTGTCTCCGACTTCTTCAAGAGTCAGTTCTTTACTGCCATCCAATCCAAATCGAAGACTGAGAATATCGCGTTCACGGCTATCGAGAAGAGGCATGAGCTCCATAATGGAACCACGCATGTTGGAATCTGCGAGCATCTCATCGGGTGAAACGGCGGCTTCATCTTTAACAATTTCGCCCAGCGTTGCACCATCGTTGTCGTCTCCAATATTCGCATCAAGAGATGCAGGTCGGATGGAAGACATGCGGAGTTGAG
>JAZKBH010000282.1:4290-31505 GCA_040388725.1 Verrucomicrobiota bacterium
TATCGAGTTCTGCTGCCAACTCTTCATCTGTCGGTTCGCGACCGAGTTCTTCCGCCAATTGCATCGAAATACGACGCATACGGGCAATTTTATCAACGAGATGAACAGGAAGACGAATGGTTTTGCTTTGATTTGCCAGAGCGCGTTTGATCGATTGTTTAATCCACCAAGCGGCGTAAGTACTCAGCTTACCGCCTTTGTTAGGATCAAACTTATCGACAGACTTCATGAGTCCGATATTTCCCTCAGAAATTAAATCAAGAAGAGGAAGCCCGCAATTGACGTAATCGTGTGCGATTTTAACGACAAGCCGGAGATTCGCAGAAACCATTTTTTGGCGTGCGCGTAGATCGCCTTTTTTAATTTTTTCGGCGAGCTCGATCTCTTCGATTGGCTTCAATAGGGGAACCTGACTGATTTCCCTGAGATAGAGCTTGATGGCGGCGTCTGAGTCCTCTGAATACATACCCAATTACCGTGTTAGAGGATTTTTATAGTCCGAAAAGGAAAAACTTTATTTCTTTCAAAGCGGGATTTTAGAACCAAGCCTTCTTCTGGGCCGCCTCTAGGGCAATTCGAAGCTCTGGAAGGTAGGGGTGCCATTTGCGTTCCCATTCGAGGGAGACGGTTCCTTGGTAAGTGTTTTGGTTTAAAATCGATTGAAGATCCTGGATGGGGAATTCTCCCGCCCCCGGCACTACATAGGTAAAAGGAAAGTGGGGAGAGGGGGGAGAGATGCTGTCTTTGAAGTGGATATGAACAATAAACTCCTTGAGTGCCTTCCAAGTCGTTGAAAGGGATTCTTCTCCATATTTCCAGGTGTGATGGGTATCCCAAAGAATTGGAATTCCTTTCCCGAGACGTCCCATAAGATGGATAAGAGGCTGCGAGGCTGAGAAAGCGTCGTGGGTTTCGGTAATGGCTTGAACCTTCCAATCATTTTTTTCACGCTCGATCTCCCACCATTGGTATTCATGGACAGCTAGTTGATAGTCCTCATCTGTGAGGGGGATTCCCCAGGCGCTTCCCCCGAAGACCCGTACATAAGGGATATCAAGGCTATTTGCGAGGGAACAGAAGCGAAGGAAATCTTCTCGTCCTCCTTCAGGGGCTTGAATCCATCTAAAAGAGGTTCCTAGGCTAACGATCTTAACTCCCGCCGCTAAAATAAACTCTTTTGCATGCTCCAGAGTGGTAAATCTTTTTGAAAAGTAAGTTGGGAGATCCATTTGATTTTCAATAGCGCGAAGTTCGATATGTCGGATGGAAAATTCTTTTGCGAGTGAAAACATTTGAAGAAGATCGAGATCGACGCAACCCAAAGAAGAGAATCCAGGAGTCCAGAGACGAGGGGTAGTATTGGAGATCATAGAGGAGTTCAGAAGTTTATTGCTCTAACAGAGAGGATCATGAGCGAAAAGGAGATTTTAAAGAAAAGGGAGTTACACTTTTTAAAATAGGGGAACTTTCTTTTAAGTCTTTATTTGGCGATGAATTCATTTATATTTTGTATGCAATGAAGTTATTATCGTTAAGTACGGTGGATTACGGAATTTTAGGGTTTTATTTTGTGGTGGTTTTAGCCATCGGTTACGCGATCCAGAGACGAGTAGGGGGAAGTAAGGATTTCTTTGAGTCAGGACGGACGCTTCCCTCTTGGATTTGTGCCTTAGGATTCATTGGGGCAAATCTTGGGGCTCAAGAGGTCATGGGAATGGCGGCCTCTGGGGCCAAATATGGTATTACGACCAGTCATTTTTATTGGATTGGCGCTATTCCGGCGATGGTTTTTGTCGGTATATTTATGATGCCATTCTATTACGGCTCTAAGGCAAGGTCGGTTCCTGAGTATTTAAAGCTGCGATTTGATGAAAAGACCCGCGGGTTTAACGCGATTACTTTTGCTTTGATGACGATTTTTTCCTCGGGTGTCTCTATGTATGGTTTGGCGATCCTTTTGGAAGCATTAATAGGCTGGAATTTCCATCTGAGTATTGTCCTATCGGGGGTGATTGTTCTCGCTTATATCTTTATGGGGGGATTAACGAGTGCGATATATAATGAGGTGCTTCAATTTTTTCGATTCTCGGGTTGATTCGTGTAGGCGGATGGGATGGTTTGGTGGCTCGATTGAGTGAAGTGAGGATTAAGAACGGATTTTCTGCAGATGCCATGACTCACTCGTGGAGTCAAATGGGGTCGCCTGCTTCCAATCCGATGGGCGTGGAGTGGTTCGGCTTATCGATGGGGTTAGGTTTCATTCTCTCATTCGGTTACTGGTGCACAGATTTTTTAGTCGTTCAGCGTGCAATGGCAGCCGAATCGATGAGTGCGGCCCGGAGAACGCCGCTCATTGCGGCCATTCCGAAGATGTTTTTTCCGTTTTTAGTGATTTTGCCCGGGATGTTGGCAATGGCGTTAACGGTCACCCCTGATAGTGGCTTTCAATTGCCGATCAGGGATGGGGCTTACGATTATAATATGGTGATTCCGCTCATGTTGAAGCATTACTTCCCTGCCGGGATGTTAGGATTAGGACTCACAGCTTTGATGGCCTCATTTATGTCGGGGATGGCAGGAAATGTAACTGCTTTTAATACCGTCTGGACCTATGATATCTATCAAAGTTATTTTCGTAAAAATGCGTCCGATCTTCACTATTTGTGGGTTGGAAAATTCGCGACGGTTTTCGGTATTTTGGCGAGTATGGGGGCGGCTTATGCGGCTTCAAAGTTTAATAACATTATGGATTTACTGCAGTTGATCTTTGCCTTTGTAAATGCCCCTCTTTTATCGACTTTTTTGCTCGGAATGTTCTGGAAAAGGACGACGGGACACGGAGCTTTTTTTGGATTACTCACGGGAACGTGTTTGGCTGCACTTCATCATGGACTTACTCAGCCCGCTGGGGCGCATTCCCTCTTTAAAGGGGGTTGGTTGGGGAGTATTCAACATATCTACCCAAGTGATATGGCCCAAAATTTTTGGACGGCGATTTTTGCCGCTTCTGGATGCTTTATCGTGACGATCTTTATTTCTTTAATGACGTCTCAACGAAAAAGTGAGTCCGAGCTTGTTGGGCTCGTTTATTCCCTCACTCCGAAACAGAAGTCGGATGGATCTCCATTTTACTTAAATCCCGTTGTACTTGGCGGGGTTGTTTTAGTCTTGGCTCTTATTTTAAATATAATCTTTTGGTAAAGGAGGACGTATGAATCTTGATATTCGAATGCCGATTGGAATCTACTTTTCTGTCGTGGGGGTTGTTTTGGTTGTGACAGGTTTATTGCATCCAACGGTCGGTGGAGCTGTTTCAAGTGATTGGAACCTCAATTTTTATTGGGGAATTGTGATGTTTGTATTTGGTTGTTCCTTTTTGTTTCTTTCTCTTCAAAAGAAATAATGGAAGACTTAGGGTAAATAATTCCGATTATTCGATTTGGAAAAATATACCTCTTTTTTTTGGGAAAATATTACCATTTCCTGGTTTTCTTTAAAAAATAAAAGATTTTCATAAAAAGATCGGATTAATTTTCCAAGAATTTACCTCGAAGGCGATCGAATTTTAAGAAATTTATTTTTATTTGGCATGGCCTTTGCAGAAAATGACTCGTGAACGTTGGGATTTATCAAGCTGCGAGTGGGATGAGGTCTAGTATGGATCGGCAAGCATCAATTGCCTCCAATCTTGCACGTCAAACAATTCCTGGTGCCCGTCAATCGATTGCTGCCTTTGCTGTCAAGGATGACACGTCGGTGAACAATCGTGTTCGCGGGGAGATAAGTCCTAAAGTGGTCTCGAAGAACTTCTCGATCTACACGGATGTAGCGACAGATTTCACCTCGGGGCCCATCACGCAGAGTGGAGATCCGCTTCATTTTGCGATTCAGGGAAATAATTCTTTTTTTAGAATTCGTGATAAAAGCACAGGAAGTGAGCTTATCACCCGGAATGGATCATTTTATCGGGCCACGGACGGCCGAGTCCTCACCACGGATGGTGACGCGGTTTTAACAGAGGGAGGCACGCCTCTGACAGTGGCATCGGCATCATCCTTTGATGTTGATGAGCAAGGAAGAATCCAAATTGACGGCACTGATGCCGGAAAAATGGGCCTCGTGCATTTCGATAATCCTTCAGCAGCACTTGCTGATGCAGGAAATGGTCGATATGTACCGGTAAAGGATGATCTGAAGTTACCAGGGATGGGAACGGAAGATCTCGTGCTTCAGCGGTCATTGGAATATGGCAACACGGATGTTGTCGGTTCCGCCATCACGATGATGCAGGCGCTGAGGCTCTTTGAAGCGAATCAAAAATCCCTGGCAAGTCAGGATGACGTCACCGGGAAGTTGCTTCGCACCGTAGGGGAAAAGGTTTAATGATTAAACCGATCTCTTGATAGTTGTTAGATAAATTGAACAGGGAGGTTCATCATGATTCGTGCGCTATGGTCATCAGCAAGTGGGATGCAAGCCCAACAGCTGAATATTGACGTCATTTCGAATAACTTGGCTAACGTCAATACGACGGGCTTTAAGCGTTCGATGACGAATTTCGCCGATTTAATGTATGATACGGAACGGACTCCCGGTCGGACATTAGGAGATGGAACGAATACAGCGGTCGGTTTACAAGTCGGGTACGGTGCAAAGCCGGTATCGACGAGCCGTTCTTTTTTACAAGGTGATTTAACCGCAACAGGCAATAAGACGGATCTTGCGATTCAAGGTAAAGGTTTTTTTAGAGTTCAACTCCCCAATGGCGATTTTGCCTATACGCGGGATGGAAGTTTAAAGCTAAATTCTCAAGGTCAATTGGTCACAAATGAAGGATATCGTTTAGCGGGGACTGACCAGGTTGATCCCAAAGCGACTGAAATCACGATTGGGAATGATGGGACGTTTTCGATCGTTTTAAACGGTACGGTTCAACAGCTTTCTCCTATTACTTTGACTGATTTTCCAAATCCTGAAGGGTTGAGGGCGATTGGTGATAACTTGTATCAAGCAACAGAAGCTTCGGGTGCCGCAGAAGATGGTATCGGAGCAGGATCGCAAGGGCTTGGAACGCTTTCTCAAGGTTATTTAGAAGCTTCGAATGTGCGTGTTGTGGAAGAAATGGTGCGAATGATTCAAGCTCAACGAGCTTATGAAATTAATTCCAAAGCCATTGTGACTTCGGATGAAATGATGTCGATTGCAAATAATCTCCGACGATAGTTTCATATGAAAACTAAAACATTTTTATTGATGGGTTTCCTCATTGTAGGATCTCTTTCCGCGATGCAGTTGGAGCTGAAACCCTCGGCCCAAGTCAGTGCTTCCGAGGTGACGCTCGGCGATGTTGTTCAATCGATGGAAGATGGAAGACAGGAATATTGGAATTTATCTTTAGGACTTAGTCCTGCGTTAGGAACCGAAAAAAATTATTCGATAGAAGCGATAGAACGCGCGATCCGAGGACGGACAGGCCAAGTGGAAATTCATTGGCAAGGTCCGACCTCGGTTCGCGTCTCTCGTCCTGCTCGGACTGTGATGGAATCTGAATTTCGTTCGCTCTTAACTCAACAACTGGAAGCTTTGATTGGTGAAAAGAAGAGCGCGATTCTTCAAGAAGTATCCAGTTACTCTCCTTTTTTAGTTCCATCGGGAGATATCGATTTTCAAATGGATTTTGCTCCTTCTACGAATCAAAGTGCCTGGAGTTCTGTTCTTCTTCGAGTGATGTGCAAAGGGGATTCCGTACTGACCAAGTCCTTTCGATTCCGTTGGAGTTGGATGAAAACGGCTTGGATTTCCACACAGAATATGAGCGTGGGAGACCTCCTGAGTTTAAATGATTTTAAAGCGGTGAGTATGGATATTCTTCAACAACCTCCCGGAATTTACATTGGAAATATTCTTCCAGCGGAGTCGACCCTTAACCGAAGTCTAGTGGCGGGAAAACCGCTCATGGGAAATGATTTTAAACCTCGAATTGTCGTTAAAAGAGGAACAAACGTTTACGTTCATTATCAAATGAGTGGAGTATCGGTTTCCATGCAAGGGGTTGCTCTCGAAGATGGTGCTCGAGGCAATCTAATCAACATTCAAAACCCAACCTCTCACAAGCGCTTGTTAGCGCGAGTGGTTGATGAAACGAATACGGTTTATGCCAACTAATTTAAAAACACTTTTTTTGATGATTTTGGGATTCAGTTGTCTTGTTCCTTCATGGGCACAAAACGGTTCACTTTATGATACACGCGGAAGCGCAATCCCCTTTTTATTTGCGGATCGTACCGCTTGCCAAGTCGGCGATCTTGTGACGATTTCGGTGGTATTAAGTACACAGACGCAATTAAACGAACAAATTAAGTCTTCTAAGAAAAATTCACTTCAGGATGCGATTTCAAATCTTTTTTATAATACTCAAGATGGAATGGGTCAGTTTTATCGGTATCGCAATCTTCCTCCAAGTTTTCAATGGGGTGGATCACGAGATCATGAAGGCGATGGAAGTATCAATAATAAAGAGACTTTAACCACGACGATTCAAGCTCGTGTGACCGATATGCTTCCGAATAATACCTTGAGAATTTTAGGAAGTCGTACCTTTACAACTTCCGAGGAAACGGTCCATTTGACGGTCACCGGATTGGTTCGCAGAGACGATTTGAGTAGGGATAATTTAGTAGCATCCACGAAGATCGCGGATCTTCAAATCAAACAAGCAGGAGAGGGCTCCTTGAGTCGAGACCAACAGAAAGGGTTTCTTACAAAAGTTTATGAATCCATTAATCCTTTTTAGATCCGGACTCTTGAGTTTGTTGGCTTTGCTTTGTGTTCTCACGAACCTCAATGCTCAGTCACGAGTCAAAGATGTCGCCATGGTCGTTGGAGCACGTGAAAATCAATTGATCGGCTATGGAGTGGTCATTGGTTTGAACAATCAAGGGGACTCTGATGCGAGTTTAATTCGAGTCAGTATCCAAAATTTAATCAAAAAATTTGGTTTATCGATCGCTGAAAACGGAATTAAGGCCAAAAATGCCGCAGCAGTGATGGTGACGGCCAAGATTCCTCCCTTTGCACGAAACGGAAGTAAATTAGACGTAACGATCTCATCGATTGCCGATGCGAAAGCGCTTCAAGGCGGAATGCTTTTACAAACTCCTCTCGTGGGCGGAGATGGACTTGTTTATGCGGTTGCTCAAGGAAGTATTGCGACGGGTGGATTTTTAGCGGGTGTCGGCGGACCCGGCGGTTCCACATTTCAAAAAAATCATCCGACGGTAGGAACAATTCCGAGTGGAGCTCTTGTTGAACGGGAGATTGCGACGGATCTCTTTCAAGGAGGAATGCTTCAAATTGCTCTTCGTGAGAACGATTTTACATCCGCTGTCCGTTTAGCCAATGCGATCAACGAACAAGTGGCTCCTTTAGCCCAAGCGGTGAGTGGATCGACGGTTCGTGTCTATGTTCCGAAAGAAGCACAGAATGATGATCGGATTATGGAATTTATTGCACGCGTGGAGAATGTGGTTTTCCGTCCCGATGCGGCCGCTCGTATTGTGATTAATGAAAAGACCGGAACCATTGTGGCAAATACGAAGATTAGAATTGATAGTGTTGCTGTAGCTCACGGAAATTTATCTGTGGCGATTACAAATACTGAAACCGTTTCTCAACCCAATGCCTTCACAGGCAATATCATCGGAAACAATCAGGCCGGAGCGGGCGGTGCCGGTGGCGCTGCCGCTTCCGGCGTGGTTGGAGCCGCGCAGATTCCCTTGGTGGTCAACGGAAGCGTGATTTATGAAGATGATCAAGGAACTCAATACCCTGTGGCTGCGGGAGTAACTCCTCCATCGGGCTCTCATATTAAAATGATTCCTGGTACCGGTCAGTCCGGTGTCGCATCTGCAGGTGGAACAGGCGGAAACTTAACTCAAAATACGGGAGCTCAAACGGTTGTGACCTCCCAAACCACAACCGATGTCAAAGAAGAGAAGCCTAAGTTTTTGGTTTTAGACGATATGCCGACGATTCAAGAGGTTGCCAGTGCTTTGAATACACTCGGTGTGACTCCTCGGGATATGATGTCTATTTTTCAATCCATGAAGCAAGCGGGTGCTTTACAAGCGGAGTTGATCCTCCAATGAATACAGTTTCTCTCAGTATAATGAGTGGAAGAATACTTCCTGAAAAAATTACTCCGAAGACGGATAATCAAAAAAAGCTGCTTCAGGCGGCTCAGGCGTTGGAATCCACTTTCGCTAAAAATATGCTTTCAGCCATGGGAGATAAACTTCCTGGTGCTCCTGAATCCGCGGGCGGTAATATTTTTGCCGATATGTTTAAGGATGCCATTTCTGGTGAACTTTCTAAAAGTGAGGCCCTGGGATTGAGCCGACAAATTTATCAAGAGACCGTGAAGCTTGCCGAAAAACAAGAAATGGGAGATTCACTGAAGAGAACCCTTGCGACTCAAAAATTTTAAATTAGAATGATAAAAGGATAAGACCTATGAACAGCATGGAAGCTAAATATGGTCCTTTGAAGGAACTCAGTACAACGCTGGATGAACTTCTAGGATGTCAAAAGGAAGAGCAAACCGCGATATTGAATCGTCAAACCGCTTTGCTTCCTCCTTTAACTAATCGCATGGACTATCTCTCGCAACGAGTGGAAGTTTTAGAGCGATCCTTAAAAGGGGTTTGGCCTGAAGTACCACTTACCAATGAGTATCAAGGTCTAGGACATTCTATTTTTGAAAAATTGAAACAACTTCAAGAAGTGACACTCCAAAATCATTTACTTTTGGAAAATAGCCTTCGCTTTTTACAGGAAATTTTTGATGAAGTGATTGGTAAGCAAGATCGGCCTCCGATCTATAATCAATTTGGCGCCTTGCCGTATGGATTGACCTCCAGCGGAAGCTTCTTGAACACCCAGGTCTAATCGAAAGGAGTCGATTATGGCAGGAATAGGATTACCCGGCACGCTCTTAATGGGAGCACGTTCACTCAATGCGCAGAGACTCGCGATTGAGGTGACTGGCCATAACATTTCGAATGTAAATACACCGAATGCAGCGCGGCAACGTGTCAATTTGGTCACCGACATTCAACTCAATTTATCCCTAGGACCTCAGGGAACAGGCTCCTATGCCTCCAATATTGAATCTCTTCGTAGCAAGTACTTAGATAATCAAATTGTGAAGCAAACCTTCAATCAAGGATTTTACGATAAGAAGGCCTCTTTAGCTTCCTTGGTTCAAGAAACTCTGGGTGAAAACTTAAGTACAGACACCACAGGAGGTGTCAATGGAGCGAGTTCGGAGACCGGTGTTCAAAATGATTTAAATCAGTTCTACGAAGCGTACCAATCACTGGCGGCCAATCCGACATCTTTGGAGTACCGTCAACAGGTTCTCGAACGTGCTCGATCATTGGCAGGGGATATTCAGGCGATCGCAAGTCGTTTGAGCGATGTCCAAACGGATATGAGATCCGAGGCTGGATCAACAGCGACGGACGTAAACACTTTATCGAAGCAAATTGCGACGCTGAATAGTCAGATCATGAAGGTCGAGTCCCAAACGGGAGCGCCGGCCAATGATTTAAGAGATCAGCGTCAAGAGGCGATTGAAAATCTTTCCAAACTCATCAGCATTAAAACCTCAACGAATGCGACCAATTCATCAATGGTCGATATTCAGATTGCGGATACAACCGGAACCGCGTTAGCGACAGGTGGAACGGCAGGGGGATATTTAGTTTTGGGTGATAATGCTGCTGGAACCGTCATTAATGGAAATGCATCGACAGCGACTGCTTCTGTCGGAATTTCGGCGACGAATCCGGCTTTGGTTACATTGACGAATTCAGCAACGAGTACGATTCCTGCCTCAACTGGATTAGGTGGCGAGTTGGGAGCCATCGTGAATGTGGCTAATTTTGTGGTCGGAAGCGCTTCGGTTGCAGGGGGAAGCTCTGCAACAACCGCAGATACGGTCTATGAACGCCTTGAACTTTTCGCGACTCAATTAGCGACTCAGGTGAATGCCCTCCAAAACAATGGTTCTGCCTACGATTTAGATAATAACAATAACGCTGGAAACCTTTTTTCTTTCACCGCTGGAAATGCGGCTGCAACGATTTCGATGAGCCTGACAAATGGTCGAGCTTTAGCGGCATCGTCCGCTGCGAATAGCCCCTTGAATAGCACCAATGCAAGTACGATTGCGAACCTAAGAGACACCCAAATTTCTCCGGGAAGCGGATGGACGAACACAAGTCTCTCGGAATATTACCGGAGCAGTGTGGTTGCGGATACAGGATTTATCGTCCAGCAAGCCACTCGGGATAGTTCCACACAGACTTTGGTGATGAATCAATTGACAGCGCAAAGAGAGTCTGTCTCTGGAATTTCCATTGATGAAGAAATGACAAATTTAATTCGTTTTCAACGAGCTTACGAAGCATCCGCCCGCTTAGTCTCCGTTGCCGATGAAATGTATACAAAAGTGGTCAATGGCATGGGTGCAGGACGATAATAAAAAAATGATGGAATAATCCGCAAGATGCGGTATAATCTTACCTAAGTATGCAAGGAGGCATCAATGAGAGTCACAAGTAATCTTTTTCCAGAGACGTTACAGCAACAGCTGAATTCGCTTCAAACGAAGCAGTTGAATCTTCAAACTCAATCCGCGACAGGTTTAAAAATTGTTGAGGCATCGGATAATCCAGGAGATTATGCCGTCGCATTGAATTCGACAGAAGATCTTTCGAGAATGCTGGGGTATGTGAACTCCAGCAACGAAGCTCAATTAAAGCTGCAATCCAATCAGAGTGCAATGACCTCGATGCAGAAGCTTGTTTCGAGATCATACGAACTCGCTCAACGTGGAAATAATGTTTTAAACGCGGGTGATCTACAGGCATTAGCCGTTGAAGTGAAAGATATTGTCAGTCAAATGGCGAATCTTGCAAATACCCAAGTGGATGGATATTACACTTTTGGGGGTGTGGAAAATAAGCCCCCTGTTTTAGATAGTTCGACCGGTTTGGTGGCGACTTCCAATACTTCCATTGGCAATTTTGTTTTAAATTCGACGACAACGGCCAATGTGACGAAGGTCGATGTGAATCAAAATTACTCATTCGATACCGGGATCGTCGCTGGAAATGGAACGGTGACGGCAAAAGGATTTTTATCCAATGGGACAACGAATATTTTAACAACGGTTCAAAATCTTTTCACCTCCCTCAATAGCGGAACACCGACTTCGACGACGCAGATTACAGATTTAAAAAACAGTATGGATATTATTACCGAACAACTCGGTAAAAGTTCAGCTAAACTTGCGGCGTTAGATGCCAATAGTACCCGTGTCCAAACAGATCAACAACTCGGGAAGCAAAGAGTTTCTGAATTAACTCAAGCCAATATGGCAGACGTTTTGACTCAACTCCAAAAAACTCAATTTAATTATCAGGCGGCCCTCCAGTCCGGAGCCCGCATCTTAAACATCAGCCTATTGGATTACGTGAGATGAGCCCATCCGAAACTAACCTTGAAACATTTGAAAAAGAAATTCAGGATAAAACCATTCTTTTTCCTTTGGGAATCCCCGGTTTTCCCACCCATCACCGATTTATTTTTGTTCAAAACGAGGAGAGACCTCCTCTTTTTTGGCTCCAAAGTGTGGATGATGAAAAGCTCGGTTTTGCCGTGATTGAGGCTTTTCGTTTAAAAAAAGACTACTATTTTGAAGTTGAAGATACGGATATGATTTCCATCGGTTCGCCAAAAGAGGGAGAGTGCATGGTCTATTTTGTGCTCTGTATTCAAGACGGCTCCGATAAAATAAAAGGAGAAGCGAATATGCGGGCACCGATCATTGTAAATTTAAAAAATAAATTAGGCAGACAAATCATTATCCGGAACGACGCTCAGTATTCTGAAGCGGAAGCGTTTGAAATTTAAGCTGGTTTGGGGGCCGAATGCTTGTGATATCTAGAAAAGAAGGGGAGGCCGTTAAACTGGCCGACAATATTGAAGTCATCGTTGTTTCGATCGATGGCCAACGAGTACGTTTGGGGATTAAGGCGCCGAAAGATGTTAAGATTCTGCGTGCAGAGTTGGATCCAACGACGATTCAAACCAATCAAAAAGCAGCTGTGAATTTGGACGACAAGACGCCGTTGATGCCCTAAATCAAAAACGCTTTTGCTTTCGATGAGATCTGTTTAAGCTTTAATCATGTGGACTCTTTCCGTGCCTTGGTGGGAATTTGTTTTCCGGGCCTTTATTGTTTACTTTTTTTTGCTGATTTTATTGCGATTAAGTGGGAAACGACAAATCGGGCAAATGTCGCCCTTTGATCTCGTTCTTCTTTTGGTCTTAAGTAATGCCGTTCAAAACGTTATTAATGCTGGAGATAATTCTATTTTAGGTGGATTGATCTCGGCCTCGACTTTGATTCTTTTGAATTATGGAGTCGGTTTTGCGACTTTTAAGAGTAAAAAAATTGAAGCGATCGTCGATGGTCGTCCTGAAGTTCTCATTCATAATGGACATATTTTTGAGGATGTGATGACGCGTCAGCAGATTGCCATGAATGAGCTGGAGGCATCGATTCGGGCTGCGGGATGTTTTTCAATCAAAGATGTTCATTACGCGATTTTAGAAAACAATGGTCATATCAGCGTCAAGAGTAAGTAACAGCAGTGTTTCTTTTTGATGAGCCTTTAAATTCTGCTTGGCTCAAAAAGTTTTCCAGACACAGTAGAGATATGAAAAATGGTGGATTTACAGCGGGGTCTCCAGCCGATCAAGGGTATTTAATGCCTCCTGAATGGGCCAAACATCAAGGGACTTGGCTCAGTTTTCCAAGACCCGAAGGAATCAGTTTTCCAGATCATTATGATTCTATTCCCGCGATTTGGGCTGAGATGACTCGTATTTTGAGAGATCATGAAGAAGTTCATATCAATTATTTTGATGACGCTCATCGTCAAATTGTCGTCAATGCGCTTTCTCAAAAAGGAATTCAAGAAGGGGAAAATGTTTTTCTTCACCCTTTTCCAGCTTACGAACCCTGGTGTCGGGATCATGGTCCGATCGTTCTTAAAAAAGGAGCCGATCGGGCGATTGTGGATTGGGGATATAATGCATGGGGAGGGAAGTATCCTCCATTTGATCTGGATGATGCAGTTCCGACTCAGATTGCGGAATATTTAAAGCTTCCTCTTTTTAAAAATCGGACAGTGATGGAAGGGGGCTCCCTCGATGTGAATGGAGAGGGGACTCTTCTGACGACCGAGTCCTGCCTTTTAAATCCAAATCGAAATCCGCATCTCTCATCCAATGAAATTGAGCAGCAATTAAAAGATTATTTGGGAGTAACTCAAATTCTCTGGCTTGGTGACGGGATTGAAGGGGATGATACAGATGGGCACGTGGATGATTTGACTCGTTTTGTAAATCCCACCACCGTGGTTACGATTTTAGAAGAAGATCCTCAAGATAGAAATTACAGTCGACTCATTGAAAATAAGCTTCGGCTGGAAATGATGACGACGGCCAAAGGGGAAAAACTTCAAATTATTGATTTACCAACGCCTGGAGTAATTGAGCGTGAAGGACAGCGTCTGCCGGCGAGTTATGCTAACTTTTATATCGCGAATGGTGTGGTTTTGCTCCCGATTTTTAATCATCCGAATGACAAAAAAGCGATCGATATTCTTCAGGCCTGTTTTCCTTCCCGGCGTGTCGTGGGGATTCCTTCTTTGGATTTAATCTGGGGATTGGGTGCCTATCACTGTATTACCCAACAGATTCCCGCATAATCTAAAAATTGAAATGTTCCGGGAAAGCGAAGCCTGTTCGATGAGTTGTTTGACAAAACTGCTCTTTTTCTTACACTGATAAAACCATATGAAACGTATTTTTCTTTTCTCTCTGATTTTGCTTCAACTTGCTTTTTCTGAAAAAGCACCCACTGCTTTTGATGCTTTGAAATCGGCGGAAAACCATATCGCAAAAGAGTCGGTTGGAAAAGTGATTCAAATCATTGGAAAGCGCGACGAAAAAACCTTAACTCCTAGCACTTGGTCTTTTGTTTTTCTTGATCTCAATGCCCGTCAACAAGGTCGTATTGTCACCATTCGCGCTGGAAAACCGATTGAGATTCGGGATGGATACTTCGAGCTCGATAAAATGCGTTTAGCCGCTTATAAGGATAACGAAGTGATTTCTCCTTCTTCTTTAAAAGTAGATTCCAATCAAGCGCTTCAAGCGATCATCAAAAGTGGAAGCTTAGAAAAAATAAAGCTCAGCACTGTTACTTTTGATCTCTCTCGCGATAACAATGCTCGTCTTCCCTATTGGACCGTTCGTCTTTTTGCAGATAAGGACGGTAAAGAAGAAGATATCGGTTATGGCGTTGTCTCATCCGAAACAGGCGGCGTTGTTGAATTGAAATTAGAGCTCCAGAGATTAGTCGATAAAAAGAAAAAGTAATTTTTTAAAGCCTATCATTTTGATGCGAATTTTATCCCTGTGTCTATTTTTTGGGATTTTCGTATCACAAGGTTGGGCTTCACGGCTTTCTCCACTTGCTCCTGAGCCTCGTTGGGAAAAGCTTCAAGATTATCAATTTACCATTACAAAAGAGCGTTTTGAAACGCTGTTAGATCAATTGTATTCAGTCGATCGAGGATTGAGATCCTATTTACGGATTTCTTCTGAGTCGATGACTCTTTATTCGGATCTGGGCAGGACGATACCTTTGTTTTCGTTGTTTTTTAGTTCCGATGAATCATCCGCACGTGATCGTCCTCGAGTGATGAAATTTCCTTTGCTGAAAGAAACGAATAAGCCTCTTGAAGGATTAAGAATTTGTTTAGATCCGGGTCATATTGGCGGCGACTATGCAAAACTTGAGGAGCGCTTTTTTAAAATAGGAGATGCCCCTTCTGTTGAGGAAGCTCACATCAATTTGATGACCTGTTTAGATCTCGAGCAAGAACTCCAAAAATATGGAGCAGAAGTGGTATGGACGAAAAAAGATGAAGAGCCTGTCACGAGTGTCCGTCCTTTTCAGCTTCGAGAAGAGGCGTTAAAATGGATTTTTGATTTAGGCGTGGGTAAGTTTTTGCCGATTGAAGAAGAAATTTCAAAGAGAGCGAATACGCTTTTTTATCGTACGGCCGAAATTCGAGCGAGGGCAGATCGTGTTCATGAATTAAAACCCGACTTAACGATCTGTTTGCATTATAATGCCGGAGAGTGGGGATCTGATCCTTTGAATCCACGGCTCGTTGAAAAAAGTCGACTCGTATTATTTGTGAACGGGGCTTTTATGGCGAGTGAGCTCAAGTACGACGATCAGAAGTACGATCTTCTTTCTCGCCTTCTTGAACAGAATGAAAAAATGGAATTAAAGCTCGCTTCAAAAATCGCCCTGCGAATGAAAGAATCCTTTCAAATCGCTCCTGAGGAATATAAAAACTGGGAGGCTGTGGTGTCGATGAAAGATGAACCTTACGTCTATGCGAGGAATCTAGCGGCAAATCGTTGGTTTGAAGGAGCCACTGTTTTCGTTGAGGGACCTTATATGAATGCTAAGGATGCCTATGAACGAATTATTGCGGGAGAATATGAGGGGAAAAAAGTGATTCAAGGAGTGAGTGTTCCAAGTATTTATCGTCAGTTTGCGTCATCCATCGCGCAGGGGGTTATTGATTATTATCAAACAGCAAAAGAATCGTTACAAAATGAAGCGAAGCCTTCTGTTCCTGCAGTATGGAATCCCTAGGATAAAATATGAAATCTCAACGTTTAACGGAAATTCTGAATAATGAAGAGATTCGACGGAGTGAATTTCCAGTCGTTAAAAATAAAATATTTTTTGCGCATGCGGCAGTTGCTCCCTTACCTCGGTCTGCGGCTCAAGCCGTCCAAGATTATGCTTGGGAAGCGACACTCGATTTTCAAGAATGCGGGGATTTTTTTAAAAACTTACAACTGACGCGTCAACTGGCTGCGGATTTAATTCAAGCGCGTCCTCAGGATATTGCTCTGATTGGTCCTACCGCTTTAGGGCTTAATCTGGTCGCATTAGGAATCTCTTGGGAGAGTGGAGATGAGGTCGTCTATTATCCCGGCGATTATCCCTCCAATGTTTATCCATGGAGTAATTTAGAGACAAAAGGAGTTCGTCCCGTTCCTTTAAAACCAGAGCAAACAGGTGTGATTACTCCGGAATTGGTTTTTTCTCATTTAACGACCAAAACGAAACTCGTAGCATTGAGTTCATGTCATTATTTGACGGGTTATCGTTTAGATTATGAGGCAATTGGAACAGAACTTAAAAAAAGAGGAATTCTCTTTTGCTTGGATTCCATTCAGTCTTTAGGCGCCTCTGCAATCGATGTTCGGTATATCGATTTTTTGAGTGCGGATTCCCATAAATGGTTATTGGGACCGATCGGGGCGGGGATTTTTTATGTGAATCCTGAGCTTTACGATCGTTTTCATCCGACATTGTTGGGTTCTTTTAATGTCAATTCTCCGGGCTTTGTCGCTCAAGATGAAATTCATTTTCACTCCACAGCCCAGCGCTTTGAAGTCGGAACACTGAATGGGCTCGGTATTATTGGAATGAAAGCTTCTTTGGAAGTGATTCAGTCGATTGGTGTTGATTCCATTTACCCGCGATTAATTCAATTGCATACTTACTTACGAGAGAAACTGCGTTCGTCAGGTTGGAATGTTCTGTCTGAGGCTTTTCCGGAGAATTCATTGACCGGTATTGTGACCACCACAAAAGCGGAGACGGATTTAAATCAAATCTATCGTCAGCTTTCTGAGGCAGGCGTTGTCGCTTCTCTGCGTTGGGATAAATCCAAAAAACCGCTTCTTCGATTTTCTCCTCATTTTTATAATACCTTTGAAGAAATTGATCGGGCGTTAGAAGTTTTGGTTAAATAAAAATATTGCCTCTTTTTAACAATTTTGTTGCAAAAATATTGTTTAAGGTGATCTGTCTTGTAATAGGGTATTAAATAATACTAATTTCAGATCTCGAAGATCATTTTAACAGAGACTTTCATTATTTTTTTGTTAATATCTTTGCACTGATAAAAAGCTGAGACGGCTTTTTAAAGAACCAAAATCTCGATTGAAAAGAGATTTTCCTGAAAATAAACTTGTGAGGTATTCAGATGACTGAGGCTGAGCTGTTGGAAATTGAAGCAAAGAAAAGTGGAAAACGAATTAACTACTATATCAGTGGATTTCTCGTCGGTACCGCTGTTGTTGCACTCATTGGCGTTCCCTGGTATTTGATCGCGTATTGGGAAGATTTTAAAGCCCATTGGGTTTTTCATCTCGTTTATTTTTCGATCATGTTTTGGTTTGCGGCAGGAAGTATTACGTTGGGCTACCATCGTCTCTTTTCGCATCTTTCATTTAAAGCAAGCGCTCCTGTAAAGCTCTTCACTTTGATTTTTGGTGCTGCGGCTTTTGAAGGGTCTGCCATTGAATGGACGACGGATCATCGCGAACATCATAAGCATGTGGATCATGATGAGGATCCTTACAATATTAATAAGGGGATTTTCTGGGCTCATATCGGGTGGCTCTTTGTGAAATTTCGGATTGATCCTCCCTTCGATAATGCGAAGGACCTTTTGCAGGACAAGATGGTCATGTGGCAGCATCGGAACTTTGTGAAGATCGCGATTTTAGTAAGCTTTGCACTTCCTCCGCTTATTGGATGGTTTGTGGGCGGACCTATCACCGCGTTAGGGGCATTTTTAATCGGTGGATTTC
This sequence comes from Verrucomicrobiota bacterium, assembly GCA_040388725.1. Classification (GTDB taxonomy): domain Bacteria; phylum Verrucomicrobiota; class Verrucomicrobiia; order Methylacidiphilales; family CAMAQI01; genus CAMAQI01. The sequence goes on from JAZKBH010000282.1 coordinate 22,123, forward strand.
TTCGTGTTGTTGCCGTGCAACATGCGACGTTTGCGATCAATTCACTTTGCCATTACATCGGTGACCGTCCTTATGATGATAAGGTCAGTGCTCGTGATAGTTGGTTTGTTGCCTTGGTGACCTTTGGTGAGGGGTATCATAATTTCCATCATACCTTTCAACATGATTATCGTAATGGAGTGAAGCCTTGGCAATTTGATCCGACGAAATGGACCGTCTGGGTTTTAAATAAAATTGGAATGGTGACCGACGTCCGGACAGTTCCTGATCAAAAAATCAAGGAAGCAGAAGCCGCAGTTCGTCAGCGTCAGCTTGCAACAAAAGGTGGCTCTTCGGTTTAACGCTCGAGTTTCTGATGAAGATTTTTATCGAAGGGGAAAACATCCCTTCACGGTAAAAGCAAATCCGCCCTTGGTTAAGACAAGGGCGGATTTTTCATTTTTACCCTATTTTGGGCTTCTATCTTAAAATAAACTTTTTTCGAGGTTGACTCCATCCCCTTATTTTCGTTTCAATCCACAGATGTCGAATGTTTTACAAAAGACGGTAGCTCGCGAAGCAACAATCAAAGGGCTGGCTCTTCATACAGGAAATGCGGTGACGCTGACGGTAAAGCCCGCTCCCGTCAATTCAGGTTACTTATTTAAACGGATTGATCTTCCCGATGAGCCGACGATTCAAGCTCACATTGATCATGTGAAACAAGTAGAACGGGCAACGACGATTGGTGAAGGCAATATCAAGGTTCATACCGTCGAACATCTCCTTTCTGCTCTTCGAGGTTTCGGAATTGATAATGCAATCGTTGAGCTGGATGCCAATGAACCGCCGATCGGAGATGGGAGTGGTAAAATTTATTCCGAACTTTTGACTGAAGCCGGAGCTCAAGAACAAACTGAAAAGGTCAGTTTTTTTGAACTTCGTGAACCGATTCGTGTCGAAGGGAAGGATGGGGCCTATATGATTGCTTGGCCCTCCGATACCTTTGAAGTTTCGTGTACGAATGCAAACCATCTCGGTAAGCATACTCAATTTTTGCACTGGGAATTGAACGTCGAAAAATATTCAAAAGAAATTGCCCCTGCTCGCACTTTTGTTTTTTACGAGGAAGTAAAGCCATTGATGGATAAGGGATTGATCAAAGGGGGGAGTCTCGAAAATGCGGTTGTGATTCAAGGCGATTCCGTCATTAGTCGTGAACCGATGCGTTTCGAAGACGAATTTGTTCGTCATAAAATTTTAGATATTATCGGAGATCTTGCTTTGGTTCCTGTTCGGCTCAAGGCTCATATCTATGCATCGAAGCCGAGCCATGCTTTGAATGCGGAACTCTCGAAGGCGATTTATAAGAAATATAAGAGTTATCTCAGTCAACTCATGCCGGTGGAAAATATCCCGGTGGGCGAAACTGGATTAGATATTAACGAGGTGATGAAGATATTGCCGCATCGTTATCCTTTCTTGTTAGTGGATAAAATTATTCGTTTCGATGGACCGACAAAAGCGATTGGACAAAAATCAGTAACGATCAATGAACCTTTCTTCCAAGGTCATTTCCCCGGACATCCTGTCATGCCCGGAGTGCTTCAAGTCGAAGCGATGGCTCAAGTCGCTAGCATTTTAATGTTACGTCAATCGACTCAAGCCGGACGTCTCGGTTATTTCATGAGTGCGGATAAAGTAAAGTTCCGTAAGCCCGTGGTTCCTGGCGATACCTTGATGATTCATGCGGAACTCACGCGTTCCAAAGGGAAGATTGGAAAAGCCTATGGACAATGTCTCGTGAATGGAGAAGTGGTTTCTGAAGGTGAGTTGATGTTCGCTCTTATTGATGCGTAACGTCGAATAGAAAGTATTTTGTGAAATCAGATTTGATTCATCCTACCGCGATCGTTGAAGAAGGAGCTCAGTTAGGGAAAGAGGTTCAAGTAGGAGCCTATGCCTTCATTGGATCGGAAGTGGCTTTAGGCGATCGTTGTGTAGTGATGCATCATGCATCCATTAATGGAAAAACAAAATGTGGGTCCGAAAATGAATTTCATCCGTTTTGCTCCATTGGCGGGAAGACACAGGATTTGAAATATCAAGGCGAGCCAACCCATTTAAATATTGGATCGAAGAATGTCTTTCGTGAGTTTGTAACCATCAATCGTGCCACGGCTCCGAAAACGGCGACTCAAATCGGAGATCAAAATCTTTTTTTAGCCTATGCTCATGTTGCTCATGATTGCGTTATTGGAAACAATGTCATTTTTTCAAATAATGGAACCGTCGCAGGACATGTCATCGTGGATGATCATGTGGTGATGGGAGGACTCTCTGCTGCTCATCAATTCTGCCGCATTGGGGCTTTTTCCATGATCGGAGGATGTTCCAAGGTCGTCAAAGATGTCCCTCCTTATGCGCTTGTGGATGGGAATCCAGCCGTTCTCTGTGGGATCAACCAAGTAGGACTTGAACGTCATGGAATCTCTGATGAAATTATCAAACAAATCCGTTTTGCTTATCGAATATTAATGGATTCCTCTTTAAATACGACTCAAGCGATTGAAAGGATTTCAGAAATTTCACCTTTGGTTCCCGAAGTCAAAAATCTGCTTCAATTTATTCAAGAATCAAAGCGTGGAGTGATTCGATAGTTTCTTTTAAGATGAATAAAAATAAATTTTGGACGAAGATTCCTACAATTTGAGTTCAAGAGTAAGATCCAATTTTTGAAAACCATCCGAGCCGTTGTGGATTTAGATTGATATTGATTTGTTTGACTTCGGTATAGGCATCTAAGCCAAAAGTACCAAGTTCACGACCAATTCCGGATTGTTTGTATCCACCCCAAGGAGCTTCTACAAAAGTAGGATGATAGGTGTTCATCCAAGTAATGCCGGCGCGAAGCTTACGAAGGACTCTCATCCCTTTAGCTCCATCTTTGGTAAAGACCCCTCCCGCTAAGCCATAGATAGAATGATTCGCAAGAGAGATCGCTTCTTCTTCATTCGAAAATGTTTGAATGACCAGAAAAGGACCAAAGATCTCTTCTTGAACGATTTTCATTTCGGGGGTGGTCTCAGCAAAAATCGTTGGTTCCATGAAATTACCAACGTTCAGTTTATCACTCTCAATCTTTTTTCCGCCTGTTAATAGTTTTGCCCCTTCATCTTTTCCGATTTGAACATAATTCAAAACTTTTTGAAGATGGGCTCTGCTAATCATGGGCCCCATTTCCGTTTCGGGGTCCATTCCATCTCCGACGACGACTTTTTGAAAAGCTTTGGCGAGTTTGCTGCTAAATTCCTTTGCAATGGAGGATTCCAAAAGAAGTCTCGATCCTGCACTACAAACCTCTCCTTGGCCGGCAAGGATTCCGAACATCGCAAATTCTAAAGCAATATCGAGGTCTGCGTCTGCAAAGATAATATTGGGACTTTTCCCACCCAATTCCAAAGTGACTTTCTTTAAATTCCCCGTTGCTGCCTGCATGATTTTTCGTCCTGTGACTGTGCCGCCTGTAAAGGCGATTTTATCCACCAGAGGACTTGAAGCGAGAAGGGATCCAACCGGATCCCCCGGTCCCAGCAATAGTTGCGCCGAGCCCGGGGGAAAATCAAGGCTGTCGATCAGTTCAAAAAGCTTGATGGCGGTGAGTGGAGTGGTTTCGGCTGGTTTTAAGATGCAGCAATTTCCTGCTGCAAGACCCGGAGCCAGTTTCCACGCCGCCATTAAAAGGGGATAGTTCCAGGGGATAATTTGACCACAGACGCCAATCGGCTCTCGAACGACCATCGATTGGATATTCGGATCGCTTACTTCAAATGTTTGTCCCAAAGGCTTAGTGATTAGTCCTGCATAGTAACGGAAGCAGGCCGCCGCATCTGCGACATCGTAGCGGGATTCTCGCAGTGGTTTTCCATTGTTCTCGGTTTCTAAGATCGCGAATTCTTCCGATTTTTTTTCAAGGGCGTCTGCAAGCTTGAAAAGAAAAGAGGCTCGTTCTGGTGCTCTCATTTGTGGCCAAGGGCCATTATCAAAAGCGGTTCTCGCATATTGAATCGCCTGCTGCGCGTCTGCTTCAGCTCCTTCGGTGACAGTCGCCATCGAGAGGTTATTGGCAGGATTAATAATAATCCGTGTTTTCCTATCGAGCGACTCAACCCATTTCCCATTCAAATACATTCTTTCCGTTTTCATGGCGTCGACTCTTATTAATAAGGTATGCTGTGATTGATTTAATTCATAATTAGAAAAATTAATAACTTTTAAGGTGTTAAAAAGGGAGCGTGTTCCCATAAAGAGAAGTTTCGTAAACAAGAAGGGTAAGTCTTGTCGTTCGAATAAACTCCTCTAAGAGTTCTGAATGCGTCGATTTATATTCATTCTTTTCACCCTCTTTTTGGTGAATGGCTGCTCGGAGAAAAAACAGATGAATGCCGGACAAGGTCTTATTGTTCTTTTAACAGATTTTGGGTTACAGGATTCCTATGTGGGTGAAATGAAAGGAGTGATTCTCTCTTCTGCCCCCGAGGCGCGTCTGGTCGATTTAACGCATGAAATTGAACCTTTTAATATCAAAAGAGGAGCAGTCGTATTGACGGGCGCTTCTGCGATGTTTCCCTCCAAAACAATTTTTTTAGGAGTGGTTGATCCCGGGGTGGGAGGGAGTCGTAATCCGATTCTTCTTTTAACACAACAAGGGAAGTACTATGTCGGTCCTGACAATGGTCTTTTTTCTTTAGTTGCGGAGAGAGAGGGAGTGGAGCGGATTTGGACTTTAGATAAGGTCAAATATTATCGAAACGGATTACCTGCATCGACATTCCATGGGCGCGATATTTTTGCTCCCGTGGCGGCAGCATTGTCTCGAGGGGAAGATCCTTCCACGATGGGAACTCCTCAAAAAAAGCTCGAATCTCTTCAAATGATACAGGCTAAAATTGTAGGAAGTTCCATTTCAGGGGAAGTTCTTTATGTCGATCGCTATGGAAATGTGGTGACGAATATTCCTGCCTCGTTTGCAACTCCTCTGAAAATGGGCGCCTTAGTGAAAGTGACGCTCACGGGAAGCAGTTTCTCTGCTCCATACGTAGAAACCTATAGCAAAGTGACATCGGGCCGTGCGCTCATGTTAAAGAATAGCCAGGGGTTACTCGAAATCTCAGTCAATCAAGGGTCTGCCTCCAAGATGTATAACATCAAGGCGGGGAGTCCGATCTCTTTGCAGCCTTAGTTCGAGATTGCAATTTAGAGGGGGAGCCTTCTAATAGAAAATAAGTTATGTCCCTCGAATACAAGAATTATTATGCAATTCTTGGAGTCGCTCGTTTTGCGAGTGAAGGGGATATTCGCAACGCTTTTCGACGTCTTGCCCAAAAATATCATCCGGATGTCGCAAGTATCAAATCAATTGGGGAAGAACGATTTAAGGAAGTCAACGAAGCGTATGAAGTCTTAAGTGATCCCGAGCGCCGTCGTGAATATGATTCGATGGGGGTTCAAAAAAAGAGAAAGATATCTCCTCCTTCTGCTGAAAGTAAGGCCGTCTCACCTCAGTACGAATTTCATTTTCGAGGAACAGGGTTTAGTGATTTTTTTCAGAATCTTCTCGGCTCGATGACTCATCGAATCAAGAGCACTCCCTTACTTCCTGGAAGGTGGTTTCGAAACAAAAATCGAGGTAAAGATATTGAGGCAGACTTGTTAGTGACCTTAGAAGAGGTCGTCCATGGCTCACGACGTACCATTACCGTGGAACGGACCGAGATTCGAGGTAAAGAGAGTGAAAAATTTGTCTACGAGGTGAATGTTCCTCCGGGAGTGATTCCTCATCAAGCCATTCGAATGACGGGCCAAGGCGAACCGGGTAAGAAAAATGGATCGCCCGGTGATTTACTTCTCTACGTCCACTATGCCAAGCACCCTGATTTTGAGGTCAAAAAGACGGACCTTTTTTGTGAAATTGTGATTTCACCATGGGAAGCTGTTTTGGGATGCAAGGCACCTGTTCGTACACTCGAAGGAGAATCAAGAATTCAGATTCCCGCAGGAACTCAGAATGGACAAAAATTTAGACTCCGAGAACAAGGTTTGCCGAATCGTGACTGTGTACGTGGCGATCTTTTCGTGACTGTTTTTCTACAGGTTCCACCTCAAATTACCTCCAAAGAACGAGCTTATTGGGAGCAGCTCGCTCGTAATTCCAAGTTTAATCCTCGGAATACCTGAGTAGAACCATGGCTCAGATTGATGTTGTTACTCATTGGCGAAGTCCACAATCGGATCGGCCCCTTCCCGTTCGTTTGCGGATTGTCCAAGATCAAGAGAAGACCCTGGCACTCCTCTCTGCTCCTCCGAACACTCTAGCTGAAGAGATTGAAATCTTGAATCATCAGCTGGATCATGAGTTTCAGCACGCAGCCACCAGTGTCTCGATTCTTTTTGCCTTAAAACCTCTCGAAACCGTTTGGCTCCGAGAGCTTTTCATTGATGGAAAAGCTCACGTCCGACGTGTAATCATGGACGAAAAAAATGGTGAATTGATCAATCCCCGGAGTGGTACCCTGACGCCTTGGGAATCCTCGGTCTCCAAAAATATTGATCGTTATTTTAACCGTTCACGAAAGAAAAAAGAATGGTCTTGGGTTGGTGTGGGAAGTGTCATTCTAGTTTTGGGGATTCTTCTTCAGGGAGGGATTTTATATCAAACGAGACGCAATCTTTTCTCAAGTCGAAGTGAAGTTCAAAAGCTCAAAAAGCAACTCGAAGAAATGTCTCAAAAAGTTCTCTTGATCGATTTAATTGAAAAAGAACGCCAGTACGCATCAGGTCCTCAATCCACTTTAAAAAGAATCTATCGTCAGAGTACCAATAGTGTGGTCGTTCCTGTCCCTATTTATAAAAAAACAGAACCTTTATCCAAAGAGAAAGTGGTCAGGGAAAAGAGTTGGGTGGAGGGCTGGAATGAACAGATTTTTCCAAAGACAGAGAAAGTCGATCCCCCCGAAAAACAATAAAACCGATTGATTGGGGCATAAAAAAAGGCGACAGATGACTCTGTCGCCTTTTCATAAAATCGAACGATTTAGATGGCAGGAGTTGTTGTCTCCTTATCACGGCGCTCATTTTTGGCGCCCATGACGAGGATTTGACGTCCCATGAAATCCGTACGGTTCAGCTTTTGTGAAGTGGCTTTTGCGACTTCAAGGCTGTCCATTTCCACGAATCCAAAGCCTTTACAGCGGTTGGTTCGTTTATCCATGATGATTTCAACATTCCGAACGACTCCTTCTTTGGAGAAGAGGTCAAACAGATCGCTTTCAACCGCATCATAGGAGAGGTTGCCGACATAGAGTCGAGCCGAAGTGACTTCGGTCGGAACGATCTCAGGGCGAGGAGTTGACGGTGCTTTTGCTGCGCCATTGGTATGGGCAGGGGTGTATTTGCTAGGAGTGTGCTTCTTTTTGAAGAGCTTGGAGAACCACGCAGTGATAGAACCTAAAAATCCCTTGGGAGCAGTATGGGATGATCTGGATTCAGATGATGGACGACGAAAACGACCACGACGGTTGCCTCCGGAGCGACGACGATATTCACTCATTATGACTTACCTTTCTATTTTGGAATGAAGCTTTAATCTTGGAGGTAGCGGGAGTAGACGTAACCCGCAAGCGATCCGCCGAGGCAGGGTCCTATCCAATATACGAGGTGTGTCGTGAAATTGTGATAGGCTTCACCGGTCACCAATGCTGGACCAAACGCACGAGCGGGATTCATTGCCGCGCCAGTGAGAGGACCTCCGACCATAATATCCAAGGCGACGGTCAAGCCGATCGCGAGTCCGCCAATCTTCGGGCCGCGGGGATCCGCAGCCGTTCCGTAAACGACGAATACAAGGAAAAAGGTCAGAATTGCTTCAATCAGTACCCCATCCATCCAGCTGACTCTCAAGGTAGGCGTCCCCTTCATGACTTCAAACGATCCGCCAAACAAATAGCGGGCCGCTAGTGCTGCAAGAGTTGCGCCTAAGAGTTGAGCAATCCAGTACTTTCCTGCTTCGAGGGGGGTAATTTTTTTACCCACCCAAAGAGCCAGGGTGACGGCTGGATTGAGATGACCTCCTGAGATCGCTCCGGTTGCTGAGACCATCACCGCAATGGTGAGGCCGTGAGCAAGGGCGATCAATAAGAGATCCGAGCTGGCATTATGTATCGCTCCGATTCCAACAAAAATCAGGGCGAAGGTTCCGATTGCTTCTGCAAGATAAGACTTCATTCAGTTATACTTATTTATAGTTGAGGCGCCCTTTATGCGGAAGGTGTTCGCAAATGGCAATCCTTAAAAAAAGGAAGGATTTATCCCTAATCAAGTCTTGGTTTTAGGAATCAGAGCTGTATGAGAGGAAGTATGAGTAAAAGATTTGATGGTCGTCGTCCAGATCAATTGCGCCCTTATCAATTTCAGAAACATATCGCACCTCACGCTTTGGGCTCTGTTTTGGCGAAGTGTGGGAACACCGAAGTCATTTGCGCGGTCAGTGTGGAAGAATCAGTTCCCCGTTGGATGAAAGAGCAACAAGTCACTGGAGGATGGCTCACTGCCGAGTATTCCATGCTTCCTTATTCCACTCTTGACCGTAAAGCTCGTGACATTACAAAAGGACGACTCGATGGACGAAGTGTCGAAATCCAGCGGCTCATTGGACGTTCGATTCGTGCGGTGGTCGATTTAGAGGCGTTGGGACAAAGGACACTTTGTATCGATTGTGATGTTTTACGCGCGGATGGTGGGACGAGAACGACGGCGATCACAGGAGCCTATGTGGCTTTAGAGCTCGCGGTTGCGAAGTTGATCCAATCCGGTAAAATTAAAAAATCTCCCTTAATCGCCCAACTCGGTGCGGTGAGCGTCGGAATCTTTGAAGGACGTCCTCTTTTAGATTTAAATTACGTCGAAGATAAAGATGCTGAAGTCGATATGAATATTGTGATGACTTCCAAAGGTGAATTTGTCGAACTTCAGGCAACCGGTGAAGAAAGTACTTACACAGAAGCGGATTTGTTGAAGATGATGGCGCTTGCGAAAAAGGGGATGAAAGAAATTTTTAAACTCCAAAAAGCATCCTTAAGTAAATAAGTATTTAGTCGGATCCTAAAACGAGAGAGCACCCTCGTCGTTCGGTTTGAGGGGCGCGGCCCAAAAGTTTAAAGCCTTCTTTTTCTCGGATTGCAAAATCTAAGGTTTGGATTCCTACCGAGCTGTCCACATTGGCTAAATCAATCCATTTCACTAAACCTGTATCACCTATAGATACTTCGGCTCCCGTTTGAGGATCAATCACGACGACCTTTGCCCAGGGAGGAGTCTGATGAATGCCATGAAGTCCTTGGGCATAG
>JAZKBH010000283.1:0-9715 GCA_040388725.1 Verrucomicrobiota bacterium
AAATTTTTTTGTATTTTAGGTCGTAAAACGAGTCCTAATGCAAGATCTGAGTTAAAAACAACGCTCAATTTCCAAAGTAAACTTTAAGGGGCGAGCTCCTGCGAGTCCGTAACGTTCGAGAGAAGAAGACTCGCGGGAGCTCCCATTTAAAATCCAAAAGTATTACTCCGAAAACTCCACCTTCCATGAGTCAATATCGAGGAAGTGTCTCCAACTCTCTTCGGGGATGCGATGGTGGTAAATATGAAGAAGAGGTTTCCACTTGGGGCGCTTAGGACGTTTGCGAAGCTGCATTCCTGCTTGAATCGGAGTGCGGTTCCCTTTTTTACTATTGCAGGGAATACAGGAGCAGACGATATTTTCCCAGGTTGTTTGTCCGCCTTTGTCTCGAGGAAGCACGTGATCGAGGTTCAGGTCTTTGCGTTCAAAACGATCTCCACAATATTGGCAGGTAAAGTCGTCGCGTTCGAAAACACTTTGGCGGGTGAGTTTTACCTCTTTTCGGGGAAGGCGATCAAACATGAGAAGAAGGATGACCTTTGGAACGCGAAACTTGAGGGAGACGGTTTTGTAACAATCTTTTCCCTCATAGGTTTGCGAGTAATCGAGCCATTGACTGAAGTTGAGGGTATTGAAAGCGCCGTCATTGGAGTCGATCGCAGCCGCATGTCCTTGATAAAGTAAAGAGACTGCGCGTTCCGGGGTGCAGATATTGACCGCCTGCCAGAGGCGGTTCAGCACGAGTACTTGCTGGGGAAAAATTGTGTCCATACCCAAGCCGAATCCTTAAGGGATATATAAAGCGGTTTGAGGAGATTGTCAATGTCCTCTCCTGTGAATTCAGTATGACATAAAAATTTACCCCTATCTTTATGGATCGAAATCGAGAGCCAAAAGAGAAGAGTTTTTCACCACAGATAGAATGAGAAGGCTAACCTCGTTGGAGTTTGTTAAAGTCCGGGTGGAATAAAAACAAACCGGTGATTCTTTAACGGGTCACCCCAACGGAGGTTAGCCTTCTCATTCTATCTGCGTTGAAATCGGTTTTTCAGAATTTCTCTTAGGCTGAGGTCCAAGTACCCCTGAGGGGATCGCTACCAATGAGTTCATCATGCAATCATAAAAAAAGGGACGATCCTTGCGAATCGTCCCTTTTGTTGAAACGTTGATCTTGAATTATGTCGCTCGTGCGAAAGGCTTCACGTATCCAGCACGGATACAGAAGTCACCAAAGCCTTCGCCTTGGTTTCTTTCTTTCGCGTAACGGCGGAGGATTCCCGAGAGCTCATTGACGATGTCGTCATGTTTGAGGGACTCTTTATAAAGAGTATTCAGACGAGTTCCGTCGTATTTGGCTCCGAGATAAAGGTTATATTTTCCTGGAGCACGTCCGATGAGTCCGATCTCAGCGAGGTAAGGACGGGCGCAGCCGTTCGGGCAACCGGTCATCCGAATACTGATCGCATCGTCATTTAATCCGCATTCATCGTGTGTTTTCTCGATATCCTTGATGAGATCAGGGAGATAACGTTCGCTTTCAGCGAGCGAAAGTCCGCAGGTTGGAAGCGCAACACAAGCCAAGGAATTCAGGCGAAGGCCGGTTTGTTCCCAGCATTTGTCCATCTTATAGCTTTGAAGAATCGCTTCGATCTTGGGACGGGTGGCGTCACTGATTTTACCGATGATCAAATTTTGGCTCGCGGTGAGGCGGAAGTCTCCATCATGAATTTTAGCGATCTCACGAAGCGCTGTTTTCATCGGATAGTCCGGAGTATCTTTCACACGACCATTTTGGATGAAGAGGGTGAGAGACCATTTGCCATCGATCCCCTTATTCCATCCGTAACGATCGGCAATGCGATCGAATTTGAAAGGCTTTGCGGGTTGAAATTTGAAGCCCATGCGGGTTTCAACTTCGTTCTTAAACCATTCGATTCCACGGTCATCGATTGTGTATTTGAGACGAGCATGCTTACGGCTCGTCCGATCTCCGAAATCGCGTTGAGTGGTCATGACGCCTTCAGCGACTTTGAGCACTTGATCGGGAGTCACGAATCCAAGGACATCGGCGAGACGAGGATAGGTATCGGCTTGTCCATGTGAGGTTCCGAGTCCACCGCCTGCGGTCACATTATAGCCGACGATCTTGTTGTTTTCGACGATCGCGATATACCCTAAATCTTGAGAGAAGATATCGACATCGTTCGAAGGCGGAATCGCTACACCGATCTTGAACTTACGAGGGAGGTAAGTCTTGCCATAAAGCGGTTCGTCGAATTCTTCTGTGCTGACGACCTTTTCCTGTTCGAGCCAAATTTCATAATAGGCTTTGGACTTCGGAAGAAGGTGTTCGCTGATGCTTTTGGAAAGCTCATAGAGTTCTTGATGATGTTCCGATTGCTCGGGATTCGGATTACACATCACATTTCGATTCACGTCACCGCAAGCGGCGATGGAATCCATGAGCTTCGCATGCATCCCTTGGATTGTTTTGCGGAGATCTTTTTTAATGATTCCGTGAAGTTGAAACGCTTGGCGTGTGCTCAACTTGATCGTTTTATTTCCGGTCGTTTCAGAGAGTTCGTCAATCGTCAGCCATTGTTCAGGAGTGGCGATACCACCGGGGACACGGACACGGATCATGAAAATAAAAGCTTTTTCGAGATTCTGGCGTTTTCTCTCGATCCGGAGATCGCGGTCGTCTTGTTGATACATCCCGTGAAATTTGAGCAAGTTGGTATCATCTTCAGCGATGGATCCAGTAGTGGTATCATCTATTCCTTGAGCGATCGTTCCGCGGAGGAAATTGCTCTTGATTTTGATTTCTTCAACTTTTGTGACGGGTTTGGGTTCTGTTTCTGTACTCATTTTTTTCCTTATTTCGTGCCATGAAATGTAGTTCAGAAACTAGAGGGGTCAATGGCAATCCCTACAAAATCGATGGGATTTATCTCTTTCTTATCCCGTGGAGTTTAATTCGATCTTTCTTAGGAAATCACGGAAGCAGGAAATAAGGGTACTTATCTGCTGAATTTTAATCTCAGATTCGTCATTGGAAATCGGTTTGATCTGTAAAGTCATAGACTAAAAGGGTGATAAAAATGGAGGGGCACAGGCTCTGTGCCTCAGAGCACGGGGAAGGCAGTGGGCCACTGCCCCTCCAGTTCTAATGCAAGATCTGGGTTAAAGGAAATCCTCAAAACAAACAGGTTCCTGCATTCTTGCCTTCCTAAGAGATTTCTTACTGAAAAACAGGGAGCGCACGCTTTGGAGTTATTCGTTTCGAAGCGCTCTCGAGGGAGGAATGGACGCCGCTTGACGGGCCGGAATCGCGGAAGCGAGGAGGCAAATCAGGAAAGCGGCCAGGGCGACCCAAAAGGAGAGCATCGGGTGATGGGCGGCGGGAATCGAAGGGAATTGGTAAACCGAAGCAGCAAAGGGATCTGAATGAAAAGTCTGTTGTAACCATTCTCGAAATTCGTTGCGATATTTGAGAACGATTTGAGCGAGGATGACTCCTGCGCCTGATCCGAGAACTCCGACCCAAGCGCCATGAAGCAGAAAAATGGAGAGGATCTGGCGATTTTTGGCCCCAAGAGCTTTGAGAAGTCCAATCTCTTTTCGTTTTTGAACGGTGATGGTGATAAGTGTGCTACAGAGTCCGAACGCTGCCACGATCATGATAAAAAGAAGAACGAAGGTCATGACCACTTGTTCGGTTTGGATCGCATTAAAGAGAGGTCGGTTTTGATCCATCCATGTCCGAGCAGAAGCGAGGTTATGGTGGCGATGATTCCAGTCTCTTTTAAATTGCTCGGCTAAATAAGGATTTTGGAGGCGAAGAGAGATGCCGTGGACTCCTTCGTCGATTCGATAAAACCGTTGGGCATTGATCAGGGAAGTAATCATGAAATTGAGATCATAGTCATACATTCCCGTTTCAAAAATTCCGGTGACGATCATTTCTTGGGGAAGGAAAGTATTTTTTGGATTGTTGGTGTTTTTCTTCCAATCGCCGAGACTTCCCGGCGAATAGATAAGGACTTTGTCTCCCACGGTCACTCCGTAGCGATAGGCCCACTCGAATCCGACAATGATACTGTTTCCTCGAAGTTCGTATTCGCCGTTCACGAGTTTTTGTTTAATCGGAAGAACCCGGTCTTCACTGTCAGGATCGATTCCTCGAATAATCGGAGTACTGACTTTGCTGTTAAACTCGGCAAGAACGGGACCGCTCACATAGGGGGTATACGCAAGGACACTTGGTTCTTTTTGAAGGGCTTGAATCGTCGAATCCGGATTCATCACGTTCCCTTGATTGGAGAGAACGATATGGGCGTTAAAGCCGATCACTTTTTCTTGGAGTTCTTGCTCAAATCCTTTCATGACCGAAAGGACCACGATCAAAACCATCACGCTCAAGGTAACGCCGAGAACAGAGAGAACGGTAATCGTTGAAACGAAGGTGCGTTGAGGCTTGAGATAGCGAAGGGAGAGAAAATGTTCGAATCGCCCTATCATAAAGCAGCCGGGTTTGCGGAAGAGGCGGAAGGGGTTGAGGCTTCTTTCTCTTTTTCGATTCGAATTTGTTCCCGCGCCTTTTCGATTTCTTGATTTAAAAGATTCATTTCGAGGGAGAGATCAGAGGGTTGATAAGGGCACCCCAGGGCGGCTTCATAGGCATCCCGCGCTTTCGTTAAAAGTCCTTGTCTCCAATAGTGCGAGGCGAGTTCGACCCAAAAATAACCGCTGTAAGGCTGATTTTTTAGAGCCATGCGATAGTATTGATACGACTCCATGTAGCGCTCCATGAGATCATAGGCCATCGCTAAGCGAATGGTGATGGTGTCATCGAGAGGATTGAGTTGATGCGCTTTTTCGTACCAATAGATCCCTTTAATCGCGAGAGGAAAGCGCTCTTGTTTTTCCTGATGTTTAGCCGCTTCAAAGCGATAGGCATCTCCCAAGGCAGAAGCGATAAAGGGAGAATCGGAATCTTGCTTGGCAGCCTCTTCAAGGGTTTGAATATAGATCACCCAAGGCGTTGAGGACTCTTGGCGTTGAATACTCCAAGTCGGAAAATAACCGCGCGCTGTTTTTTGAAGTTGAAAAAAGAAAACGCAGAGAATCAATCCTGCGAGGAGAAGTGATCCATGTTGAATTTTGGAAGGGGAGCCAAAGGGGCGAGATTCATTAGTCAAACGGAGACCCAATCCAATGAGAGCAAAGAAGACAATCGCATTCGCAGGAATATGAAGATTAAAGTCGACGAACGAATGAATAATCAGAGCCGACATCGACGCGGCTCCGATGGAAAGAAAAACGCGGTCATGCCATTCTTCCCCACTTCGCGGATGACGTGAAAGTTTGATGCTTGCGAAGACGACAAAAAGAAGAGCGATGAAAAGCCCGATTAGCCCATAATCGGCCAAGGTATTGGCATAGTCATTATGAGCAAAAACGGCAAGCGAGGGATAGTGAGGTCCTTGATAGCGCGGATGAACATAAAGAAAGGTGGCGGGTCCTGTACCTAAGAGCGGGTGATCTTTAAAGATTTTAACGGTATCCATTACTAATTGAATGCGAATATATTGATCATTCACCTTGAGGGTTTCGGTATCGAAACCTTCCGTTAAGCGGCTTTTAAAATCTTGGTTTAAAAGAACAAAGGAAACTGCTCCGATCACGATGAAGAAAAGGAACGTAATCGGAACCCATTTCTTAATTTTTTCGAGTCGAAGCGCAATGATCGTGATCGCGAGAATCGCAAAGATGAGCGCAATCCAGCTTCCTCGTGAAAGAGTAAAGCCAATGGCTGCGATCATCGGAACCGAGGTGTAAAGGATGAGAATTCGTTTAATCCAAGAGAGATGGGAGAAAAAACCGAGAGAGAGTGCAATCGACGTTGTCATGACTAAAAAAAAGCCGACATGATTCGGACATCCATACGTTGCCGTGAGGCGGGGAGCGTAATGGAGATGAAAGGTCTCTCCAAAGGGATGAAAATCCGGATTTGTCTTCAGAAAAAATCCAAAAAGGGAGACGCCGACGCCCAGAGCAAGCAGAGCGCTGAGAATTAAAATTCCATGAATACGACGTTGGATTCCATAGCGACAGGTAAAAAAAGTAATCGCATAAGCGACGACTTTCATCGATTCGAGACGACTGTCATAGCCATCCAATGAAAGAGAAGATCGTCCGAGGGTATAGAGAACAAAAAGTCCTGCGGAGAGATCAATCCAATCCGGTTTCCAAGAACTGATGCGGAAAACAGAGACGGCGCGACAGCAACCGATGATCGCGATCACGAGGAGAATAAAAAAGGGAGGAAGGTAGATCCAGGGACGAATGGCTCCCAAGACGATCGGTCCTGACAGAAGGACCGAAAAAAGGAGGATCAAAGTAATTTGAGCGATGGAAGTAGAGCGGCGCATGGGAGAATTAGGATTTCTTTTTTTGGCAATCCGGGCAGATGCCAAAAAATTCTAATCGGTGAGAAAGTTTGATATATTTGTTTTTAGTTTGAAGCTTTTTTTCCATTTCGGAAAGGACACATCCCTCAATGGCTTCGATATGTTGGCAGCTCCGGCAAATTAAGTAATGGTGATGGCCTTCGTTAATTTCATAACGGATCTGACTATCTTCCCAATAGTGTTGTTGAACGAGATTCTTTTTTTCAAGGACTTGAATAAATCGAAAAACAGTCGCGAAATCGCTTCCGCTCTTTTTAACCCCTTGATGGATCTCCGCGAGGGTGTGTGGTCCTTGTTTTTTGCGAAGATAATCGACCATCGAGAGACGTTGATCCGTCACTCGAATTTGATGCATACGAAGCCACTCCTCCGATGTTGAGTCGGGGTGCGTATGATGATCGTGATGATCGCAGACATGACCCATGGCCAAATCGTATCAAGGGTTATGCACGATGCAATCGTCGAATCAGATCGTCGTCAGACGTTGATATAATTCGAGGCGGCTCTGAATTTCAGAAGCGGTCAAGGACTCGAGACGTTTTAAACTAAAAGCTTCGACGTTGTAGGAGGCAACAATGGTTCCTCGAAGAACGGCTTCTTTCAACGTTTGGAAATCGACTGTTTTTTGTTGAGCACAATAACCGGCAAGACCGCCTGCAAAACAATCTCCAGCGCCCGTTGGATCGGGGACACGGGTGAGAGGGAAAGCAGGAATCGCAAAGAGTTGATCCGGACCAAAAAGAAGACATCCATGTTCTCCTTTTTTAATGGCAACGTAGCGGGGTCCCATCTTTTGGATTTCATGACCTGCGACCACCGTGTTGGTAACTCCTGTGAGAAGCTTCGCTTCGCTATCATTCAGGATGAGCATGTCGACCCGTTTGATTAGCGCGAGAAGGTCAGCGCGAGCGATATTGATCCAGAGATCCATCGTATCGGCGATGACGAAGCGAGGTTTCTCCATTTGATCGAGAACCATCGATTGCAGTGCCGGTGCGATATTGGCGAGAAGAACAATGTCACTCTTGCGATAGGCTGCGGGAACTTTCGGTTGGAACGTTTCAAAAACATTGAGTGCAATCGAAAGCGTTTTGCGATTGTTCATATCGACTTCGTATTCACCTGACCAGCGGAAGGTTTCGCCTGCGGCGACTTCGAGTCCGTTGATATCAACTCCTTTAGAAGTATAGAGTTGGCGGTGGGCATCCGGAAAATCATTGCCGACGACGCCGACGAGGTTCACGGGACTAAAGAAACTGGCAGCAACAGCGGCATAAGAGGCCGAACCTCCCAAGAGATCCTTATGGGATTCTTCGGCTGTTTTAACATCATCAATTCCAACAGATCCAACGACGAGTACTGACATATTTCTCCTTTGTTCGGATGAAGAGATACAGGAAAATTGAAAGTTGAGAATGGAAAATTGAGAATTTATGAAGAAGTTCGAGGAGCGACTTTATTTTTGGACGTTTTGACAATCGATACAAGGATCTTAACGAGTTCCGTGCAGTCGGAATGAATTGATGTGAAGCTTGATTTTTCGATGTAGCTGGAATGATGTAGTAGATCTAACCAGTAAAGGGTTTCGTTTGATTCCTTGAGCGCAATATTCATTTTATGAGCGAAATCGGCTCTGCTCTCAGCATGTTCTGCTTCTCGAATTAATGCGCCTATAGCAGTTCCACTTCTTAAGACTTGTTTGGATATAACAAATTCTTTTTTCTCTTCTTGTAAGTGTTTAGCTAATTTGACTGCTCTTACGGCAAAATCAAATGACTTGGACTGAATGATGTTATTTTTTACTCTTCATCTTCCATTTTCAATTTTCCACTCTCAACTTTCAATTTAATCGGATAAGGCGCGCCGTAGTGGACTTTTTTCAAATAAAGGCCGTGACCGGGCACACTGGCAGGAGCGAGTTTTCGGTCGCAGGCTTTGAGAATCGATTCAAGTTGTTTTAAAGGAAGACGGCCATCGCCAACGTGCAACGCGGAGCCGACGAGGTTTCGAACCATGCGATAAAGGAATCCATTCGCGGTGACTTGGAAGAGAATGAGGTCTCCTTGTTTTCGAATACGAAAATCGAAGATCCTTCGGACGGTACTGAGCCGCGCATAACCCGGGTTGGAGGTAAAGGAAGCAAAGTCATGTTCTCCTTTAAAAAGATCAATCGCTTTTTGGACTTTAGCCAGATCGAGGGGCCACGTGTAATGGAGGGCTTGCCCCAAAAGAAAGGGAGGAAGGACTTTCCCGTTCCAGACTCGATATTCATAAGTCTTCGCTCGGGCATCAAAGCGCGCATGAAAACGGGCGGGCTTGATTTGAACGTGAGTGACCCGAATGGGATGGGGAAGATTGGCGTTCAGGGCACGGAGAAGATTATCAGGTTCAAATTTTTTGGTCGCCTGAACCGAAGCGACTTGCCCGATGGCGTGAACGCCTGCATCCGTTCTTCCCGAAGCCTCTAAATGGAGAGGTTTTTTCCAAAGTTTTTCCAAAGCATTTTCGAGGAGACTCTGGACGGTGACCTCATTCTTTTGTCGCTGCCACCCCGCAAATGTGGCGCCCAAGTAAGAGATCTTCAGCTTATAGCAGATCAAAGCAGGATCGGAAGAGGTCGAGGACGCAGATTTCATAAAGAACGATGTTTTATGGAAGAAATTGAGCGCCAAGGAAAGACAAAGAAATGAAAGGTTTTTGTATTCCGTTGCCTTTCAGAGGTTGTGCCATATCTTTTTCCTGACTTATGGACTTCCAGCTTCAATCCGATTACAAACCTGA
Source organism: Verrucomicrobiota bacterium (assembly GCA_040388725.1). Classification (GTDB taxonomy): domain Bacteria; phylum Verrucomicrobiota; class Verrucomicrobiia; order Methylacidiphilales; family CAMAQI01; genus CAMAQI01. The sequence continues at coordinate 9,255 of JAZKBH010000283.1, forward strand.
AGGAGATCAGCCTCAGGCCATTGCGGCGCTCTCCCGGGGTTTGGAAGAATCCAAAGAGCATCAGGTTCTGCTCGGGGTGACCGGTTCAGGAAAGACGTTCACGGTGGCGAATCTAATTCAAAAGTGGAATCGGCCGACGCTCATCATCTCTCATAATAAGACTCTTGCCGCGCAGCTTTTTAGTGAGTTTAAACAATTTTTCCCTAAGAATGCGGTCGAATACTTTGTCTCCTATTTCGATTATTATCAGCCCGAGGCCTATATCCCTCATACGGATACGTACATCGAAAAAGATTCCAGCATTAATGACGAAATTGAGCGGCTGCGCCTCTCCGCGACCAGTTCCCTGCTGACCCGTCAAGATGTCATCGTCGTGGCGAGTGTCTCCTGTATCTACGGTCTCGGTTCTCCGGAAGATTATCATCAAATGATTTGTCCGATTGAAAAAGGAAAGATTATGG
>JAZKBH010000283.1:9725-13716 GCA_040388725.1 Verrucomicrobiota bacterium
GGGAAGACCTGCTCTCGCGATTGGTTGAGATGATGTATGAGCGAAACGACACTGCCTTTACACGGGCTAAGTTTCGCGTGCGGGGCGATATCGTTGAATTGTGGCCCGCCTATGCCGAAGAGGGAATTCGAGTTGAATTTTTTGGAGAAGAGATCGAAAAGATTTCGCGATTCGATCCCTTGACCGGACATGTTCAAGAAGTCCTTTCTCAATATGTCATTTTTCCCGCGCGTCACTTTGTAACTCCGCATGATAAATTACGCATCGCCATGAGAACGATTCGTGAAGAGCTGGATCTTCGAATCACGGAGTTGGAGAGACAAAATAAATTAGTGGAAGCCCAACGTCTCCGTCAACGGACTCAATACGATCTTGAAATGATGGAGGAGATCGGATTTTGCAAAGGGATTGAAAATTATTCCCGCCATTTAACGGGAAGACCGCCCGGTTCTCGTCCCTATACCTTGATCGATTTCTTTCCGAAAGACTTCCTCATGGTGATCGATGAATCGCATGTCACCGTTCCTCAGGTCGGGGGAATGTATGCGGGAGATCGCTCTCGTAAGACCGTTCTGGTGGATCACGGTTTTCGTCTTCCTTCGGCACTCGATAATCGACCGCTTCAGTTTCCTGAATTTGAGGCGATCACTGCCCGACGTCTTTATGTCTCGGCCACACCCGGTCCATTTGAGTTGGCCAAGGTGGAAGGGAAAGTCGTGGAGCAAATCATTCGACCCACGGGATTGCTCGATCCGGAGATCAGCATTAAGCCGTTGAAAACTCAAATTGATGATCTCATTGAGCAGATTCGGCTTCGCGTTGAAAAACAGGAACGAGTCTTGGTCGTCACCCTGACGAAAAGAACTTCAGAGGATTTGACCGATTATTTGAGAGATTTAAAAGTTCGCGTTCAATATCTCCATTCAGAAGTCGATACCATCGAGCGGGTTGAAATTTTAAGATCCTTACGTGCGGGAGAGTTTGATGTGTTGGTCGGGATTAATCTTTTGAGAGAAGGATTGGATCTTCCCGAGGTCTCATTGGTCGCGATTCTGGATGCGGATAAAGAGGGATTTTTACGATCGGATACTTCGCTCATTCAGACTGCAGGACGTGCGGCTCGACATCAAAATGGCCATGTCATTTTGTATGCGGATACGATGACCAAATCGATTCAAAAGCTTTTGGCGGTGACGAAGCAACGACGTGAAAAACAGATTGCTTATAATACGAAGCATGGAATTACTCCGACGAGTGTGAAGCGTTCGATTCAGGAATCGTTACGAAAACCTATTTCTAAAAACGAAGGAGACTTAGGAAAGCCTCTTACCGAAGGATCGAAGGAAGAATTGATTCAACAACTCGATGAGGAAATGAGAGCCGCTTCTCGTGAACTCGATTTCGAACGTGCCGCGATTTTAAGAGATCAGATTCAAGAATTAAAGGGTGAAGGAAAGTCTTCGAAAAGCGGATCTCCTCAACCTTATCGTTTTCCGAAAAAGGCAAAAAGAAATAAATAGCCGCAAAGAGGCACAAGAAGCACAAATTAAAACAGAATAAATTGAATTTATTTTGCGCCTCTTTATGGCCAAAATTGTTTAGTTTTAATGTGCCATAAATAGATCACCCTCGGGGATGGAATTTTTGATGAACGCTGCGGAGACGTTGCGATTCCACATGGGTGTAAATTTGAGTGGTGGCAAGACTGGCGTGGCCGAGCATTTCCTGAATCACTCTTAAATCTGCGCCGTGGGAAAGCAGATGCGTCGCAAAAGAGTGTCTCAAAAGATGGGGGTAGACTCTTTTAGTAATCCCCGCTGCTTTTGCCGATTGCTGGACCATTTTCCAAGCGTTTTGACGGGTCATCGGTTTTCCGACGGCATTTAAAAAAAAGGAAGATCCGGTTGTTGACTTTGCGAGCCGTGGACGTGCTTGATCTAAATAATGACGAAGGGCTTCGATCGCTCGTCCCCCGAGCGGAACCAGTCGCTCCTTTTTTCCTTTTCCCGTGACTCGAATCATTTTTTCATCGAGATCGACCGATTCGAGGGGGACCCCAATCATTTCATGAACCCGCAATCCGGATGAATAAAGGAGTTCGAGAAAAGCCCGATTCCGAATCCCTTCCGGCGTTGCGAGAAAAGTCACGGAGAGAAGTTGATTCACCTCGCGCTCCGAGAGAGTCTCGGGGAGATCTCTTCCAAGTTTCGGGATCTCCAAGGGTTCCGTTGGATCAACTAAAATTCTTTCGGCTTGCTTCAGATATCGGAAAAAATGTTTTAGAGCGACGATGTATTTTTTAACGGTGGATGCATTTCGTTTTTGAGAAATTTTTTGCAAAAAACGTTCCAAATCTTCAGTATGGATTTGATCCCATCGTTCAAAAGCTCCTTCGTTTGCTTTCGCGAATTCTCGAAGGCATTGGTCATTGATCTCCTGAGTGCTGAGGGCATGGCTCTTTTCGACAGTGAGGTAGGCCCGGCAGTTTCGGATTTCGGCGTCCCAGGAGATCATGGAGTGGGAGCTAATTTATGGAGAGCCCCCCCAAAAGGCAACGGAATATGAAAAGAGCATGTCTCGCACAACGCCACCACGAACACGGCGAAAATGAAAACGGATTTTTGTTTTTAAAACCCCGTTCCCAGTTTCGTTGAGTCGTCGTGTCGTTGTGCGAGACATTGCTTTTCTCTCTTTTAACGCAAACAGATTGTAATTCAGGGGGATCTGCTTACGATCGCACTCTTTCTATGGCACAAAAATACGACGTCATTGTAGTGGGTGCAGGTCCTGCGGGATCTCTGGCGTCGTTGATTTTGGCCGGGGCTGGAAAAAAAGTATTAATGCTCGATAAGGCGAGTTTTCCGAGGCTCAAGGTTTGTGGCGACTGTTTAAATCCGAGAATTTGGGAGCTCATGGATCGTTATGGATTGTCGGAGTCGCTCATGGAGCTCCCTCATCATGTTTTGGAAGGGGTGAGAATTGAGCGAGATGACGAGACGCTCTTACGCCGTAATTTTGAAAGTTTAAGTCGTCCATATATTGCAGTGGATCGTGAAAAGTTTGATGCTTGGCTCGCGCAGGAAGCGATGAAATCAGGAGCTGAATTTTTGCATGAAACCCGCGTTCAAAGTGTCTCGTTTTCCGGGAAAGTAGAAACCTCTGCCGGAGATTTTGAGGCTGAATGGATTTTAGGAGCGGATGGTCGAAATTCGGTGGTCGCCCGGAGCGCCGGCTTAATGGCGTCGGTGCAGCAATCCCATCGCGTAGGATGGCAGGCTCAGATGGAAATCGAAAAGCTCGATCAAGATCTCCACTTAAAGTTTTTCAGTGAAGGATATTGCGGCCTGAGTCGCATTAATGAGAAATATGCCAATTTATGGATGGTCCTCGATTCGAAGGTTTCGGGAATTCCTCAAAAAATTGCGAATCGATTTTTCCCAAAACTTCCGGCGTTGGTGTGGCATAGCATTACTCCCGTGACACGGAATCCTGCGGTCTTAGGTCGAGGTTCCATTTGGCTCATTGGTGATTCTGCGCGAGTCGTCGAACCGTTTACGGGAGAGGGGATTTACTTATCCCTTCAGAGCGCAGAACTTGCCGCGATCTCGATTTTAAAAGTGGCTCGGCCCGAGGATAAGGCGTTGGCGCTTCTGAATTATCAACGCGAACATGATTTGCTCTGCCGTTCCCGAATTCAATCGGGAATGGGATTGAGATGGCTGATGAGAAATACATCCAGGGCCTACCGTTGGTCGACCTTGATTCGTTATTTTCCAGGTCCCGTGAGTCGTATGATTAATCGGGTGATAGGAGTTTAGGGTGCTTTGAAATGCCTTACACATACAATTCAACAATAAGTTCTCGAGTCGGTCGCACTCATTAAAATTACAGCTGTTTTTTGACAATCGATTTTATCTGTAAAACCAAGAGGCCCAAAGGGTGAGAAAAAATGGAGGGGCACAGGCTCTGTGTCTCAGGGGACGGGAAGGCA
>JAZKBH010000283.1:13797-18062 GCA_040388725.1 Verrucomicrobiota bacterium
CTTAAGTTCCCATTTTTTAGGCCGATAACCTTAGAATGAGTAGTCATGCAGCAGAAAATTCAGAGCAAAAAACGAGCAAAGCCATGGGGCGTTGCATTGTGACGGGCGTCGGTAGCGCCGTTCTCACCTATTTGATCTGGAGAAGTGTTCAGGTGTTTGTTCCTGAGCTCGCGGTTTCTTTTCATTTCACCTGTGCTTTGGTGATGTTTGTCTCTGTATTTGCCACTATTTCTGCGCTTTATCGACTGGCAAAGCCTCTTCCCGTGGCCAAAAAGAAAACGACCGCCACGACTCCCCGTCGCCCGATTCGGTCTCAGGTTTCTCCTTTGGTAATGCCCGGAGCTTTTGGTAAGACGGATGCCGCTTGGTTCCATCGGAACTAAAAACCATCTCACACGAAGTCACAAAGACACAAAAAAGAAGAGTGATCTGCAGATTTTCGCAGATCAACACCGATTTCAAAAACCGTTTTTAGTTTTTAAAACAAAGAAATTGTATTATTTCGTATGAACGTGAGTTTTAAATCTGCGTCAATATCCATTATTCTGCGGATAAACTCTTCTTTTCTGTGTCTTTGTGACTCTGTGTGAGACGCCTTGAATTTTCCCTCTTTTCCTTTGGCTTTGTTCCGCTAGTCGGAAGGGAATATGGATCCATGGATTTTGTTGGGCTTTGCATTTTTATTAGGATCACTCCCTTTTGGTTTTTGGGTGGGGAAAAGCCGTGGCATCGATATTCGACAGCACGGAAGTGGGAATATCGGATCGACGAATGTCTCTCGTGTCCTCGGGAAAAAATGGGGATTCCTCGTCTTTGGACTCGATTTTCTCAAAGGGTGGGGAGCTGTTTTTTTAATGAAAAAGTATGCGGTGTTAGCTGATCCAACGATGATTCATGTTTGGTCCGTCGGAGCCGCATTGCTTGTGATTATGGGACACAATTATACCCCGTGGTTGGGATTCAAAGGGGGAAAAGGAATAGCCTCTTCGGCCGGAGTTCTTTTGGCGTTAATGCCCTGGGCTCTTTTGGTTGGCGTGGTGACATGGGTTTTGTTGATGAAGCTGACGAAAACCGTTTCGATCGCTTCGCTTGCCGCCTGTGTGGTCGTTCCGAGTGCCACTTGGTTTTTATATCCGGGAGAAAAGGCCCTTTTCTTTTTTGCATTTCTCGCAGGGGCAATGGGAATTTGGAGACATCGATCGAATATTAGACGCTTGATCGCAGGTGAAGAATTTTCATTTAAAAAAGAGTCCTCCAAAACGGGACCGACGCCATGAAGATCGCGCTTCTAGGGGCGGGAGCCTGGGGAAAAGTCATTGGAGAGAAGATTGTTTCTCGAGGACACTCTTTAGTGATTCATCACCATACCGATAACGCCTGGAAAGAATCCTTTGATGCCTTGGTGCTGGGGATTCCGGTGCAGCATGTCCGTTCCACGCTCCAACGATTTTCAGATCCAAAAGTGCCTGTTCTTAGTTTAAGCAAGGGAATGGAGATTGGGTCCCATCAACGAGTCAGTCAATTGGTGGCCGAGTGTTTCCCCGCTTCGACTTGTGCGGTTCTTTCGGGTCCTAATTTTGCGGAGGAAGTGGCACGTGGACTTCCCGCTGTGGCGGTGGTGGCATCGGAATGTGAAAAGAGCGGCGAACTTTTTCACGATCTTTTACATGATGCTCAATTTCGTCTTTATAGTTCATCGGATGTGATTGGAGTGGAGCTCGGTGGCGCATTGAAAAATGTTTACGCGATTGCCGCAGGGGTTTGTCGTGAATTAAAGCTGGGCGAAAATGCGTGGGCGGGCCTTTTGACGCGGTGCTTGGCAGAGATGACGCGGATCGGAATGGCTTTAGGAGGACGACCTGAAACTTTTGCCGGATTGAGCGGGGTAGGAGATTTAATGCTCACGGCCTCGAGTGATACGAGTCGAAATTTTAGAGTGGGGCAACAAATGGTACGAGGGGGAAGTTTGGCTTCTGTGCTGGAAAAACTAGGGGGAGTGGCGGAAGGGGTGACGACAGCCAAGGCCCTTTACAGTGATGATCGAATCCCCCTTGATTCTAAGCCGATTGTGACCGAGGTTTATCGTATTCTGGATGAAGGGAAGCCCCCGGCAGCGGCCGTGAGGTCGTTGATGGAACGGGCTAAAACTTCGGACTAAAATCGGGCTGAATGTCTCTTACCTTCGTATGAAAAAAATAATAGGATTGGGTTTGGGACTTTTTCTCTGTTTTGCCTGTGGACGGGATCCGCAGATCAAACAAGAGAAAGAGCCTCTTTCGCTTCCAATGAGTGGAGTACCTCGTATGGATCGTATCGTTAAAACGGATGCCGAATGGAAAAAGCAACTCACCCCCGAGCAATACGCCGTTGCTCGCGGCAAAGGAACGGAGCCTGCATTCTGTGGGAAATTTACCGATTCCAAGGATGAGGGGACTTACAAATGTGTCTGCTGCGGACTCCCTATTTTTTCCTCGAAGCATAAATTTCATTCAGGAACCGGATGGCCTAGTTTTTATGATGTCGTCGATAAGAACAATGTCGCGACTTTGACGGATAAAAGTTATGGCATGGTTCGAACTGAAATTCTTTGTGCTCGTTGCGATGCTCACTTGGGCCACGTTTTCGAGGATGGTCCGGCTCCCACAGGTCTTCGGTATTGCTTAAATTCCGTTGCGTTGACCTTTGAGCCTGAGAAGAAATAAATCAGTTTAATCCAGATTTTGCATTATAAATGGAGGGGCACAGGCTCTGTGCCTCAGGGGACAATGAAGGCAGTGGGCCACTGCCCCTCCAATATTTGAAGACTAAAGATTACATTTTTCTATACGTAACAAAGATCAGGACTGACACGGATCGATTTTTTGGAGAAATCTAAAATAAAGCGACGAATCCAACGTTGTCCGATGATTTCCCAATCCATCCATTTTGCGATGTCGAGATTTTGTCTGGCGATATCGGTGTAGTAATCGTCATCGACGAGAACTCGGGCCACTTCCATGGCCCAGGCGTACATCCAATCGCCTTCCATCGGCACTAATGGATTTCTCCATGCCGTTTCGGGGAGTGCGCCTAAGACGGTGCTGACGACGGCACATCCCGAGGCCATCGCTTCCATCGCGGCAATGCAACCGGTCTCCGGAAAAATAGAGGGATATGCAAGGACGCGACATTCCCGTGCAATACTGCGAAGCTCGGCTTGTCCTACCCCCGGTTGATAACGGACGCCTTTCATCGTGCGAGCTCTCTCAAAGAGGGCTTCGAAAGGTGCATCCTTCGCATGTTCATGATAAGTTCCCATCGAACTCATGATATCGAGTTCTGCATGGGGAACGAGATCCACGACCAAAGGCCAAAGTTCGAGAAGAACATTTAATCCGCGAAAAGGAGTCGAAGCGTAGTACGCGCGCGGTTTTCTTTGATGAAGATTGTGCGGCAGGATCGGAAAGTTTTTTAAAGTTATTCCATTTTGAGTCAGAAAAACTTTATCGTGGGGAAGCCCTAACTTTCGATGCCATTCTCCGACTTGGTAATGGGAGATCATGAAAACGGCATCACAATGTTTCCAAAGTTCCTGAGCCAGATTGGGATCTTCTAGATTTTTGAAAAAAGGCTGATTGGCATCATCTTGGCACCAGAGATAGTTCAGTTTTCCAGGGAGAATCCCTCGGATCAGAGAGCCCCAAGCACGAAGCGCGATAAAAATATCACAGGTATTATTTCGAACCTGATCTCCCTCGGTAATAATTTTGACCTCATGACCATGCGAGCGAAAGAAGTCGATCATTCGAAGAGCTGCCGTCTCGCTCCCTCCGACAGGAGTGGTTTCGGGATAGGCGGTATCGAGAATTTTTTCTTTATGTGGAGAGATAATCAAAAATTCGATTTTCATGAGCGGCCGTTCTACCGGTTCTTATCGTTTACTGTTCGGATCGAGGGTATGAAGGATGACATTTTTATGATCGGAGCTTAAAGTCGCCGGAGTGCGTTTCTTTGGAGGAGGAGTCGCTTCAGATTTGGTTTCGGTCTCCGTCGATTTGGAAGGAAGTGGTGAGTCTGAGTCAGAAGGAGGAGGAACGATGGGCTTTGTATTTTCCACTTTTTCTTTTTGAACGGTCACGGTGCGAGAGACCTGAAGAGGAGTCGTTTGGCCCAGCTTACGAAGTAATTCTGGAGTCGCGCCCAGTTGTTCGAGCTGGTGAATTTCATCTCTTTTAAGTTTAGGAGAGACACCTAATTCGCCCACTAAGGAAAGGAGATCGTCGTTA
>JAZKBH010000284.1:0-1456 GCA_040388725.1 Verrucomicrobiota bacterium
CGCTGTACTCGGTGCAACAGGCGCCGTTGGAGAAGAAGTTTTACGGACATTAGAACGTCGAAATTTTCCTGTTAAAACATTAAAGCTTTTAGCGTCTGCTCGTTCCTCTGGAAAATCGATGACATTTCGAGGTCAACCGGTCCCTGTCGAGACCGTCACTCCTGAATCTTTTGAGGGGATTGACTACGCCATCTTTAGCGCCGGAGCGACCCGTACTCGTGAATTTGCTCCTCATGCGATCAAGGCGGGAGCCGTGGTCATTGATAATTCTTCGGCATTCCGCATGGATCCTGAAACGCCTTTAGTCGTTCCTGAGATTAATCGTGGAGACATGAAAAACCACAAAGGATTGATTGCGAATCCGAATTGTACGGCTGCTATTTTAGGAACGGTGATTTGGCCTCTGCATCTGGCGGCCGGAATTGAGCGTATCATTGTTTCCACCTATCAATCGGCGAGTGGAGCCGGGGCAAAGGCGATGGAGGAATTAATCAATCAAGTGAAGCAATACTCCGAAGGTCAGGAAGTCACTCGATCCGTATTTCCTCATCAAATTGCTTTTAATGTCTTTTCTCATAACACCTCGATTGGTGAAAATGGTTATAACGAAGAGGAAAACAAAGTTTGTGAGGAAATTCGCAAGATGTTTCATACTCCCGAAATGCCCATCAGCGCGACTTGCGTGCGCGTTCCCGTGCTTCGTGCCCATTCTGAGTCGGTCATGATTGAGACGAAGCGTAAATTAACGGCGGAAGAAGCTCGTGAAATTCTTTTGAAGGCTCCCGGTGTGCAAGTGATTGATGATCGTGCGACGAATACTTTTCCGATGCCATTAAAGGCGAGCGGAGAATTGGATGTTTTTGTCGGTCGTATCCGTGAAGATGTCTCCCATCCTCGTGCCTTACAACTTTTTATTAGTGGTGATCAACTCTTAAAGGGAGCCGCATGGAATGCAGTTCAGATTGCCGAAGAGTTGTTGAAGGATCGGGCTTAAACACATTTATTGCATCGATTTCAGGATGGGAAGGATTGAGAGTTTTGGTTTTAAATGGCCGGATTTTTTAATCCTTACTTTTCTTTGAAGTTTTAAAAAAGGGAGGGACGAGATTCTTCGAGTCCAGCATGTCTCTTTACTTAAAACGAAAGGAATTATCGATCATTAATGCGTGATTTTGGCATTGTCAGGAATGAAGTAGAAATTGCCGATGCCAGATTGGATTAACCGTTTTTTCTTTTTGAAAGACTTTTCGACTATCTAAAACGCTGGACTCGAAGAATCTCGTCCCTCCCTTAACAATATCAAATGATTAAACTCTCACGCGGTCTTCGACCTCTTCCGAAACCGAGTAACCTGTCGTGCGTGGAGTTCGCGTGAGGCGTTCGATGATGAAGATGAGAAGAAGAGGCAGGAAAAATGGAATTAAAAGTCCTGCGCTCCAAAAGAGGATAATCACGG
>JAZKBH010000284.1:1466-4857 GCA_040388725.1 Verrucomicrobiota bacterium
CGGCATCGAGATAAATGATGCTGAGAACAACAAAGCCTAACGTATGCCATTGTTCAGGAATCGCGGTGCAGAAAAAGAGCGCCATGAGGCTTACGGTGATACAGATCATCCCTTGGAAAAAGGGATCCAGTTTCTTTAAAAAATCTTGTCGGAAAAGCATATCGAGAGCAGTCCATTCAAATTCAGATTTTTCAAGTTCTTCCCGATTATAGGTACGTGTGACAAAGATCGTTTTGCTTTGGAGTCCACTTCCGCGATTGTCATACGTTCTTTGGGAGGCGATCAATCCATCTTCAATAAAAGCGGTAAAGGGAGTCGGAGCGACTTCGGAAAGAGTTCTTCGTGGATTCACCCGCATCGAGCCTGTGTTATCGATAGGAATTTCAATAATTTCAGAACCTTTTTGAATTTGAATAAAGCGACCGGGTACGACTTGAAGGGATGGACTTCCTGCTCCGAAAGGAGCGACTCCTTTGATGGAGATATCTTTGGAGGCGAGAAAAGTGACGAGGACAAAGGTCGGAACATAGACGATCTGGTCCGGATTTTGTTGAAGTAAAATCGGGAAAAGAAGCGGAATTTTTTCAGGGTCATCGGTTGGGAGGTTAAAACCGATGAGCAAAGGGGAGGCGAGGATCTCTTGAGGAGGAAGACGCATTTCAAGGCGATCCATGGAGATGGGCGCGTTCTTAAATTTTCCATGGACGCATCCTTCGGGAATTTTACAGGATTGAACCACAGTCTTGAGAAGTAGGTCTCGCGCAGCGGCTTGAGTGATAGGACGCTCTATTTTTCCATTCGGAATGAGATCGACTCCTAAAACAGGAAGAGGGGCATCCATCCCGAGCTGACGACGTTCTGTTAATTCCCAGAATTTCTTTTGAAGATCGAGATTTCCACTTTGAATCAAGTCTTGGAGACGGCGAACCCGCTCAAAGGAGTCAGGGGGAATCATCGGATGAGGAGAAATCGAGGTGACGGTAGCGGACTCACTCAGACCGACATCGAGAGCGATGACCCTCGGTTTATGAAAGTCTTTAAAAAGGTCGAGGCTGACGATCCAATTATTACGGGTAAGCCATCCTCCTTGGTTCCATTCCGATGCAAAAATGGAAGTCCCCGGCGTAATGGAGGGTTGATCGACCACAATGGTCATAAGATTTTCAGCGGGAGACGGGGTATGAATCGCGTTTCGAAGCTGAATGAGCTGATTCACGAGAGTGGAATCGATTTTTTGAAAGAAAGAGAAGAGAATGAATACCGCCGCAATCAGACCGAAGCCTAAGCAGATCAATGCTCGATAAATAAAGTTCTGTCGAAGCTCAGGGGCGTTCCAATTCACAAGAAAGTTACAAAAGCGAAAAATGCTTCGCTCGTCGAGATGGAAAAACAGAATGATTGATCGACAGGAGGGCTTTCGAATAGACTGGGAGCGTGTCCGATTCCTTTGCTCCTTCCAATCGCTGGCTTTCGTTCCGGTTTTTACTCTTCGGAAGCGTTTTACTGGTGGCGCTTGGATTTGGAGCAAAACCGGCATGGCATCTTTTTCGAGGGATGCGGGCTCATTCGATTGCCCAAAAGGGAATTCAAGCGATTCAAGAAGAAAAGTGGGAGGTGGCGTATCAACAGGCTGATCTTGCGCTTCAGTTGGATCCTAAAAATGAACAAGCCTGGCGTATTATGGCTCGAGTGTATACCCAGGCACGTATGGACCGGGCGATTTTTTACTGGCAAGAATTGGATCAACGTCACTTACTCACTAATGAAGATCGCTATTATTACCTCAAGCTTCTCTTAGAGTTCAAACGGCTCGATTTAGCACAAGCTCAATGGCAAGCGCTTCAGTTAAAAAAAGAGGGTCTTAGCTCTCAAGATGTCATTTTAGGCTTAAATTATTTTCTTCTTTTGAATCGTAACGCAGAAGCGATTGCTCTATTGCGAACGAGCCTTCAAAAACAGGACAATCGAGAGGAACGCCTGTTGTTGGGTGAACTTTTGCTGGGGTCTCTTCAAGAGGAGAATTATCCCGAAGGAATTGAAATTTTAGAAAAACTTTCCCGAGAAAATGATACTTTAGGCATACGGGCGTCTTTGTCGCTTTTAGGATTCGCCAAACTTCCGGACGCTTTATTCGATGAATTGAGCAAACGGATCCGTCTTCATCCGCTTTTCACTTTAAATCATGAGCTGGAAGTATTTCAGGCGGAGATTCGTCGAAAACCGAAAAACGGTCGTTTAAAAATTGAAAAAATATTTTCTGAAAAAGCAGAGACATTAAAACGCGATGAGGATCGAGTGCTTATGGGGCAATGGCTGAATCGTCAAAAAGCATATGATCTTACTCTGAAACTGATTTCTGAAAATCTTGCCAAAAATTCCACGTCCTTCCTACTTCTTCGTTTAGATGCTTGGGCCGGTCTTAAAAATTGGACTGAAATTCTTCACTTTCTCGATCAACAACCGCTCCCCCTTGAACCTTATCTTATTGAACTTTTTCGAGCTCGATCGTGGAAAGAGCTTCAGAAAACGCGGGAGTCTGAATTAGCGTGGGATAAAACTTTTCACTTCATCCAGTATCAACCTCAGGCCTTACAATATGTCGGAGATTATGCCTATCAAATTGCAGCCTGGTCTCAAGCCAAGCGGATATTTGAGCAAATGGCGAGATTTCCGAATTACGCACTCGCGTCCCAAATTCAATTACTCCATATCGCGGAGAAAGAGGAGAATCTTCCGGAGATTGTTTCCCATCTGGAACAAATTCTGATTCTTAAACCGGAAATGAAAGATGCACGAAATGACTTGGCTTATATTCGATTGCTTCAGAATCAAAAAATCGATGAGTCGTTAGAGACGGTACAAAATTTAGTTAAAGCTGATCCTACCGTTCTATCCTATCGCTCCACATTGGCTTTGGCCTATTTAAAGAAGGGAAATCCAAAGCTTGCGTTTAAAACCTACCAAGGACTATTCATCGATTGGAAGTCGGCATCCCCTGTCGCTCGCTGGATTTTCTATCTAACCCTGAAAACCAACCGTGAAGAAGACTTGGCCAAACGCTTTGAAGAGCAGATCAAGGGATTGGCCTTAAGAAAAGTAGAATGGGATCTGGCTTCGCTATATCAACCGATGGGGAAGCGTTAGAGATCTTGGTTAAGTCGTTTCAATAAACTTATATCCCACGCCTCGAATGGTTTCGAGGTAGTCGGCATGTTTTCCGAGTTTAGCTCTCAATCGACGGACATGGGTATCCACGGTACGAGTATCAATGGCTGTTTCGTAGCCCCAGACATCATTTAAAAGTCGATCTCGATTTTGAACCCGTCCGCGTCGTTGCATGAGAAGTGCAAGCAGATTGAATTCTGTTGCAGTCAGTTCCAAAGGCTTGCCT
>JAZKBH010000284.1:4867-5230 GCA_040388725.1 Verrucomicrobiota bacterium
AGGGATCGAGTGAGATAGGGCCGATCACTAAAATTTCGTTCGTCGTTTCCTTTTCATTCCCTCTTCGTAAAACGGATTGAACCCGTAGAGCGAGTTCACGAGGGCTAAAGGGCTTGGTCACATAATCGTCGGCTCCTAATTCCAGTCCCACAATCCGATCCACCTCTTCTGATTTCGCTGTCAAAATGATAATCGGAATAGCAGCCGTCTCTGCATTCTTTTTAAGTGTTTTGCAGACTTCGAGTCCAGAAAGTTTAGGAATCATGAGATCCAGAACAATAAGATCAGGTCGTTGAAATTGCACTTTCGTTAAGGCATCGGCTCCATTATCGACGGTTGAAACTTGATATCCCAGAGATTTGA
>JAZKBH010000284.1:5243-7123 GCA_040388725.1 Verrucomicrobiota bacterium
CGGCTCATCTTCAACAATCAGAATCCGTTTACTCATATGACTAACTCTATTAGCAGAGTTGCGGGGAAGCGAAAGAGTGACTTTGTAACAAATCAGCGTCATTTGGGATTCGCCCGTGTAAAAAGGAGGTGAAATACGAAGAGGTGCTCCTTTATTCCATCTTTAGATTCGATTATTTTGAGTGGTCTGAAACTTCTTTCAATCGATGGGGTTGGATCTTCTATGGCCGGCTTTAAAATGATGGATTATCCTGAACGCGACCGTCCGAGGGAGCGGTTACGAGATCAAGGTGCGAGTGCTCTTTCAACCCCTGAACTGATCGCTATTTTACTGAGGACCGGACGGACAGGAACTTCGGCGGTGGAACTCGGGGGCGAATTATTGAAGAAGTTTGGATCCTTGGAGGCGATAAGCCGCTCTCCTCTTGCGGCGTTGAAGAAGGTGAGTGGAATTGGAGAATCAAAGGCTTCTCAAATTTTAGCCGCATTTGAATTAGGAGTTCGTCTTCAACAAAATGTGACCAAACGATTTATCGTCGATTCCTCACATGATGTCTGGAATTGGCTTGGACTGGAGATGGTCCAATTAAGTTCTGAATGCGTAAAGGTGATGGTTTTAAATGTTCGAAGAGAGCTTCTTGCGGTGGAGACCATTACCCAAGGCATTTTGAATGAAAGTTTGACTCATCCTCGTGAAATTTTTCGTCCCGCTTTTTTTCATCAGGGATATGGAATCATTTTAGTTCATAATCATCCCTCAGGAGATCCGACTCCCTCTCGGTCCGATTATGAAGTGACTCAACAAATCCAAAAGGCTGGAATGACACTCGATATTCCTCTTTTAGATCATGTTATTCTGGGAAGAGGGCCAAAGGAGGAGGCCTCTTATTATAGTTTTCGAGATGCCGGGATTTTATGAGAGTCAGTGGAGAGATCAAACGTGAGCAATGACGAAGCGATCCATTTGGCGCAAGTCTTGTTTTACTTCAATACTGGAATAGCCAGCTTCGGAGAGAAGGGTTTGAAGCGTAGCCGCCTGGTCGTGCCAGATCTCGAGAGCAAGATTGGCTTGAAGTCCGTAAGCTTGAGGAATCAGTTGTCGAATTAAATCAAGTCCATCCGATCCTCCATCCAAAGCAAGGTGAGGTTCTTGGCGTACTTCCCGCGAAAGAGTAGAGATGGTCTCGGTGGGAATATAAGGAAGATTGGCTAGAACCCACTGAGCCTTTGTGACTGGAATTCCTTCGAGAAGATTTGCTAAATGCCAGTGGAGATGAGGACATTCTTTTCCATTTTCTTGGGCAACATTCAATGCTTTTTTAGACATATCGCAGGCCCATATTTCGAGATCAGGAAATTTGCGGGCAAGGGTGATAGCGATAATTCCGCTTCCTGTTCCGACATCAATAAGAGGAAGTTCCGTCGGATGGATCTGAGGAATAACTGCTTCTAGAAGCATTTCAGTCTCGGGACGGGGGATAAGGACATCGGAAGTCACTTTAAAGGTTGCACCTGAAAATGAGGCAACTCCCAAGGCATATTCAAGAGGGACTCCATCCGCTCTTTTTTTCACAATGGGACGAAGTTCATCGAGTTCACTGGGAGTTAAGACCCGATCAAATTCCAGATAAAGGCTCATGCGGGTGGTTTTAAGAACATGCGCTAGAATGAGTTCAATCGTCAGACGCGGCGATTCAACCGTGTTTTTAGTAAAATAGGGGACTGTAGCTTGGATCAATTCGAGAATCGTCACGATGGATTACCTCATTAGAGAACGGAGTGAAAAAGCAAAGGCTGATTTCAGTCCTAAAAAAGAGATCTATTTGACAAAGCTCTTTTTCGACTCAAATTCCAGAATGTTCAAACAAAGAGTTCCTATGA
>JAZKBH010000284.1:7133-7450 GCA_040388725.1 Verrucomicrobiota bacterium
TTATTCCGCTGAAGTCGGAAGCAAAGCTCCTGAATTTGAGCTTAAAAGCCAGGATGGAAAAGTGGTTAAGCTTTCCGATTATAAAGGCAAAACCATCGTTTTAGAGTGGACGAATCCTGGCTGCCCTTTTGTAAAAGCTCATTATGACTCGGAAGCGATGCAAAAACTTCAGTCTGAAATCACCGCAAAAGGAGTCATTTGGCTTCAAATCAATTCTTCGGCGGCGGGTCATGAAGGGTATTTAGCGACTCCGATCGACGCAAAAACCATTTATGATGATAAAAAAATGAAGTCCACTGCTTAACTTTTAGATCCAA
>JAZKBH010000284.1:7583-7797 GCA_040388725.1 Verrucomicrobiota bacterium
ACGACTCCTCATCTCTTTATTGTAGATGCTTCGGGGACCCTTGTTTATGCAGGAGCAATTGATTCCAATGCTCGTCCTCAATTCGATCCTCATGCTCAAAACTATGTACGTCAAGGGATTGAAGAGCTTCTTGCAGGAAAACCTCTCTCTGTTCCGAGTACAAAACCTTACGGTTGTGCTGTAAAATATTAAAAAGGCAAGAGGCGGCTTTTAA
>JAZKBH010000285.1:0-5369 GCA_040388725.1 Verrucomicrobiota bacterium
CTCAGTAGAAAAAAATCAAAAAAATGAGCCTCACACAGAGTCACTAAGACACTAGAAAGACAAAAACTATCCGCAGATTTCAAAGGCAATGGTTTTTGTTTTAAAACAAAGAAAATGTATTTTACGGTATTTCTCTGAATTTTAATCTGCGTAAATATCTTTTAATCTGCGGATAAACTCTTTGTCTTTGCCGTGTCATTGTGACTCTGTGTGAGATCCGTTTTGAAACCTATTTGACTCTAAGAATGGGTTCTCTAGACCAATAGATCTATGAGTTCTTCTTCGTTGGATATCGTTCATCGCCGTCGAAATGCCCTGAATGGGGATTGGGTTTTGGTTTCGCCGCATCGGACGCAACGGCCATGGCAAGGGCAACAGGAGAAGACCCAGGATTCGCGGCCGAGTTATGATCCAACCTGTTATCTCTGTCCGGGGAATACTCGTGCCAATGGAGAAGTAAATCCGGATTACAAACAAACATACGTTTTTGATAATGACTTTGCGGCGCTTCTGCCGACGGGAGTTCAAGAGACACGGGGAGCGGGATCTCTTTTTGAATCTCAGACGGTCGCGGGGACTTGTCGTGTGATCTGTTTTGCTCCGCGTCATGATCTGACGTTCGCTCAAATGGAACTTTCCGATATCGAAGCGGTTTTATCCACCTGGATTCAAGAGACCCAGGTCTTGAGTGAAAAGTATACGTGGGTGCAGGTCTTTGAAAATAAAGGGTCGGTGATGGGATGTTCAAATCCCCATCCTCATGGACAGATTTGGGCCTCGAGTTTTATTCCATTGGAGCCTTCGAAAGAAGAAAGGGAGCAGAAAGCTTATCTTCAGAAAACGGGAAATAAATTATTGCTCGATTATTTGGCTCAAGAATTGAAATCGAAAGATCGGCTCGTCGTTGAAAATGAGGATTGGGCCGTGGTTGTTCCGTATTGGGCCGTTTGGCCGTTTGAAACCTTATTGCTGCCGAAGTTTTCGATTGCTCGACTGACGGAGTTGAAAGAGAAGCAGAAGAAATCGTTAGCGGCTGCGATGAAGTCACTTCTTCAAGCATACGATGCTTTATTTGAGACTTCATTTCCTTACTCCATGGGATGGCACGGAGCTCCCTTCATGGAAGGAAACTGGGATCATTGGCAATTGCATGCTCATTTTTATCCTCCGTTGTTGCGCTCTGCGACTGTGAAGAAATTTATGGTCGGCTATGAGATGTTAGGAGAACCGCAGCGCGATTTGACTCCTGAAAGTGCGGCGGAACGCCTTCGTGTTTTGGTGAAGTAGTCTCAGAGGACCGATGGCACAGAGCCTGTGCCCTCCAATGAGAGGAATTATTCATAATTTGGAGGGGCAGACGCTGTCTGCCTTCTTGAGGAGAGTCATTAAATTTTGTCATTTGATAAATGAGCGATTTTTCCCTGAAACGGCCAATCTTCAGATTTGTTAACCAGTTGGTGTCGTACGGGATTATCTCGAACGTAGTTCCATTTGTTAAAATAAGAATCCGAATTTCTTAGCGTTCGATCCCAATAATCTCTTTGCCAAAATGGCAGATTAATTTGAGACCGATGAATTCGACTGAAAGATCGTTTCCACCATGAGATCCAGCTCGAAAGGGATTCGTTGGAGGTTCCTCGCGATTTTACAAATAAATGAAGGTGATCTGGTAGGATTATATAATGTCCGACACACCAATGACGTGAAGTTGTCCAAAGATCGGGAAGAGTTGAATGGTATTGATGATTTGCAGGTAGGTGCCGTCGTTGATGTAGGCAAACAGTTACGAAGAGAATAAAGTGATTTGATGTTCGATGGGTTGGGTGATGAGGATATTGGCGGTGGAGAGGGTGGCTCATAGGGGATCAGATGGGAGATGCATCTGAAGGTCGTCAAGTTTTGGAAAGAATAAGTGATTTCAAGAAATGAAGGCACAGAGCCTGTGCCCCTCCAGAAATACATACAATCGTTGTAACTCATTTATTTTTAAGGAATTACGTGTAATAAGTTTATTTTATCAATTCTTCAGATTGTTAAGTATTTGTCATGAAACTGTAACAATGGGTTGCTTACTTGTTGCTGCTTTCAGAGGTCTTTCTGATGAGAAAGGACTGGAGGCATTCGACAAACACACTGGAGGAATATGACAAAAACTTTGAAAAAGATGACCGCGGTTGCGGCAGGGCTCGTGATAATGACCCTCGCCTCTGTGGCTCAAGATAGTGGCGCCCTTGTGGACGCCCTCGTGAAGAAGGGTATTTTAACGGATCAAGAAGCCGAAGAAATTCGTGCGGATTTGACCAAAGAATATTCACAAACCAATGCTGGAAAATTAAATTTCAGCAGCGCAGTAACTCAATTGAAAATTTATGGCGACGCACGTGTTCGCTATCAATGGGAAAATGCTCAAACCAACCAAACCAACGTTGGAGGCACCACTCAAGCCAATGTAAATCAAGACCGTAGCCGTTATCGCTATCGCGTACGTCTCGGTGCTGAATATACATTGACTGATAACTTCAAGGCTGGCGTCCGTTTGGAAACCGCTCAAGCATCGGATTCAACGAATTCGGATTTCGGGCGTTATTTCTCTAAAGATCCCATCAATATTGGTCTCGCTTACTTAGAGTACGAAGATACGAAGTCCGCTCCTTTTGGAATGGCGGATAACGTGGATGTTCGTTTGGGTAAAATGTTAAATCCATTCTACTTCAGTCCTGAGTTCTGGGATAGCGATATCAATCCAGAAGGGCTTTCAGCGAAGCTCGGTTGGAAGAATGTGGGCGAGAGCGGTTTGAATCTCAGCTTGGGTGGCGCAGGTTATGTCACTGCTGAAGCAAACAACTCCACCGCGAATACTGACGATGGATTCTTGCTCGTAGGACAAGTTCAAATGGACTATACCTTTGCAAATAAATCGAATTTGATGTTCGCTCCGACAATCTTGACGGAAAGCCAAGGAACATTGGCTCTGAGTGGTGCTTACACAGGTGAGTCTACCTCCTCAGTTGCTTATCGATCACAAGCGAATGAAAACGAACAGCTCTTCCAAGGTGACTTGACTGTTCTTATGCTCCCTGTGCAATACACATGGAAAGGATGGGGTTTCTCCCACAAAGTATGGGCAACGTATGCTTATAACTTTGCAGCAAGCAAACGCTATCGCGACATGACCGCAGCGAATGATAATTCCGGCTTAAGTGCTGCGAACATGCAAAACATGAAGAAGGGACAAGACAGTGCCTTTGACGTGGGATATCAACTCGGCGAAAACAAGAAGAAAGGCGACTTTTCGATCACCGGCTATTATAGCTATGTCGAAGCAGCAGCTTATACTTCGAATCTCTCCGATTCAGACTTCGCAAAAAATCTGTTAAACCAACAAGGAACAACCTTACAGTTGACCTACAACCTCACGGACGCCATTACGACTACAGCGAAATGGTTCCACTCGAACGAAATCGACAAAGGAATGGCGAACGTTGCGAGCGCAGGTGCTAAAGACACCATCGACGTTCTCCAATTGGACGTTGCTTGGAAATTCTAAGTTAGTGATTTAAACTTTGGGGAGGAAATTCCTCCCCAAAGTCCTCTCTCATCCTTCCCATTTTTTACCCGACTCTTTAATTCAATACAAAACCAAGGAAAACTCTTATGAAAAAACTTTTTAGTCTCTCATTGGCGGCTTTGATGACCCTCTCGCTTCTTCAAGCGGAAAAACTCGTGATCAAGGGTTCAGATACACTCGGTGCAAAACTCGTTCCTCAACTTGCAGAAGCTTTTAAAGCAGCAAACCCCGGAACCACTTTTGAAATCGCAGCAGAAGGTTCAACCACTGGTATTGCCGCAATTACCGACGGAACAGCGGATATCGGAATGTCCTCCCGCCGTGCGAAGCCGACAGAAATGTCCGCAGCAACAGCAAAAGGCGTCAATATGAAGCCTATCATTGTTTGTTATGATGGAATCGGAGTGATCGTGAATGCGTCCAATTCCGTGAAGAGCCTCACCAAAGCCCAAGTGGAAAAGATTTTCACAGGTGATGTGACCGACTGGAGCGCCGTCGGCGGTTCTGCGGGTCCCATCTCGATCTACACACGGAATACTTCCTCGGGAACCTATTCTGACTTCAAAGAATTGGCGATGAAGAAACGCGATTACGCTGGCAGCTCCCAAAAGATGGCAGGAAACGAACAAATCGTTGCTGAAGTTTCCAAGAACAAAAACGGCATCGGTTATGTCGGTATGGCTTACCTCAAAGAAAATGGCATTAAAGTTGTTTCGATTGATGGCGCTGTTCCTTCTAAATCGAGCGTTTTGAGCAAAACATATCCTTATGCTCGTCCGACCTTCTATTACACCAATGGTGATGCTCAAGGTTTGGCTGCAAAGTTCATTGAATTTACGCATGGGGCTACAGGTACCAAGATCGTGGAACAAGTCGGTTTTGTTCCTGTTAAATAAGAATAGTTTCCCTCCTGTTGTTAAAACCCGACCGAGTTCTATCCTCGGCGGGTTTTTTAGGGAAATGAACGAATTGGCTTTAAAGTAACATTTCTGTGACGGTGCAATTAGGGTCTTTTCTTTCACGGTTCTTGGACTAAAGCATTGGATCGGCCCGAATTGGGTTCAATTTATATGGAAACACAAACGTCTCTTTCTTCGAAGTCTGATCTCCATCTGTTACCAATTGCCGATGCTTTACGCACCGTCAGACGCCCTAAGTTCATGGGGATTACGTTTGATGATGCAATGCATTACTTTTTTCGAGGAAATGCGACACTCTCCATCGTCGTTCTATTTTTGATTGTTCTTTTCCTCTTTAAAGAAGGAGGGGGTTTCTTTGGTCAAAATGCTCAGAATTTAGAGGTCTATCGCAAAGCGGGTCTTGAGTTTGTCGATCTCGTTCGTGTTCACGTCGACGATCATCGGACTTTGGGACGGTTTTTGGAAAACCTTCGGACTCAGCAGCTCAATTTACTTCATGGGGATGCGACAGCACTTGCCTCTTATGATGCGGCAGTGGAGCGGTTTTCGACAACGATTGATGGTTATCAAACTTATCTTTCGGACTATACCGAAACGGCTACGGGAATTAAGGAGAAGTATAAAGTCGGCCTCGACATGGAAGTGGCCAAAAAGAATTTTGAAAAAGAGGGGAAATTTGAAGAATCTTCTAAGATTCAGATTCCCAAGGTCGATTTTGAATCCGAGACCCGTGTATTTCGCGATTCGATTCCTCAACTCGTGAGTTTGAACGAAACCTTTCAAACGGATGTGACGGCGGCATTGGATTCCTTTCCGGCGATGGTGTCCCCTGAGCTTCAGCCGAAGCTCGAAAAATTTAAGTCTCTTGCTAAAGGACATCA
>JAZKBH010000285.1:5379-8512 GCA_040388725.1 Verrucomicrobiota bacterium
CATCAAGTCGATGTGCAAAAAATTGAAGCAAGCACCCGGGCATGGGACTGGCAGAAACCGATTCCGTGGTATGAAACGTTTACGGCCTTTGTCTTTGGTCGTAATTGGCTTACGGCAAGTTTTTGGCAAGATTGGTATGGAATCATTCCTCTTTTTACAGGGTCCGCGATTATTGCCTTCACCTCGATTTTAATGGCAGTTCCTTTTGCAGTCGGCGCAGCGATTTACGTCAACCAAGTCGCCACAGGTCGTGAGCAGGCCTTGATCAAACCTTACATTGAATTTGTCTCGGCAGTTCCTTCGGTTGTCTGGGGGTTTTTTGGAATTGCGGTTGTCGGACAGTTGATTCGTTCATTCTCCGAACAAAGCTTTGTCTCATGGGTCAGTTTTTTCCCCATCGCAGAACGCTTAAATGTCGCCACGGCCGCGTGTTTGTTGGCAATCATGGCGATCCCCACGATTTTTAGTTTAGCCGAAGATGCGATGCAAAACGTTCCGAAGGCTTATACCGAGGCTTCGCTCGCTCTTGGTGCGACCAAGTTTCAAACGATTTGGATTATTATGATCCCCTCCGCCTTATCGGGAATTGTTTCGGCCATTATTTTAGGATTGGGTCGTGTGATTGGAGAGACGATGGTGGTGCTGCTTTGCTCGGGAGGACGGATTCAGATTCCCGACTTTTCGATGGGCCTCGGCGTTTTATTTCAACCGGTGCATACGATGACCGGTATTATTGCTCAAGAGATGGGAGAGTTCTCTTTTTTATCTCCTTAGTTTTGAATTACGTCGCTCAACAAATCGTGAAACGATATAAAATTTCGATTGGATAAGGGAAACCGTATGGCTCACACTTTTTCTACACGCCCGACGAAAGCGAAAACCATTCAGAGCATTGCTTTTTGGGCGATGCGATTCATGGCGTATACGATTGTCATTTTAGCGACGTTGATCTTTGGTACTGTTTTTTGGAAGGGAGGATCGACCCTTTTTCAATCGAAATTTCCATTCGTCAATACCACGTTTCTTTTGGATAAGCCTGAGACCTTGCACGTCGCGACGGTCGGTGATCAAAAGCTGGAGATGGGAGATCAAGAGTGGAGAGCATTTGAGGCGAAAAATCCGAATGCGGGCGTGGAAGATCATAAGACTTTTGTTTATTCGGCCGGCGGCATTTTTCCCTGTATCGTTGGCACTGTTCTTTTAGTCATTGGCTCGATGACCATTGCTTTGATTTTAGGAGTCATGAGTGCGATTTATTTAAGCGAATACAGTAAGCAAGGGCCTTTTATTGAATGGGTTCGGATTTCGATCGCCAATTTGGCAGGGGTTCCTTCCATTGTTTTTGGTCTCTTCGGTTATGGAATTTTCGTGATCTTTTTCGGATGGAATGTCTCCCTTCTCTCGGGGTGGTTCACTCTCGCCTTCATGGTCTTGCCGGTGATTATTACCGCGAGCGAAGAGGCTTTGCGGGCGGTTCCGAAAGGATTTCGTGAGGGTTCCTTGGCTCTTGGGGCGACGAAGTGGCAGACGATCATGGGTAACGTTCTCCCTTATGCCTTACCCGGGATTTTGACTTCTTCGGTTTTGAGTATCGCGCGTGTGGCCGGTGAAACGGCACCGATCATGTTTACGGCGGCCTATGTCGTCCGGGATGAGCTTCCTTGGGAAGTGAAAAAATTTACGGATTTCTTTTTTCAAGGGGTTCAGGCCCTTCCGTATCATATTTATGTCGTCAGTTCAAAAATCCCTCAAAATGAGTATACGGCTCGGGTCCAATGGGGAGGAGCGTTTGTCTTTTTGGTGGTAGTGCTTGCGATCACCTTCACCGCAATGGTAATGCGGTCGAAAATGCGTCAAAAATATCGTTGGTAAAAAATGAATACAGCCTTTGAAAAAACTGCTAAGAGAAAGGAGGAGGTCATGAATACAAAATCGATGACGAACCCCTTGTTGGAGCCTATGATGACCGAAACAAAACCGAAACCGATTATCGAAATCGACAACGTCGATTTTTATTACGGTGCATCCAAAGCATTGCACGGAATTTCCCTCGATATTGAGCCGAAGAAAGTAACGGCTTTTATTGGACCTTCGGGCTGCGGAAAATCGACTCTTCTTCGATGCATTAATCGGATGAACGATCTCATTGATGGAACTCGTGTCGGTGCGGGTCAATTCCGGATCAGCGACGTCGATATTTATCATCCGAGCGTGGATGTGATCGAGTTAAGAAAACGCGTCGGAATGGTTTTTCAAAAATCGAATCCATTTCCTAAGTCCATTTATGAAAATATCGTTTACGGACTTCGTATTCAAGGGGTAAGCGATAAAGCTCGTCTCGATGAAGTGGTTGAAAAGAGTCTCCGTGGAGCTGCGCTTTGGGATGAGGTGAAAGACCGTCTTCATGATTCAGCGCTTGGACTTTCCGGTGGACAGATGCAGCGTCTTTGTATCGCTCGGGCGATTGCAGTCGAGCCTGAGATTATTTTGATGGATGAACCTTGTTCCGCACTCGATCCGATTGCAACCGCCAAGGTGGAAGAGTTGATTCACGAATTGAAGTCGAAATTTACGATTGTGATCGTGACCCATAACATGCAACAAGCGGGACGTTGTTCCGATTACACGGCATTTTTCTATCTTGGTCGTTTGATTGAGATGAATAATACAGAGAAGATCTTCACCAATCCGTCGCAACAACAGACGGAAGATTATATTACAGGTCGTTTCGGTTAGTCCGGATCATGGGATCGAGAAAGAGATTATTCGGGAAAGTGAACCAGAGGTTTTTATGTCACAAGTATTTGAACAACAGTTAAATCAGATCCGCGAACAAGTGCTGATGATGGCGAGTTTAGTGGAGCGAAATTTACAGTTGTCATTTAAGAGTCTGGTTGAACGCGATTCTGCCAGGGCCGATCTCGTGGAAGTCGAAGATAATGAGATTGATGCTTTGGAAATCCAAATTGATGAGATGATCGTGACTTATATGGCAACTCATGGGGCCATGGCCAAGGATTGCCGCTTTTTAATCGTTTCCTCCAAGGTGGTTAGTAATTTAGAGCGCATGGGAGATCAAGCCGTGACGATTGCCCGTCGTGCGAAAGATTTGAATCAAGAGACTCAGCTTAAG
>JAZKBH010000285.1:8612-12534 GCA_040388725.1 Verrucomicrobiota bacterium
AAATGCTGAAGGAAAGCATTGGCGCTCTGATTGAAAAAAATCCCGAGAAAGCCCAAGCGGTGATTGCTCGCGATAAGTCCGTGGATGATATTAACCGTCAATTGACTCGTGAATTGACGACTTATATGATTGAGGATCCGAAAAATATTACGCGTTGTTTGAATCTGCTTTTTGTTTCTCGCTCGATTGAGCGGATGGCGGATCATGCGAAGAATATTGCGGAAGAAGTTTACTACCTCTATCGCGCGAAAGATATCCGTCATCAAAACGGTTTGAACGCTCAGAATTCTTAAGACACGGAATTAACCGCAGAGGGCGCAGAGTTTCGCAAAGGTAATTGATTTTATATTGGAGGGGCACAGGCTCTGTGCCTCGAGGGGGAGGGAGAAGGCAGATAGCATCTGCCCCTCCGGTTGATAAAAAGTTTTACAGTTTCTTCCTAAACCAGAAGTAGAGCACTGTCGTGGTCACGATGGTTAAGAGAATCGCATAGAGATAGCCATAATGGGTCTGAAGTTCAGGCATGTGGGCGAAATTCATTCCATACCAACTCGCGATCACCGTGGCAGGGGTCGTATAAACCGTGACCATGGTCAATGCTTTGATGACCTCATTCGTTTCGTTGGAAGCTTTGTTTAAAAAGAGATCCATCGAGAGCATGAGATGGTCATTATGGTTGGAGGCACTCTCTTCGATACGATAGAGGTGATCGTAAACATCTCTAAAATAAGGGGCGAGAGTCGGACGAATGAGTTTAAATTCGTTATGGACGATTCGATTGATGAGTTCGCGTTGAGGGCGAACAATTTGACGGAGATTGAGGACATCTTTTTTAATCGAGAGAAATTCGGTCATGTAGTTTTTCTGATTTTTTTTGTTTTCCGAAAAAAGCTGGTCTTCCAATTCTTGAATTTCGTAGGTCAGTTCTGAAATGGCGGGCTGATAGTTGTCGACCATCGAATCGATAAGCGTGTGAAGAAGTCGATCGGGCATACGGGCGATTTGAGCCGCGTTTTTTTGAAGTCGATCGATCACGGATTGGACACTTCGAATCGGAACCGTGTGGTGAGTGACTAAAAATTCTTTCCCGAGAAAGAAATCGACCTCTGAGGTCACGAATTTGTCTTTACGGGAAAAATCGACGGCATGCATGACAAGGAAGAGATAGTCCTCGTAGTCTTCAATTTTGGGAAGATGACTGACGGCCAGACAATCTTCAATCGCGAGCGGATGAAAATTAAAAACCTCTTCCAGAATCAATTTCGTTTCTTGGGGAGTCGGTTCGGCGAGATCGACCCAGATGTGAATCCCTTTATCTGCACGGATGATTTTAAGGGCATCGGTATCGATATTTTCTCCGACCAATTTTCCATCCGAGAAAACATAAGATCGAATCATGTGCTATTTTTGCTTAAATTTTCGTAAAAAACCAGCGATCTTTTGAGAGCAAAGAAGGAATTTAACCGCCAAGGTAAAGGCAAAGGACGCCACTAGGAAACATTAACCACTGATCCTCGCTTATTTTCGTTTATTTAAAACCAATAAAGCATCATTTTTCTGATATGTTTTTTTGAATTGAAGTTCTTTTGGCGTTCTTTGTCTTTACCTTGGCGGTTAAATTCTGGTTTTTGCAAGGAGTGGGATAAATCGCTTGGCGGGATGATTTGTGGGATTATGATGATGGGATGATTAAACCGAAGCTTTATGTGAAAGAAGGATGTCCTTGGTGTGATGAGGCAGAGGAGTTTCTGGACAGTAAGAAGATTGCTTACGAACGAATTGAAGTTCGAAGCAATAAAGCGGCTTTTGATGAAATGATCGAACTTTCCGGCCAAAGTAAGACACCGACAATGGATTGGGATGGCGAGGTATTGGCTGATTTTGGTGTTAATGAGTTGATTCCCTTTTTACAGAACAAAGGCGTCCTATGATCGCCTTTCTGCAGGGCAAATTAGTGGAGTCTTATCCGACGCATCTGATTATGGATGTGAACGGAGTGGGGTATTTGGTTCAAGTCCCCCTGACGACTTTTGAGAAGCTTCCCTTGCCCCCTGCAGAAGTAAGACTCATGACTTTTCTCCAAGTTCGAGAAGATGCGCATACGCTTTTTGGATTTGCGACGGCCGAAGAGAGAGATCTCTTTAAGCTCCTCGTCGATTATGTGGATGGACTTGGGCCCAAAATGGCGCTCTCCGTTTTGAGTGGAATGCCGGTCTCTCAATTTCGTCAGGCGATTCTCAATAGTGATAGCGTTTCGCTCAGCCGGATCAAAGGCGTCGGGAAAAAGACCGCAGAACGAATTGTTCTCGAGCTTCGCGATCGGATGGGGGTCTCCGAAGTTTGGAAGACTCAAAAACAAGCGACGACACCGACGGAACGACATCGTCATGATGCGATTATGGCACTTATTACTTTGGGGTATAAACAAGTGGATGCGCAGAAGGCGGTCACAACGGTTCAAGGGGAAAATCCGACACTGACCACGGAAGAGATGATCCGTTCGGCTTTAAAACTTTTGTAGGATTTTATGAGTAAACGTGGTGTGGCCTATTTAGTCGGTGCAGGGTCTGGGGATCCCGGTCTTTTGACCCTCCGGGCAAAGGAATTACTTGAACGGGCCGATTTAGTGATTTACGACTATTTGTGTAATCCCCGTATTTTACAGTGGGTCCCTGCCACCGCAGAAAAAATTTATGCCGGGAAAAAAGCGAAGGATCATACGCTCACGCAGGAGCAGATTAATCAAAAATTAGTCGATCAGGTTCGTGCGGGAAAAGTTGTTGTTCGTCTCAAAGGGGGAGATCCCTTTGTGTTTGGACGGGGAGGCGAAGAAGCCCAATCGCTTCGTGCGGAAGGGCTCGATTTTGAAGTCGTTCCGGGAATCACCTCCGGAGTAGCGGCTCCTGCTTATGCCGGAATTCCGGTGACGCATCGTGACTTTTCATCGAGCGTGACTTTTATTACGGGACATGAAGATCCGACCAAGCCGGATTCGGCACTCGATTGGAAAACCTTGGGAGCCCTCAAAGGAACTCGCGTCTTTTTTATGGGAGTGGAACGGCTGGATTTAATTTCCAAGCAGTTAATCGCGAATGGGACAGCTTCCTCCCTTCCTGCCGCTCTTGTTCGTTGGGGGACCTGGCCCAAACAAGAATCCTTAGTCTCGACCGTCGGATCCATTGCAGAAGATGCAGTGAAAAAAGGATTTCAAGCCCCTGCCATTTTTATTGTCGGAGAGGTCGTCTCGTTGAAGAAAGAACTGACCTGGTTTGAAAATCGACCGTTGCATGGACAGCGTATTGTCGTGACCCGTTCACGTACTCAGGTTTCAAAATTGGCGGAGAAACTTTTGAGCCTCGGCGCCGATGTTTTGGAGATTCCGACGATTCGGATCGAACCACGAGCCGTGGATGCGGCGTTGAAATCACGGCTTCAAAAATTTCACGAAGAAGTCGATCTTTTGCTCTTCACCAGTCCCAATGCGGTCGATTGTTTCTTTAAAACGTTTTTAGAGATTCACGGGGATGTACGACGTTTAGGGAATGTAAAAATTGCATCCGTCGGAACGGGAACGACGAAGTCGATTGAAGCGTATCATTTGAAAGTCGATTTTCAACCGACCGAATTTACCGCAGAGGAGTTAGCGGCTCAGATTCCTGTGGAGTTGGTTCAAGGGAAACGGGTTTGTCTTCCTCGATCTTCGATCGGAAATCCGGAGTTATCGAAAGTGCTTTTGGAAAAGGGAGGAGATCTTTGGGAGTGGCCGATTTATGATACGGTTCCTGAGACGGAAGATCATTTTGGAAATCGTCAGCGATTTATGGAAGAGGGGGCGGATTGGGTTCTTTTTTCGAGTTCGAGCACGGTCGAGCATTGGCATCCGCTTCAGCCGCCGCGCCCCGGCGAATGCTGCGGTAGCCGC
>JAZKBH010000285.1:12544-13893 GCA_040388725.1 Verrucomicrobiota bacterium
AAACCGAAGGGAAGAAGCCTCGTTTTGGCAGTATGGGACCGGTGACGACAGCGAAGATGAAGGAGTTGGGTTACGAGTTAGGTTTTGAGGCGGCTCCTCATACGATTTCCGGTTTTGTCGAGAGTCTGATCTGCCAAGTCGAGAAAGATAAAATCTAAAGCCATCTCACACAGAGACACGAAGACACAAAGAGGAAGATCCGCAAAAGGTTTGCAAAGCGAAAGTCTACTCCTCACTGGAAGTGCCCTTCATTTTAGCTCGGCGGGAGGAGGGGGAGCAAATTAACGCAGAAGGACGCAGATTTTTAAAGGCAATGACTTTTGTTTTAAAAACAGAAAAAACTGTATTTTTAATCTGTGTAAATCCGCGTCAATCGGCGGATAAACTTCGTGCCTTTGTGGCTCTGTGTGAGATGGCTTTTTTGTTTTGATCGTATTTTTGTACGATTTGGGTAGGATGAATGTGATGAAAGTTCTCATGGTCTCTCCCTACACGGATCTCTCTTTGGGAGGGGTGAGTCATATTGTGCCTACGATGGTGAAGGCAACGGCGTCCGAGGATCTGAAGATCGATTGGGTTTCAACTTCACCGGAAAATCACGATTGGGCCGACCTATCTCCCTATGCTCGAGGAAGAGCTTTTTCCCGTATTGCCCGGCATGACTTGATCTGGAGTTCCTCGCTGATTTCCTGGTTTAATGAGCATGTGCAGGAGTATGACGGGGTTCATTTTCATACGATTTTTGCGCCGATGATTTCGAGGATGGCCTCTCTGGCTTTTCAGTCGGGGATTCCGTATTGGATGACGCCACATGGGATGTTGGATTCTTGGGCCATTCAACATCGAGCTTGGAAGAAAAAAATTTATTGGAAATGGATTGAAAAATCCGTTTTTAGACGAGCGAAAGCGGTACAGGTTCTTCACGATCGAGAAGCCGAGGCCGTTCGGGCGATGGGGGTTTTAACTCGAACCGTCCAAGTATGGAATGGGATTGATTCGGTGGATCGGATTTCAAAAGAAAAAGTGGATCTTTTTTGGAGTCGATATCCTGACGCTCTCGGAAAAAAGAAAGCGCTCTTTCTGGGGCGGATTCATCCGAAGAAAGGAATCGATTATCTCATTCGATCCCTTCCAAATATTTTAAAAGAGATTCCTGATTTTTTACTGGTCGTTGCCGGTCCGAATGAGATTGGAACCCAAGGGGAGTTGGAACAGCTTTCGCGAGATTTAAAAGTTTCAGATCGCATTCTTTGGACGGGGCTCTTGAAAGGGGATGATAAACAGGCGGCGTTGCAGGCAGAAATTGATTCCCGCCGGTGAGGAGTCGATTCCCGTCGGTGCTGTTCGCG
>JAZKBH010000285.1:13903-17410 GCA_040388725.1 Verrucomicrobiota bacterium
CAGTCAGGCTTTGCTCGAGGCTATGATTTTAGGTCTTCCCTGTTTTTATACCGAAGAGTGTTATTTTGAAGAGGCGATTCAGACGGGAGGGGCTTGGAAGATTGAAAGGGATCCTTCGCAAATTACGGAGAAACTCATTTCTCTCTTCCACGATCTCGAAGGATATAAAACAAAGGCTCTGGCAGCTCAGAAGTTAGTGGAAGATCGTTATTTGTGGTCATCTATCGGGGCGAATTTGCGGGGTAAGTATCGAAAGGAATTTCTTTAACAAAGGGGAACGAAGATGAGCAAAAAGCAGGGAATGAATTTTTATTGTTTTGCTTCGTTCCCCTTTGTTAGCGGAGATGTTTTTGATTTTGTTTTTAAAGGTTGGTGGTTGAATTGGAGGTATGAGCTTGGATGCACCATCAAATTTGACGCGACCGATCTGTTTGGTCGGTTTAATGGGGTGTGGAAAAACTTCGGTAGGAGAACTGCTCGCGAAGCATCTGAATGTTCCTTTTTATGATTCGGATGTTGAGATTGAGCGAGTGACGGGAAAAACCATTCCTGAAATTTTTAAAGAACAAGGTGAGCCTGCGTTTCGTCAAATGGAACGAGAAACAATTTTTCGACTTTTAGATCAATCGACCGGGGTTTTGTCGATTGGAGGAGGGGCCTTTATCCAGGATGAAGTGCGACGACTTTTATTGGAGCGAGCGGATTGCGTTTATCTCAAGACGACGCCTGAGACGCTTTTTAATCGGGTGAAAGGCTTTACTCATCGACCGTTGCTTCAAAATGAAGATCCGTTGGGGACTTTGAAGAAGCTATTGAATGATCGTGAGCCGTTTTACCTTCAGGCATCGCAAGTCATTGAGACTGAGGGAAAAAGTTTGGAAGAGGTCGCGGAGGAAATCCGAAGCTGAAACGGAAAAGGCATGTTTGCATCGATTTTAGGATGGGGAGGATTTTAGAGTGTTTTAATCTTCAAGGGAGGGATGAGCGTTGCGAGTCCTTGGTGTTGTCAGAATCAGGACTCGCAGCGCTCGTCCTCAAGGAAAATCAGAAAGGGGAGCTCTTATGCCTGTTTTTGCCAGCGTGCATAAATTCCACACGGAAGCATACCACCTTCGCTAATTGGAAGGCCGAGTTCACCGGAATAAATATACCCCTTGTGCTTTTCGGTGGCGGCATGGACTAGCTGTCCCAGAATCGTTGGAGAAAGTCCGGTGGTGTAAGCATTGACTAAAAAGAGAACGGGATCCTCGGAGAGAATGGAGACGCAGGCTTGTAGAAGTGGCCAAAGATGGGTTTCGAGTTTCCAAAGTTCCCCTTTGTTGCCTCGACCATAGGAAGGGGGATCCATGAGGATACCATCATAACGCGTTCCGCGACGTTGTTCGCGTTGAACAAACTTCATGCAATCATCGACGATATAACGGATCGGCTTGTCTGAAAGTCCGGAAAGTTTTGCATTTTCGCGGCACCATTCGACCATTCCTTTGGCGGCATCGATATGGGTGACGCTTGCGCCTGCCGCCGCTACTGCGATCGTTGCGGCGCCGGTGTAACCGAAGAGATTCAGAATCTTCAGATCTTTGCGAGGAGATTGAGTGATCTGCTGATGAAGCCAGTTCCAGTTGGAGGCTTGTTCCGGAAAAAGACCGGTATGTTTAAAGTTGGTCGGACGAATTTTGAAGCGAAGATGTTTGTACGAAATTTCCCAAGATTCAGGAAGGGATCGTTTCATTTTCCATTGGCCGCCACCTTCAACAGATCGAAGATAAAGCGCATCGGCTTTGTCCCAGAGCGAGGGATTTTTCTTGGGCCATAAAATCTGAGGATCCGGCCGGGCAAGAGTAATATCTCTCCAACGTTCGAGTTTCATTCCGTCGCCACAGGCGAGGATCTGATAATCACGCCAGTCTTGAACGACTTGCGCTTGGGAAGCAATGACACTCATGAGGAGAGAGGGCGGCCTTTAAATTGACGGCTCTTGAGCCAGATCATTCCCATGAGATCGCGTGTGGCAC
Source organism: Verrucomicrobiota bacterium (assembly GCA_040388725.1). Taxonomy (GTDB): domain Bacteria; phylum Verrucomicrobiota; class Verrucomicrobiia; order Methylacidiphilales; family CAMAQI01; genus CAMAQI01. The sequence continues at coordinate 15,919 of JAZKBH010000285.1, forward strand.
GAAGAGCTCGTTTCGTCCCGATGACTTTGCTGACACCTCGATAGCGCGCGCGATGGTTGACGGGAGTCTCTCCTGTTTTGTAGTCCATTCCCAGTAAGAGGGCGGGAATAAAACGATGCATTCCGTTCCATCCGGGAAGACGTTTGGCCGCATCGGCTTTCATAAGTTTCAAAGAGCAACCGGTATCCGAGGTGTGATCGCCTAAAAGGGAAGAACGGACGGCATTCGCAATCTTGCTCGAAATCCGTCGGATCCATGTATCTTGTCGTGAGGTGCGGACACCGGTGACGAGATCGAAATTTTCCGATTGAAGAAGGGTAAAAAGCTTCTGAAAGTCGTTGGGATCATTTTGAAGATCCGCGTCCAGCATTCCGACGAGATCGCCCGTCGCGGCTTGAAATCCATAATAGAGCGCGGCGCTTTGGCCCGAGTTATGAGAGAGATCGATCCAGCGAATGGGGAAAAGAGGTGAAATTTGAGGGCGTTCAAAAACATCCGTACTCGCGTCGTTCACCAAAATGATTTCGGCATCGAGCTGAAGTTGAGCCAGTGAGGAATTGAGATCTTGAATGAGAAGGGTGAGATTCTCTGATTCGTTATAAAACGGAACCACGACCGATATTTTTCGGTAGACGGAGGTTTCGTGTGTCGAATTCATGGGAACTGTGACTAGCTACGATTTGATAAGAGGACGAGAAAAATTCTTCGAGGAACTATAAAGACAATTTTCACACGGAGGAAGCGAAGTAAACGGAGGAAAAGAATTTGGGTTTTAAAAACAAAAGGCAGGGTATCACGCAAAGGCGCAAAGAACGCTAAGAAAACAATTAAAACCGAATTTTTTATTTTTTCTGAAGGGGAGGAAACTTGGGCTGCTTGGCGCCTTCGCGTGAGAAGGTCTTTGAATTTCAGGTTTTTACTTCACGAAGCGACCGGGATCGCTGGGGGTCGAGACTTCGAAGAAACGGTCGAGGGTCTGGAAGAGAAATTTTTGGCAGTCACATTCATAGAGAATGGCATCGGAGACGACTTGGCGGACGGATTGGACCCACGGCCCTGCGGGAAATTCACTGATAAAGTTTTCCGGAATACGAGCGAGATCTCCTGCGCTGAGTTCTATGTGGAATTGGAATCCGATCACTTGTTTTTTCCAGATAAACCCTTGATTCGCGCACGCTTTGCTCGACCCCAAGGGGATTGCGTCGCGGGGGATGGAGAAGGTATCACCGTGCCAGTGGCAGACCGTGAGTTCTTGAGGGACGGGAGCGAGCCAATCAATTTGCTGAAATTCGGGATTAAACTCGACGGGGAACCATCCGAGTTCTTTGTGATCATTTTGGGTGACGCGTCCTCCCATCGCATCGGAAAGGAGTTGTGCGCCGAGGCAGACCCCCACGGCTTTTTTGCCGGAGGCAATCGCTTGATTGATAAATTTTCGCTCTTCGGCGAGCCAGGGATATTTGTCATCCTCGTAGATATTCATCGGCCCCCC
>JAZKBH010000285.1:17420-31459 GCA_040388725.1 Verrucomicrobiota bacterium
AATCCCTGCCGGATCTTCAAAGGGAATATGCTGAAAGGAATGAAGCCTCATGGGAAAAGAGTTAACTCAAATGATCCGTTTGGCAATAGATGAAAAGAGGGGAATTTTACATGGATGAAACGGAGAAAGCGGAGAAAAAGCAATTCACTCTCAGGAAAGCGGGAAAACAGGAAAGAAGAGTTTTTGTTTTTAAAACCCAAATTCATTTCCTCCGTTTACTCCGCTCCCTCCGTGTGAAAATTGTCTTTTTTTATTCTGTCCACTTGCTGCGCCAGGCGCCGAGGTAGGCGAAGAGAATCCCGAAAAGGATATGAATCGAGAGAACCCAGATACAGGTCTCTGTATTCGAAAGAGGAGTGGAGACGATCGATTTTACCAGATCATACTGACGGGTCTCTCGGATGGTATGAAGCATTCCGGACCAGCCCCAGTAGGTAGCGATGAGAGGACGAACGATGGTTCCTAAAAAGGCAGGCATCGCCAGGACGGCTCCGGAGAGAGGAAGTTGAAATCCGACGAAATAGACGGAGATCAACGAGGATTGTTCCGGAGTTTTGCACCAGGCGGAGATACCAAGGCAGACAAAGGTCATCGCGGCATTGGCCAGACAAAGGAGGAGAAACTGGGACTCCAAAGGGCCGGGGAAATTACAGATCGATTTGACGAAGATCGTCATCCACGCGGATTGGGCGACGATTAAAAAGATCACAAATCCGATCTTGCTCGCGAGATAACTTCCGACGGAAAGTCCCGCCAGTTTCTCCTTTTCGAGGAGGAGTCGTTCAGAGACAATTTCTCGTGCAGTATTGTTGGCTCCCATGAGCGTCAAGAGAACGACCTGGAAGATAATGAGTCCAGAAACTAAGCCGCCGATCCGACTCGCTTGTTGAGTCAAGGTGACGGCATCTTTGAGTTGATCGATGACGGAGGAACCATTATCCATCGCCGCATTTTGGATTTGAGGAAGTCCATCCAAGGCGAAGATCACCACAATGGCCGGGAAAATAGCGATCAGCGCGAACTGAAGAATGAGTTGTCCTTTTTCTCGGAAGAAAAGTTTCCAGCGACGGCACCAGAGGATCCAGAATTGAGAAATTGGATTGGGAAGAGAGTAATCGAGATCGGCAGGAGCGGCGGGTGCCACTTCATGGTGCTCATCGCGATCAGTACGCGCTTTTTCAAAACGTTCATGCCACGCTTCGGGAGTTCTCTCGGCGAGTCGAACATAGATGTCTTCAATGCTCTCGACTTTGAAGTAAGGAAGAAGCATTTCGGGCGGTCCGATATAAGCGAGATGACCTTTATAGAGGACGGTGATGGAATCGTACAAATGGAGGTGACGCAGGCTATGAGTCACACTCAGAACGATTCGTGAGTTTTCTCGGGAAAGGTTACGGAGGAGTTCGACGATCTGATCTTCCGATTTGATATCGAGTCCGCTCGTCACCTCATCGCAAAGGAGAAGGGCTGGATTGCTGGTGAGTTCCAAGGCAAGAGCGAGCCGACGTTTTTGTCCACCGGAGAGGACTTGGGTCGGACGATCGGCAAATTCGAGGAGTCCGACGGTTTTGAGAAGGGTATCGACACGATGATCGATTTCCTTGGATTTGATCTTTTTTCGAAGTTGAAGCGTACATTCGACATTTTCACGAACCGTGAGTCGATCAAAAGCGATACTAAACTGAGGAACGTAGCCAATTTCACCGGGATCGAGATCTTTTTCTTCGTCGAGATCACGGGAGTCCCAGAGGACTTCTCCAGAGGTATTCGGATGAATTCCGGAAATGACTTTAATTAAGGTGCTTTTTCCACAGCCTGAGGGACCGACGATGGCTCCGAAATGTCCACGAGGATATTGGATCGAGACGTTTTTGAGGAGAAACTGATCTGATTCGTCTGCAAGGGCGAGATGGACATTTTTAAGTTTGAGCATAGGGAATTAACAAGACGGGCATTCAACCATAAGTCGATGGGCGTTGGAAGCGGGAAATTTTTAGTTTTGGATAGAGAGGAAGAGCCGTGTTTGCTCGCGAAGAGAATTCGACTTTGCAGGAGGAGACGAAGGATTAGGATGGAAGAATGAATCAAGTCATTGAAACAGGAGTGAGCTTTGGATCGGTGTTAGCCATTGTGACCTCATGGTCTCGAAATCAGTCGATTTTATGGGCGATTCTTCACGGATTCTTTTCGTGGTTTTATGTGATCTTTTTTGCGTTGACGAGAAGGTAGTCGAACGCATTTTAGTGATTTCCGTTGTAGTGACTCAAAGTTGGAGTGGTGGATTTGAAGGACGAGGAAGGAAATGCAAAAACGTCCCTCCCTTCGCCCATGCCGCTAAGCCAGCGGCGCTCCATTTTTTAAATTCCTAATGAAGAATCTGAGATAAAATGATCTTCTACACAGCGTGAGCTAAATTTTTCATAAAAGTTGCTTTGCTGCCATGAGGACGAGATTCGGATTCGCTAAGTCATGGGGATGCAAGAGGCGAAATATTGGAAACAAAAGTATGGCTCGGTGGAGAATGCTGATTTGCTCGATTTTGTAGCGCATCAACTCCAGGTCGATGCCGAGGATCGACTCGATCAGATCTACGATATTTTTAAGACGCATTCCTTTGATTATATGGCGGTCATCCGAGAGGGGAACTTAGTCGGACTTTGTTCAAGGACACAAGTCAGTTTTATCATGGGATCTCGCTATGGCTTTTCGGTCATGGGAAAAAAGAAGGTCTCTGATCATATGTTGGAAAATCCCGTTTGTTTGATTCGAGGATTTGTGATTCGTGAGGCATTGAGTTGGGTGTTATCGAGAACCGGGGCGCGTTTTTATGAGGATGTCGTTCTTTCCAATGAATCAGGGGAATACCTCGGAATTATTCCGGTTCCCGCATTGGTTCGATTACAGACGGCTTTAATGGAAGAGAAATATCAACTGTGGGACAAACTCGAGGAAGAACGGGCTTCGGCGGCGGAAACCATCGCTCCGCTTTTGATGGGGGAGAAGGTTTTTACAAGTTAAGCTCAAGGATTTCTGAGATCTGCTTCGTTGATAAACTCTGATCTTGCATCAGGACTTTAAAAGTGGAGCGCGGCTGTCTCAGCGGCATGGGCGAAGGGAGGTGTATTCGGTCTTTTCTCGCTCGGCCCTTAAATCCACCCCTTATCCATGCCGCCGAGCCGTCGGCGCTCCATTTATCAGACACCTTTTGGTCGTTGGTTTTATAAATAAAATCGAGTTCTATTGAAGAAATGAATTAAAGCATTTTCACCACAGCCCCGACAACAAGTTCGGGACAGGCGAAATACCGAGACACAGAGTTTAAAGCCAGTTTTGTATTTAAAACCTAAAACCACTTTGTATTTTGTTTTCTCCGTGCCTCCGTGGTGAAACCGTATTTCCTGTTTGAATTAATTCAAACTGGGACTTGAAACGGAATCCTCCAGAGCAATGACGACGTGACACGCATGGCCCTTCCAATGAATCGGAATAACCAGGGCCGTCTTTGAGTCATCCATTTTCCGATGAATCAACGATCCGGATGTCAATGAGGGAACGGAGATGATAAATCCGCTGCTACGCGAAGCGCGGTGGCTACGGCACGATCGCCGAGGCTTTCTCGGGCATTCCCGGCGATGGTGTTGGCGATTTCTCCGACCATATCGGCGAGAAGTTGATCGTCATACTTATTTTCTCCAAAGGCTTCCAAGATTCTCTGAATCATTTCGCGTTTGGCGGTGAAAAAAACAGCTCCCTTTCTCTGGCCTCGGACATGAATGGAGGCTGTAAAGTCTCCATGAATCGGATTGCAGTCGAAAAGATAGGGGGTTCCGATTTCAGGCGATGAGCCCATGACGCAGGAGAAATAGTTTCTCGTACCGTGAATAAAGCTGGTCAAATCTTGTTCTTTCATACGACATCCTCGATCATTTCCTGGAGGGCTTCATGGATTTTAGCGGCATCAAAAGGTTTCAGGAGAAAACCCATGGCGCCTCGCTTCACCGCTTCGACGGCGGTCGATTTATCGGCAAGGGCCGAGATCACGAGAATTTGAACATTCGGCTTGATGCGAAGCATCGCTTCGACGCAGGAGAGTCCATCCATCTCGGGCATCGTGATATCCATTGTCACAATATCGGCAGGCTCTTTGCGGAAAATTTCCATCGCGATGGCGCCGTTGCCTGCGGTTTGAATCGAGGCAAAGTTCCATTTTTCGATATGACGCTCAATCGATCGACGGATCACGAGCGAATCATCAACGATTAATAACTTCAGAGGAGCGGTAAGGGTATAATCAGCAGGGGATGGTAACGCGGAATTCACAGAAGGCCTCCTTTTGGTGAGCGGTTTGAATGGTGCCACCGAGTTCATTGACGATTTGGTGGTGAACGAGATCAAGACCGACACCTCGTCCTGAAAGTTGATCGGCCTCCGGGGTGGTGGTCACCTGGGGTTTGAAGATATAAGGAATGATTTCGTCGTCGCTGACCGATTGCGCTTCTTGCATCGTGAGAAATCCGTGGTTTAAACACGCGCGTCGAATGAGATCCGTATCAAATCCTTTTCCATCATCTCGATAAACCAAGTGATAGGAACGTTGAGCGGAATCATAGTGCCCTAAGACCGAGATCGAAGCTGTGGGGTCTTTTCCTTTCGATTCTCTTTCCGTCGTTGCTTCAATACCATGAGAGAATGAATTGCGAATAAATTGGATCAGCGTTTGTTTAATGATTTCAGTCCGATGAGCCGGAATCGCATCGGAATGAAAACCACTCAATTCAATCTTTGCGATCTTATCGGTCTGTCGGGAAAGAGTTCGGCAGAGATTTTCGAGACCCGCTTCGAGAGTGACCGAGGATTCGACTACGGGATGACCGAGCTTGGCTTCTCGAAGGCTGAGAAGTCGGATTTTTAAATCCTCGATTTCATGAAGCGCATTTTTGAGTTCGGAGACTTGAAGAACCAAACCGAGGAAATCTTCTCCCGAGAGTCGGGGGGTATTTTTAAGTTCATTAATCCGATCTTCGATTTCATTCGTGATGTGAACAAAGTAATCGAGTCCGAGATAGGTCGCATTTCCTTTGATGGCATGCACTTTTCGGAAGGTTCCATTCATCCGTTGCCGGAGCATCGCATCTTGCGCAATCCCCAGAGTGACTCCACTGAGGTTCTCTGCTTTCATCTCCGCGTTGATTTGATCGATTTCTTGGAGCGTTTGTTCGGTGAATTTTTGAAGGTCTTCCGATTTGACGTGAAGAATTCCCATTAAAAGCAGGAACTGACGCTCTTTTCGTTTTTCAGAGGCTTGAAGCTGACGTGTGAGCTGGATTTGCTCGGTGATATCGCGGACGCTGACAAAGACCTGATGGATTTCGTTTTGATCGGAGACCACGCGATTAAAATTAAAGCAGAGAAACTTCGTCTGAAATCCTCCGGATCCATCGGGAAAGTGAACTTCGATTTCATCAAGTGGATTGATTTTGACCAACGTTCTCTCCCGTTTGGAGGAGTCGAAAAGCATTTCTAAATAATCGCAGCAGGTTCGATACATTTTTTCCGAAAGGATTCGTTGAAGGACTCCTGTCAGGGTCATTCCCGTTAATTCTTTGGTTTGAAAAATAGAGATCAGCTCTTCCGTATGGTTGCTTCCGATCTGGAAGTCTCGGTTCATCAGAAAGAGTCCTTGTCGGATCGTTTTGAAAATAAGTTCGGTTTCCAATTTGTATTGGCGGAGGGCTGAAGAGGTTTTGGTCAATGCCTCGTTCGAGTCTTTTAATTGCAAAAAGACGTGTTGGGCGTGATCCGTTGATCTTCTGACCATCGTAAAAAATGTTCCGAGTCCAACCAACGCCGAGAGAAGAAATGCGCCGAAAGCGCCTTGATGAACGAGCGTCGATTGATTTCGAAGCGTTTCGATTTCGGTCGAAATTCTTGCGTTTAAAGTTTCAATTTCATTTTTTAATTTGAGTCGATTCTCATGGGATTGATTCAGGAGTCGAAGGGATTCCTCGAGGGAAGTTTCAATGGGAGTCTTGAGAAGGGGAGTGAATTGTTCGTGAAGATTTTTTTGAAGCGTGAAAATGGTGGTAAGCGATTCTCCGCGAATACGCGGAGGAAGAGGTTGAGTGGCATGTTCTCCCCCTTGTTCTAAAATAGAATTATTTTTCTCCATTTGTTCCCAAGCGAGTCGCGCCTCTTCGGATCGGGGGACGAGATGAAGAGTTGGAGTCTTAAGATCGATGGAGGAGGTGAGAGTGGAGTCTGAATTATTTTCAAGAGGAGAGGGTTGAACGATGGAAAGATCCGCTTGGATTTGATGGAGGAGCGAAATCTGTTGAGAGCAAATTTGAGAGAGCTTTTGCAGGTTTTCGATTTGTCGAACCAGGGAGGTATTCTCAAAATAGAGTCCAACACCGATTATACTCAGAAGTGCGATGATCAAAAGGGGATAAAGATATTTTTTAAAAAAGGATTCGTTTTCGGAATTCATTTCCATCGGCCGGAGAGCTTCTCGTTGTTGATGCATATTTATTTTCCGTTTTTCATTTTCAATCGATACGAGAAGATTTCTTTTCAGAAAGGTCGCAGCCCGCAACGAGGTTTTGAAAGCGACGGTGTCTCTCACCTTCGAGACACGGCAAAGCAGTTCTTCTTTCGATCGATTGAACAGCAAGAGTGAAGGGAAGTGAGATGACGATTGGATCGAAAACAGATGACAATTCTGTGACACTTGAAAGCGCTTAAGAGAAGAAAATTGGGATGGCTTCTAATTTTGAAGTCGGTTACCCAAAATTCACAAAGACATTGTCTCACGCAACGGCACAACGACACGACGTTCAATACCCTCCTCTTTGTTTTATGAGAAGAGAAGATTGTGAGAAACAAGAAAGACTCTTTAGATACTCGATCTCTCTGACTTTCCTGCGGCGCGTCGTTGTGTCGTTGCGTGAGACAATGCCTTTAAAATTTACTCCCACCCATTTTAAGTTTGTTAGGCAAGGAGCTCGTTAAAAGAAATTGACTTTATTATTCAAACGAATAATAAATACTAAAACGCATTTTGGACAGGATCAACGGGATTTACAGGAGAGGATAATGGAGCAAGGTGTATTAACGGATAAAATAATAGGTTGTGCTTTTCGTGTTCATGGGGCTTTGGGGTCAGGATTTTTAGAGTCGGTCTATCAAAAGGCATTGGCGCATGAACTCTCGAAAAATGGGCTTAAAGTCGAAAGTCAAAAATCGATTTCTGTGAGGTACGATGGAGTGGAAGTCGGTTTATTTGTTGCTGATTTATTAATTGAGAACTCTGTTCTAGTTGAAAATAAGGCCGTTCAGGCTTTAGTAAAAGCTCATGAGGTACAATTAGTGAATGATCTGACTGCTACAGGAATAGAAGTCGGTCTTTTATTGAATTTCGGATCGCATCGATTGGAAATCAAACGGAAAACTCGAACCTATGTTTTAAAAACTGAACCCGCCCATTTGCTGCGCCTTTAATCCCTCATTTACCCTTCTTCTCCCGTAAATCCTGTTTATCCTGTCCAAAAATGGTTTTCAAATGACATCCAAAACAAAATCCAAAGGCCGAGTCTCTTCTAAATTGGCGACCTGTATTACAGTACGCGGCGCACGGCATCATAATCTCAAAAATATCGATCTTTCGATTCCTCTCCATCAATTGACCGTAGTGACCGGTCTGAGTGGTTCTGGAAAATCGACGCTCGCGTTTGATACACTTTATGCCGAAGGGCAACGCCGTTACGTTGAAACTTTTTCTCCTTATACCCGTCAATTTTTAGAGCGGATGGATAAACCGGAGGTCGATCGGATCGAAGGACTCCCTCCGGCGATTGCGATCCAACAGACGAATTCCGTGAAGACCTCTCGGAGTACGGTCGGAACGATGACCGAAATCGCGGATCATCTCAAAGTCTTGATGCCTCGGATTTCAACGCTCTTTTGTCCGAAGTGTGATCGTGAGATTCGTCCTCATGGCGTGGGTGAAATCGTCGAAGCGATGAAGTCGAAAGGAAGTGTTTCCTGGCTCATCGGATTTCGTGTCTCGATCCCGGAGTCGATGAAGGTCGATTCTATTTTGGATGAATTACGTAGCCAAGGGTTTCATCGCCTCTTACATGAATCCAAAGTTTTTCGTTTGGATGAAGCGACTCCCGGAAGCCTTCAAAAGGCAAAATCGATTTGGGTGATTCTTGATCGCGCTTCAGTGACGGATCGAGTCCGTTTTAAAGAAGCGGTGGAGAAAGCATTGGAATACGGAAAAGGAGTCGTTCTTTTTCAAGAGGCCACAGCTCCTTCGGATGAAAACGAGATTCGCTATTCGAGTCGTTGGTATTGTCCCGATGATCAAATCGATTTTAAAGAGCCGACTCCGGCTTTGTTCTCTTTTAATAATCCCGTCGGTGCCTGTCCGGAATGTCGCGGGTTTGGACGAGTCATCGAGATCGATTATGATAAAGCCATTCCGGATCGGCGCTTCACGCTCGCCTCGGGCGCAATCAAACCCTTTCAGACGCCGTCGTTTGATGAATGTCAGAAAGATCTCATTCGTTATGCCAAGACGAAAAAGATTCCACTCGATATTCCTTTTGAACAATTAAAAGCAGAACACCAGCAATGGGTCATTGAAGGAGAACCGGGCTATCAAGAGGGAGAATGGGATAAAAAATGGTACGGAGTTAAAGGATTCTTCAAATGGTTGGAGAGCAAGTCTTACAAAATGCACGTACGCGTGATGCTCTCGAAATATCGCGCGTATCTTCCTTGCGTGGCGTGTGGCTGTGGACGTTTTCAACCCGAGACCTTGAACTTCCAGGTCAAACATACTTTTGGTGAAAAAAATCGGTGGACTTTGCCGATGATCAATCAATTGCCGATGGATCGTGCGATTTCCTTTTTTGAATCCCTCCGGGTTTCCAATACGGATCCCGGTGCGGAACAACTTCAAAAAGAAATATTAGCCCGACTTCGTTATCTCCAAGAAGTCGGACTCTGTTATTTAACCTTGGATCGCTCTACGCGGAGTCTCTCCGGAGGCGAAGTCGAGCGAGTGAATCTGACCTCGTGTCTCGGAAATTCATTGGTGAACACTCTTTTCGTTTTGGATGAACCGAGTGTCGGATTGCATCCTCGGGATATTCATCAACTTGTCGGCGTTCTTCATCGTCTTCGTGATCGTGGAAATACCGTCGTGGTTGTCGAACATGAAGAGAGCGTTATGCGGTCGGCCGATTATGTCGTCGATATGGGGCCGCTCCGAGGAGAGCAAGGGGGTGAAGTTATTTTTGCAGGGGCTTATTTCAAACTGCTGAAAGATCGTCGTTCATTAACCGCGGGTTATTTGCGAGGAGAGAAAGAAGTTCCGACTCCCACAAAACGAAGGGACCTTCGGAAGTCAGAACGTCTCGTGGTCGAAAAAGCGGACGCTCATAATTTAAAAAAGATCGATGTCTCGATCCCACTTCGTGGACTCGTGGTCATCACGGGCGTGAGTGGCTCCGGAAAAAGCTCTCTCATTCATCATGCTTTGGCTCCGAGCTTGGAGATGGCGATTAAGTTCGGTCATGCCGATGGAATTCGGGGCGCGGAGGCTGTTCGCAGTTTTGTTACCGTCGATCAGTCGCCCTTGACGAAAAGTTCCCGTTCCAATCCTGCGCTCTATCTCGGAATCTATGATGATATCCGTACACTTTTAGCAGAGACCGAAGAGGCCAAACGGGAAGGCTTCACTGCTTCTCATTTCTCTTTTAATTCGAGCCTCGGTCGATGCGAACGTTGTGCGGGGACCGGATATGAAAAAATTGAGATGCAGTTTTTGGCCGATGTTCAGGTTCTCTGTCCAATCTGTCAGGGAAATGACGGTTCATGAGGCACTCTCCTTTTTTGGAAAGGGAGTGGAGAAGCTCGAAGGCGTTCATCAACGTCGTCACCAACGGATTCTCTCCGGCTTAAGTCTTCTCTCCGAAGTCGGTCTCGAATATCTCCGTCTCGGTCAACCCTTGAGTCAACTCTCCGGAGGTGAGGCTCAGCGTATTAAGCTTTTGAGTTATCTTCATGGTTTGAAACTCGAAGGGGATCAGGAGACCGTCAATCGTGAGAATTCCAGAGAGGGATTGAGTCGAGTGATTCTTCTCGATGAACCGACGACCGGATTACACTTCGAAGATATCCGCCTTTTGGTTCAACTCTTTCATCGGATGGTCGACCAAGGGGACTCGGTCATGATCATTGAGCACAATTTAGAGGTGATCAAAAATGCCGATTGGATTATTGATCTCGGTCCCGAAGGAGGAGATCAAGGAGGCGAGGTTATCGCCCAAGGAACGCCTGAAGAAATTGCCAAAAATTCCCGGAGTCATACGGGACGCTTTTTAAAAGAGAAACTCGGCCTCGGCTCTTCGAAATCCAAAGCGAAGGAAGCCTATGCGACGAAACCGCCATCGCCTCCCGAGCAGATCGAAATTCGTGGCGCACGTCATCATAATCTGAAGAACATCGATCTCGATTTAAAACTGAATGAGATCACTGTTTTCACGGGACTCAGTGGTTCTGGAAAATCGACGCTCGCTTTTGATCTTCTCTTCTCTGAGGGACAACGCCGTTACCTCGATAGTTTGAATGCCTTTGCTCGTCAATTTGTCGAGCAGATGGAACGCCCCGATGTCGATCGCGTCACCGGAATTCCTCCGGCGGTGGCGATTGAACAACGACTCACTCAAGGCGGTGGAAAAAGCACGGTCTCGACGGTGACGGAAATTCATCAATTTCTGCGGCTTCTTTATTCCAAACTCGGAACGCCCTATGATCCGAAAACAGGAGAGGCCGCTCAACGTCAATCCTTGGATGAAATCATCGGGAAACTCGAAGTCTTGGTGAAAAAGGGAGAGATCACGCTCGTCGCTCCGTTGATCAAAGCGCGAAAAGGAATTCATACCGAACTCGCCGCATGGGCTCAAAAGCAAGGCTACCCTTATTTGCGGGTCGACGGAAAATGGGTCGAGCCCTCCAAATTTAAAGCGTTGGATCGTTTCAAAGAACACACCATCGATTTGATTCTCGGGAATCTCTCCAAAAAATCAGAGGCGATGAAGCGTCGCGATTTAATTCAAAAAGCGATTACCTTAGGAAAAGGGGTCTGTTCCATCATTGACTCTCAAAGTCGTGAAACGCTCTTTAGTACGCAATACGCCTGTTCCAAGAGCGGTCTCTCTTTTGAGGAACTCGATCCCCGACTCTTCTCGTTTAATTCACCTCACGGATGGTGTCCGACCTGTCAGGGCTTTGGGCGTTTACCGGAGGCGAAGAGCCAAGGAGAGACGCCGCTCGAAGTGGAAGTCGAGATTGAGCAAAAGATGGAATTTCAAGAGGAGAATGCCGATTCTCAACTCTGTCCGGAATGTAAAGGCTCCCGGATGAATTCGATTGCGCGTGCTGTCCGTCTCGGTTTCGGTTCGCATGGGGATGCACGTGGACCGAGCTTGCCGGAACTCGGCGAGCTTTCGATCATTCAAGCGCGTGAGTTTGTGAAAACGATCAAACTCAAAGGCCGTGAAGCCGCCATTACTCGGGATATTCTCCCGGAGATCGAACAGCGACTCGGATTTTTAATTGAAGTCGGACTTGGCTACCTGACCTTGAACCGCGGTTCCAAGACGCTTTCGGGCGGAGAATCTCAACGGATTCGCCTCGCCGCTCAACTCGGAACCAATCTTCAGGGGGTGCTTTATGTTTTGGATGAGCCGACGATCGGTCTTCATCCTCAGGACAACGATCGACTTTTGAAATCGCTTCAAACGCTTCGCGATAAAGGGAACACGCTCGTCATTGTCGAACATGATGAAGAGACGATGAAGATTGCGGATCGGATTATCGATCTCGGACCGGGCGCTGGAATTCATGGCGGTAACATTATTGCGGATGGCTCCTGGGAAGAACTCATTCAACAAAAGGGATCGGTCACCGGCCATCTTTTAGGAAATCCTTTGAAGCATCCCTTTCAAGGAAAGCGTCGCGAGGCTCAAGGGACCTATCGAATCGCCAAAGCCTCTACGCACAATCTTAAAAATTTAACCGTTGAACTTCCATTGCGCGTTTTCAACGTCGTCTGCGGGGTGAGTGGAGCGGGGAAAAGTACGCTGGTCCATGAAGTCTTAAAAACAACGGTCACCGAAGCGATTAAAAAACGGACTAAAACACCCTTTGATGCGGTGGTCGAGGTCGATCAATCGCCGATCGGAAAAACCTCACGGTCGACTCCTGCTACCTATCTCGGAATCATGGACCGACTTCGCGCGCTTTATGCCCAGCTTCCGATCGCACGTCAACGGGGCTACACCGCGAGCCGATTCTCCTTCAACACCAAGGGGGGACGTTGTGAGGTCTGCCAAGGGCAGGGGGATATCAAAGTTGAAATGTCCTTTATGCCTTCATTCAGTGCCCCATGCGAATCGTGTCTCGGAAAACGTTTTAATCGAGAGACCCTCGAAATTCTTTATCGGGATAAATCGATCGCCGATCTGTTGGCGCTTTCCGTCGACGAGGCGATCTCCTTGTTTGAATCCCAGTCGGATATTCGAATCCCTCTCGAACTGATGCGAGATATCGGACTTGGGTATCTCACCCTAGGACAAAAGAGCTCCACGCTTTCGGGCGGTGAATCCCAACGGATTAAAATGGTCTCCGCGTTGGCGGAATCCTTGCAACAGCAAGACCGCATCCGCATGCGCTCCCGTCAAGGTCCACCCCACCACCTCTATTTATTGGAAGAACCGACCATTGGACTCCACATGGCCGATGTGGAAAAACTTCTTCGCGTTTTACATCGTCTCGTCGACCTCGGTCACACCGTCGTCGTCATCGAGCATCATCTCGATGTCATCGCCGAAGCAGACTGGATCCTCGAAATGGGCCCCGTCGGTGGTGAAAAAGGAGGCTACCTCATTGCCGAAGGAACCCCCGAAGCGATCGCCAAAACAAAAACCCCGACCGCGAAGTTTTTGAGAGACATTCTAAAACGCTAATCCTTTCCCTTTTCAAGGAGTGTCAATTTCAAGGGAGGGTCGAGCGATGCGAGACCTCGGTATTCTATGCCTTGGATTCGCATCGCTCATCCCTCCCGGGAATAAGACCGGTAATTTTATTCCTCTATTAAAAAGTCTTAATAAAGGCTTTTTCTCTCAAGCCGTGAATCCATTCTTCTTGAAGCTTATGGCCTTCTTCAGGATCTTTTGTTTTCCGGGTAACATTTCTTTCTCTCATCGCAGAAACGATAAGATTATGAGTTAATTCCTCCCGATAATCGTCCACGGTCATGCCTTCTGCGTTCAAAGTTCTGATAAAGTCATCCCGACTTCCTGCAAAATTATTCTTAATCTTCTCTGTAATCTGCTCGTCAAGAATTTCTGGGGGAATGGAATAATGTTGAGATTTAAAGTCTTGAATAATCAGTTCACGGTCAATGAGAGCCTGTAACGACTTGATCCGAGTCTCCTTTATTTTTTCGACAAGTTCTTCGCTTTTAATTTTCTTTTCTTCATAAGATTCGCGGAGAAGCCGCTCACTCGTTTCACTCATACGTCGAACTGAGCTGAAGGGGATGATTTGATCATTCACGATCGCAGCAATCCCCTCTATAGGGATTTTATAAAAACGGCTCTCGGAAAAACCAAAATGAGTTAAAGTGAATAGAAGAATAAGGATCAATCGATTTAACATAAAACCTTTCGTAAAGGAGTAATTTTAAGAGTTTATTCTAGTTTAAAGACAACATCGCCCTGTTTTTGGGAGTCATCGAGATTGGTTTTGTAAGTGATATGAGGCTTAGGCAGGCCTTTTTTGACAAATTCATTTTCCATCGATCTTGCCTCTTTCCAGAGTTCTTTTTCATCAATAAGTTCATTGACCGTTGTGTTTTCTGTGGCGGGGGATGTGGAGACTTTTAATGAAAAGTCTTTGAGTAACTCTGCCTCTTGAATGTCGAGATTTCCCTCGATATGAATAGATTTAATAAGGGGCTTTACTTG
>JAZKBH010000286.1:0-8518 GCA_040388725.1 Verrucomicrobiota bacterium
GTCACCGAAAAAAAAGCATCCCGACTTCCGACCGGATTTAAATTGATATTTGTGACATCCATCTCGGCTTACACGGCCTCCATTAATCGAGGAGAGTACTGCATCTCCAAAGCCGGACTTGCCATGGTCAATCAACTCTTTGCCACACGCCTCGCCGCAGAAGGCGTTCAAGTCGTTGAAATTCGTCCTGGAATCATGCAAACGGATATGACCTCCGGAGTAAAAGAAAAATACGACAAACTCATTGAAGAAGGTCTTGTCCCTCAAAAACGATGGGGCAAACCCGAAGATATCGCTCTTGCTGTCAAAGCGGTTCTTCAAGGTTCCTTCCCCTTCTCCACAGGCGATGTTTTCAACGTCGACGGTGGCTTTCATCTCCAACGACTCTAAAGGATTTTATTATGATCAAAATCGACCCCAAACTCTCTCTCCAAGATTTAAAACCATCACTCACCGCTCTCTTTGATATTGCCGCCGGTAAAATCAAATCTCTTCACAAACGTTGGAACGTCAACGATGGCGCTCCTGTTTTTACCATCAATGGAAAATATACCGCCCGCGGGTGGACGGAGTGGACTCAGGGATTTCAATTTGGAATGTCGGTTCTTCAATATGATATCACAGACGAAAAACAATTTCTCGAGATGGGGCGCTCAGCCACGGTCGATAAGATGGCCTCTCACGTCAGTCACTTTGGCGTTCATGACCATGGCTTTAATAATGTAAGTACATACGGAAACTTACTTCGTCTTCAAAATGAAGGCCGTCTCCCCGCAAATGAATGGGAAAAAAACTTTTACGAAATGGCCCTTAAAATCACGGGCGCTGTCCAAGCCGCACGATGGACCGAGCTTCCCGAGGATAAAGGCTACATTTACTCCTTTAATGGACCCCATTCTCTTTTCGCAGATACCGTTCGCTCTCTTCGCGCATTAATTGTTAGCCATCAACTCGGTCACTGCCTTATGGGAGAACGTGATCGTAAAGTTTCGCTTTTAAAACGAGCCATCCAACATGCGGAAACGACCTCGACTTATAATGTCTTTTTCGGAGAAGGACGCGATTCCTATGACGTCCGTGGTCGCGTCGCCCATGAATCGATCTTTAATCTGAACGATGGAAGTTTCCGAAGCCCGAACAGCCAGCAAGGATACTCTCCGTTCACGACATGGACTCGTGGTCTTGCCTGGATTCTTTGTGGTTATCCGGAACAACTCGAATACCTTTCCACACTTTCCGATTCCGATCTCAAACCGTTGGGAGGCAAAAAGAAAATCATCGCGATGTTTGAAAAAACAGCCCTCGCCGTCGCTGACTTCTACTTAGAAAATACTCCTACGTGCGGCGTTCCTTATTGGGATACCGGAGCCCCTTCTCTTCATAAACTCGGGAACTATCTCGATCGCCCGGCAGAACCGTTCAATGCCCATGAACCGGTTGATAGCTCAGCCGCTGCGATTTCAGCCCAGGGACTTTATCGTCTGGGACGCTATCTAAAATCATCGGGACGCGCCACTCTGGGAAAGAAATATACCCAAGCCGCTTTAAGCGTCTCTCAAACACTCTTTTCCGAACTTTATATCTCTCAAAATCCAAAACATGAAGGTCTTCTTCTTCACTCTGTTTATCATCAGCCGAACGGATGGGACCAAGTTCACAAAGGCCAATCGATTCCCAATGGTGAAGCTTGCATGTGGGGCGATTACCATGCACTCGAGTTAGCCGTTCTTCTTCAACGCGATCTCGAAAAGAAACCTTACTACAAATTCTATCTTTAAACTGTATGCCTCAAGTCCTTCAAAATTTCGACAAATGTTGCGTTCACTCCATCACTCTCAAACGATGGTCGATTGAAGAGCAGATCGATCGTCTCGTAGAAGTAGGAGTCAAAGGAATCACGCTTTGGCGTCAATCTGTGGAAGGAAAAAACTATTCCGAAATCCAAAATCGAATTCGCCAAGCGGGACTGACAACGGTTTCTTATTGTCGGGGGGGATTTTTCCCCGGAATCACTTCATCGGATCGAGCAAAATCCATCGATGAGAATATGAAGACCATTGATGAAGCGGCAGCCCTCGGCGCTCCTATGGTCGTCCTCGTTTGTGGAAGTCTTCCAAATCAAAATCTGATTGAATCACGCAAACAAATTATCGAAGGAATCGAACATCTTCTCCCGTATGCTGAAAAATGTGGAGTCAAACTCGCGATCGAACCCCTTCACCCGATGTATGCGGGAGATCGATCCGCAATCAATACTCTAGCGCAATCCAATGAAATATGCGCTCAACTCCAGCATCCCTTTCTCGGCGTTGCCCTGGATGTTTTTCATGTTTGGTGGGAACCGAATCTGGAAGCTCATATCCAAGAATGCGCCCGACTTAAGGCTCTCTTTGCCTTCCACGTCTGCGACTGGAAAATAAATATGGCCGACATGCTCAATGATCGGGGCCTCATGGGGGAAGGTTGCATTCCGATTCGCCAAATTCGAGGCTGGGTCGAAGACGCGGGCTTTCAAGGATTCAACGAAGTCGAAATCTTTTCCAATCGTTACTGGGCCGAAGAACCTGAAAAATTTCTAGAGCTCATTTTAAAATCTTATCAACAAAACACCTAAGGAAAATATGAAAACCCACAACATCGGCATCATTATGAACGGCGTCACAGGACGCATGGGAACCAACCAACATTTGATCCGTTCCATCCTCGCCATTCGCAAACAAGGCGGAGTCAAACTCGCCAATGGCGATCTCATCATTCCGGATCCTGTGCTCGTCGGGCGTAACGAAGATAAGCTTCGTGAACTTGCTCAAAAAAATGGAGTTGAAAAAATCAGTACCGATTTGGACGCTTGCCTTAAAGATCCTTACAATCAAATCTACTTTGACTCCCAAACGACCGATCGTCGTGCTTCAGGCGTCCGCAAAGCGATTACGGCGAAAAAAGCCATCTACTGCGAAAAACCGACTGCCGTCTCAACCGAAGAAGCGGTTGCCCTTTATAAAGAATGTACGGCTGCTGGAATTAAAAATGGAGTCGTCCAAGATAAACTTTGGCTCCCCGGCTTGGTGAAATTAAAACATCTCATTGATTCAGGATTTTTCGGTGAAATCCTCTCCGTGCGTGGTGAGTTTGGATACTGGGTCTTCGAAGGCGATCTTCAGCCCGGTCAAAGGCCTTCCTGGAACTATCGTAAAGAAGATGGGGGAGGAATCATCGTCGACATGCTCTGTCACTGGCAATACGTCATCGGCAATCTTTTTGGCAATGTCAAAGCGGTCTCTTGCATGGGAGCCACGCACATCAAAAAACGCTGGGATGAACAAGGAAAGCCCTACACCTGTACCGCAGACGACTCCGCTTACGCAACTTTTGAGCTAGAGAATGGTGTCATTTGCCATTTCAACTCCTCTTGGACGGTCCGCGTCAATCGTGGTGAACTTTTCGAAATGCAAGTCGATGGAACAAAAGGTTCCGCCGTTGCAGGACTTCGTAACTGTAAAATTCAATCCTCGGTCTGCACTCCCCGTCCGACATGGAATCCCGATATCGAAAATCCATTCAAATTCACAGAACAATGGCAGGAAGTTCCCAGTAATCAAATCTACGACAATGCATTCAAGATCCAATGGGAACTCTTCCTCAAACACGTTGTCAACAACGAGCCGTTTCGCTGGTCACTCCTCGAAGGAGCCAAAGGCGTTCAAATGGCGGACAAAGGTTTAGAGTCCTGGAGCAAACGCGCCTGGGTCGACATTAATCCCCTCGCTTAGTTTTCATGGAAAAACCGCCATCGCATGAACGGTGGTGGTCCCTCCAATAAAACCGATAAACCGTGATTTCACGCAAAGGCGCAAAACTGCCCAAGTTTCCTCCCAAAAAATAAATGACTTTCATGGGGAGAATCTTGGGCAGTTTTGCGCCTTTGCATGAAAAATTCAGTGCAGTTCAGTTTTCTGTGGTGCTTCCGGGTCTCCTGGATTTGGATTCTGTTTTTTAGAAAACATTCTATTTGATTGTGCCCTACAGTGAAGAAGCTATTCCTAAAGAATCATGAGCTCTTTGATTAAATCTCCCCAAGCCGAAGCCGAATGGCTCCTGGAACAACATCAAGGTTCAGTCAAAGAGTGCCTCTACTTTCTCACCCAACAATTCATGACCATTCAAAGTCGGAATCAACTCCTTCTGACCCTTTCCACGGTCTCTCTCACGATTACCGGGTTTTCAGGGCCCACCATTGCAAGATCCAACCATTTTTCTCTCACCCTCTTAATTTCAGGACTTTTGTGTATGGTTTTTGCAACCGTTCTCCTTCTGGGAACAGGAATGAGATTAAAATGGGTTTCGCAATTTGATGGAAAAACATCCCTCGATGTTCTGACGCAAATTATTGAATATCGCGACCAAAAATCCGTTACCTATCAATGGCAACTTCGAGCGATGATCGTGGGTCTTTGCTGTTACGTTGGAAGTCTGGTCGCCTTCTTTTTGGCTTAATCACTTCATGATCTTCGATTTTTTAGCAACATTCACCCACGCCTCTCCCATCTCTTTGACCGAAAAAGACTCCATCGGTCTTCCCTCTCGCTCTAAATAGTTTTTTAACACTTCAAACCGGTGTTGAAACTTAAGCGTCCCTTGTCGACAAGACTCTTCCGCATCCAATTTCAGATGTCTCGCCAGATTACAGATCACCAAAAGAAGATCTCCTAACTCCTCATTGATCCGCTCTTGCGACCCCTGATTCACCATCTCTTCTTCCAGCTCGGCGAGCTCTTCTTTTACTTTTTCCAAAACAGCAAAACGATTATCCCAATCAAATCCCGTTTTTGCTGCTTTTTTTTGAACTTCTTGAGATCGCATCAACGCCGGAAAGACAAGGGGAATTCCATCAAAAAATCCCGTTCTCTCGGGTTTCTCTTTCTTTTTGAGCTCATTCCAATTTTTAAGAACAGTCTCAGTATCCGGAGCATAAGCATTTTCGAAAACATGAGGATGACGACGAATCAATTTATCTCCGATTACCTGAGCCACATCGCAAAACTCAAAAGCCTTCTTCTCTTTTTCTAATTGAGTATGAAAGACCACTTGTAAAAGTAAGTCTCCTAACTCTTCCTTTAATAACGCTCCATCCTCTGCATCAATCGCTTCTAAAACTTCGTAAGATTCTTCGATCAGATTGCTTTTGATCGTCCGATGATCTTGCTCTCGATCCCACGGACACCCCTCAGGACTTCTCAGAATCTCGACAATACGTAAAAGACGTTGAAGTGGATCCGAAGGCAAGTCGTATTTCATAAAACGGTTATTTCATAATCAGCATCATTCGCAAGGGAAAAGAACCATGATAAAAAGATAATTTTAGCCACAAAGAAGCACAAGAGACACAAGTCTGTTTGGAATTGATCCCATTTTCAATGGTCTTCTCTCAAAAAACTTGTGCTTTTTGTGCTTCTTTGCGGCCATCCAAATTTTTAATCTGCTTGAGAGAAAAAGATCACCCTTTTTTGGGCGCGTAATAATCTCGGTACTTATAATAATAATTATCGGGAACATCCTCAGAAAATCCGTTCAAAACCATTCCCACCATTGAAATATTTCGTTTCTTCAGACTCTCCAAACAAAACAATCCCTGCCGAGCCGTCGTATAATTCGCACGAAAGACCATCACCACTCCATCCATTTTAGGAGCAAAAGAGGTGGTATCATCGGCCGCAAGAATCGGAGCCGTATCAAAAATAATTAATCCGTATCTCCCCTTCATCTCCTCCAAGATGGCATCGATCTGATCTCCTAATAAAAAATCTCCAGGAGTATGCATCGGATTACCAGAAGGCAAAACATGCAGGTTTGGATATTGAGTCGGAAGAACGGCAGACTCCCAGGAGACTCCTCCTTCCAGAACATCCGAAAAACCACAGAGAGGATCGAGACCAAACTCAGACGCCACTAAACCCATTCTCAAATCTGCATCCACAAGCAGCACCGATGTCTCCGCCAGAGCCATCGTAATTGCCAAATTACAGGAAACCGTCGACTTTCCTTCTTTCGGAACTGAGCTCGTCACCATCAACGTTTTCAGTTGTTTTCGATTGGGAAGAAACAAGAGAGAGGACCGTAAATTTCGATAAGCTTCCGCGAGAAGCTTCCGATCATCTTTCGTCGCTAACAAAGGCATCCGTGACTGTCCCGGAAGTAGTTTTAAATAAGGAAGCTGAGCCAACACGGGAAGTTTAAAATGATCATAAAGCTCATTCGAAGTTCCAATACGATCATCGATTTTATTGATGAGTAAAATAATGCCGATCCCCAATGCAAACCCAATAACGAGAGAACTTAAAAAATGATGAATCACTCCCTTTGAAATCTCCTTAGGTTCACTGGCCCATTGCATGACTCGAATCAATTCCTGATTCACGTTTTTACCAATATCCAGGCTCTGAACGCTTTTTAATAATTGATCATAGCTCTCTTTCGTACGTTGAATCTGAGCTGTAAGTCTTTGATATTCGGCATCCTTACGATTGGCTTCCAGCGCCTTTTCCTCCCACTCTTTTAAGCTCGCGTCGAGGTTGACCAATTCTGCGCGAAGGGACTTCACACGCAGTTCGTTATCCGCTTTTAAATTTGAAAGCTGAACCTGACTCGCCTCTTTATTTTGCTGCTCGAGAATCGTAATTAATCGCTGCAATTTCGAAACTTCTTCCGTCACCTTGATCATCTTCGGGTGACGAGGCTTTAAAACGAGAGCCAATCTTTCTTGCTCGGATTTTTGTTCGATCAATTGCTGACGCGCACTGAGATATTGACCTTCCAAAGTTGTTGAAAAATCCTTCGGAGCCGAAGAGGAGGCCTCGCTGCCATCCATCTTTTTCGCGCGCTGAGCAAGTTGTTCAGCGGTCATTTGCTCCAATAATTGAAGCTCGGATGTCATTGTTGATTTTTTGGTTTTTAATTGAGAAAGAAATTGAGCGGAAGAGCGCGATTGCTCCTCCCAATACGTCATATTATTTTTTTCTTTAAAACCGTAAAAATCCTTCTCATATCCTTTGAGTTCTTTTTCCGTTTTTTCGAGCAACGAGTTCATCTGCTTGGCCGTATCTTCCACGGTTTCATCGCGCTCTTCCCGCTTGAACGAAACAAATTCATTCATTAAAGCATTCACATAGAGTTGCGTATATTTGGGATCCGAACCAGTCCCCACGATTGTAAAAATAGAGGTATTTCGATTTTGAAGAACAACGATATCCGCATCTCCCAAAACGTTGGGATTCTCTAATTGGACTCGACTTTGTGCCCGTTGGCGTACCACCGAACTCTCTAAAATTTCTTTTTGATTCCCAAAAAAAGTCGTCGACTCCTCACTGACAATGGCGGCCTCCTTTGTATTGACCAAAGGACTCACTTTCATTTTCCCCACCGACTCAAAAGAAATAGGACGATTAATGATTGTCCGAGCCGAGTAGGCCATCGCTAAGCTCACCGTTAAAAAAGGGACCCACCAGTGCCTTTTTAAGAGTGTCTTATATCGATATACTTGTTCCCAAAACATATTTAAAACCTGACCAATTTTTGAGGTACAATAATCAAATCACCATCTTTTACTTCGGGATCCAATTCTACCTTCCCCCCTTCAAGAACTTCTTTTAAATCGGCTTCAAAAGAGGTCGTTTTTCCGGAGGCATCTTGTCTCACAATTTTCACTTTCCGAGTATTCGCAAAATCAGCAAACCCTCCCGCCTTTAAAATGATCCGACTCGCTGTCATGCGTTCATTTAAAAGAAACTCTTGAGGCCCCGGTTTTCTCACTTCTCCGGTCAGATAAACCTTTACCACATTCCCATTCGGGTTCACTTGATCAATCGAAAGACGAATTGTCGCCTTATGATAATACTCTTGCTCCAATAACGGCTTTATCTCTTTAACAATTTGCTGCGTGGTCTTTCCAGAAGCTCTGACTCGCCCGACCAGGGGAATCTCCAATTCTCCTGCATCTGAAACTGTGATCGAAACAGCAGGATCTCCATCCTCTTCTACACGATAAGTGAGCTTATCGCCCGACCCCAGTAAATGACCCGCGTTTGTATCGAGATGATCTTGAGAGATCCCCTTTAAAACGAGTATCAAAAAAACAAATACGCTGAAGGTCCACTTCATATTTAAAAACTATAGCTCACAATCGCAGATGTCACGTTTTGGATATAATCTCGATCGAATAAATTAGAGTCTTTGTAGGTAAACCGGTACTCCAAGGCGATGATTGTCGAAATTGTAAGCGGATAACTCAATCGACCCAATAGTCCATACCGGTCGGCAACCTCTTTATCCAAGCCTGAGCTAGAAATATTTTCATAAAAAAGGCTCCCTCTTAATCCCGTATCTTTCACAATTTTCCAATCGACCCCATAATCGACCGCATAGCGATCCACAAAATTAGACCCAATTCCCGGTTCTGCCTGACGAGTAAAACTTAAATCATGATTCATGTACTTATTCAAACGGTTCTTTACTGATAACTTAC
>JAZKBH010000287.1:0-3045 GCA_040388725.1 Verrucomicrobiota bacterium
ATGTATTTCTCTTTGCGATTTTCGCTTCCAAACGTATACTGAGAGAGGTATTATGGCAAACATGCCCATTCCTGGATTCCCGAAACCCGGTAACCTCCCTGGAAATCTTCCTCCGCGAGGAATTCCTCCACGTCCTGCATCGATGCCCCCATCCCCTTCGATGGGGCAAATGCCAGTGCCGAGCACCCCTTCAATGTCGCCTCCCGCTCCTCCTTCGATGACGCCTCCTTCCAGCGGGGGTGGACACGGGGGACATGGCGCTCCTGCGGTGAAGATGCCCGCAGATCCTGTAGCGGAATTCATCAATCAATATAAGAAAACATTGATGCCTCATATCATTCCGAATATTGAGCCGAAACTGCTCGATAAAGGAAATGAAGAGAATCTTCGTGCGCGGATCGAACAATTGGTCGACGAAAAATTGGCAGCGGATAAAGCGCCGATTGGTCGTCAGCTTCGGGTCCGTCTTTTAACTGAGGTGATTGATGAGATGGTCGGCTTTGGGCCTTTGGAACAGTTGCTCAAAGATGATTCGATTTCTGAAATCATGGTCAATGGACCGAAGACCATTTACATCGAACAAAAAGGACGCCTCACGCTTTCAACCGTTCAGTTCACCGATGAAGATGCATTACGTCGAGTGATTGATCGTATCCTTTCGCCCCTCGGTCGCCGAGTCGATGAATCGACTCCTCTTTGCGATGCACGTTTGCCGGATGGATCTCGTGTGAATGTCATTATTCCACCTCTGGCTTTAAACGGGTCCACGATCACGATTCGTAAGTTTAGTAAGAGCGCTCTTTCGATGGAAAAATTAATGGGCTTTAATGCGCTTTCTCCCGCGATGTCGATGTTCTTGAAGGCAGCCGTTCATTGTACGATGAACATAGTGATTTCAGGAGGTACCGGTTCCGGTAAAACGACTTTATTGAATGCTCTTTCTTCGTTCATTCCCGACGGAGAACGTATTATTACCGTGGAAGATGCGGCTGAATTAAAGCTTCAACAGGAGCACGTCGTTCGTCTGGAATCCCGTCCTAAAAATATTGAAGGAAAAGGGGAAATTTCGATTCGAGATCTGGTCCGAAATACCCTGCGTATGCGTCCGGATCGTATCGTCATTGGAGAGTGTCGTGCAGGTGAGGCATTGGATATGATTCAAGCGATGAATACCGGTCACGATGGATCGATGACAACGACTCACGCGAACGATCCTCGGTCCGCGATTGCTCGTCTCGAGACCTTGGTGATGATGGCGGGAATGGATCTTCCTCAGCTTGCGATTCGTCAGCAAATTTCAGGAGCGGTTCATCTGATCGTTCAAATTGGACGGTTGGCCGATGGAAGTCGAAGAATGCTCAACATTACCGAAGTTCAAGGAATGGAAGGAAACACCGTTCTTCTCCAGGATATTTTTAAGTTTGAGCAGACCGGGACCAATGCGGATGGAAAAATCATGGGAATTTTGAAGGGATGTGGATTGGTTCCGAAGTCGATGGAACGCTTCAAAGCTGCCGGTATGCATGTTCCTGTCGAAATTTTTTCAAGCTCGGTCTATGTGAATTATCCTGAGGAAGTCCAATGATTTGGATTTCTGTCATGGGGTTAATCGGGGCCATTGCTTTTTTGGCCCTCTTTATTTCCAAACAAGAAGCGGACTCCGACAAGATTGCGTTGAGAGAGCGTTTGACGATGCTTTCGAAGCCGCAAGAAGCTCGTCAAAATCAAGCCAATCCTTTTAGTTCGAATATTCCGGCGGCACTTCAAAAGCCGAAAAAAGACTCAAGACGTTTTTGGGCCCATCTCACGGGAGAGGCGACGATGCTCCGAATGGAAAAGCAATTGGCTCAGGCCGATATTCCGATTCGAGTCTCTGAATTTTTGATGCTTCGGATTGTTTTCGTTGCTCTTGGAATGGCGCTCGGAATCATTTTTCTACAACAATGGACCTTTGCTATTTTGATTGGTGTTGGAATGGCTTTCATTCATCTCCCTTTTCTTTCCTTTAAGCGTGCGTCGAGAATTCATCGTTTTGTGACCCAATTGGCTGATTTTTTGAATCTCATTTGTAACTCACTTCGAGCGGGTCAAACGTTTCTCCAGGGCGTTGATTTAGCCTGTCGCGAATCTCCTGCGCCTATTTCGGTCGAGTTTCGACAGTTATTACGTGAAACCAATCTCGGCATGCCCATCGATGAATCGTTTAGCAATATGTATTTAAGAGTTCCGAGCGAAGATCTTAAAATTGTATTGAGCGCGTTTAGTATTCAACGGCAAGTGGGGGGAAATCTTGCTGATATTTTGGATCAGGTTTCCAAAACCATTCGGGAACGTATTAAAATTCAGGGGCAAATCAAAGTGCTTACCACCCAAGGAAAACTCTCGGGTGCGGTCGTGGGATTGTTGCCGGTCGTGCTTCTCGTGATGATTAGTTTTATCAGTCCCGACTATATTAAACCCTTTTTTCAAGGCGACTTGGGAAAATGGATCCTCGGTGGGACTGTTTTCTGGCAGCTCATTGGCTGCTTTGTGATCTATAAAATATGCGACATTGAAGTCTAGGAGCAGATCATGATTTATCTTATTTCCATTTTAGTTATAGCATGCGTGCTTCTCGTTGCATTTTCTTTGCAATCCTCGGAACCGCAGAGTTTGGTTCAACGTCTTGAGAAGGTAGGAATGGGCGTTGGAGCGAGAAAAGGGGTCAACATACGGGATCAAGAGGTGATGCGTCAAAGCTTGGCGGTTCGTATTCTATTACCATTAGCAGATAAGTTTTCAAAATCTTTTGGAAAACTCACCCCCGTTGGAATGTTGGATCTCTGTCGAAAAGATATTGCCTCGGCAGGGTTGACTGGAAAAGTGACTCCGGCCCAATTAACGACCCTTTCGTGGATGTTTTTTCTCGGTTTGCCGATTCTCTTTTTTCTTTGTACCCTTTCCCAGCCGAAAGATGAAAAAATGTGGGGAATGATCGCGCTTTCGGGTCTCATTGGATATCGGATGCCTTTGGGGATCGTCCAAGGCCGAGCGGCTTCAAGAAGA
>JAZKBH010000287.1:3055-5614 GCA_040388725.1 Verrucomicrobiota bacterium
TTCAGAAGGCATTACCCTTTACCTTTGATCTTATTAGTATTGGAGTGGAAGCAGGTATTTCCTTCGATGGGGCATTAGCACTTGTCGCAGAAAAAACGACAGGACCCCTCACGGATGAAATTAATGTGACCTTAAATGAAGTTCGTCTCGGTAAGTCGCGAAATGATGCTTTAAAGGATTTTTCGGATCGAGTGGGATTGGATGATTTACGAACGTTTTTAACATCCGTCATTTATATTTCCAAAATGGGGGGAAGCCTTGTCGATGTAATTCGGGTTCAGACCGAAGCGATGCGTATTAAGCGTCGTCAGCGTGCAGAAGAAAAGGCGATGAAAGCGCCTGTCAAAATCATGTTTCCGCTGGTACTCTTTATCTTTCCGGCCATTTTCGTCGCAATTCTTGGACCGACGGTTATTCGGGCGGTCAATGGTGAGTTTAACTAATTATGGGATTGAATGTCGTAGAGGTGAGAGCTAAAATTCACCTTTATGGAAATTTTCACATTCAAGCCTATTTATCAAAAACGCATTTGGGGTGGGCAGAATTTAAATACGATTTTTGGACGCTCGATTCCTCAAAATGAAAAAATTGGTGAAAGCTGGGAATTAGTCGATCGCCCAGAGGCTTGCAGTGAAATTTTTCAAGGGAATGCGGATCAATTAACGATTCAAGATTTGTGGTCCAAACGACGCGAAGAAGTCTTTGGTTCAGACGCCCCCCGAACAGCGCGATTTCCGATTTTAATTAAACTCTTGGATTGTGTCGAAACTTTGAGTGTTCAGGTTCATCCTCCGGCAAGCGTCGCCCAAGAACTTCAAGGAGAGCCGAAAACAGAAATGTGGTATTTTTTACATACCTCGCCTGAAGCAAAGATTTATGCGGGTTTAAAAAAAGGGATCACAGCCGAAGATTTTAAAAACACCCTCGGAAAATCCAATCTGATCGAAAAACTTCATGCCCTTCCGACGCGACCTGGAGAGGCGATGTTTCTTCCCTCGGGCCGAGTTCATGCCATTGGCGCTGGAAATGTTATTTTGGAAATTCAACAAAACTCAGATACCACGTATCGCGTGGATGATTTTGGACGACTCGATGATCAGGGAAAACCGAGAGAGCTTCATATTGAGCCGGCAAAAAAGTCGATTCGCTTTGAGGATTTCGAACCTTATTTTTCACAGCCTCATAGCGATCGCGTTTTAGTTTGTGAGTATTTTTCTGTATTGAGAAATTTCATGTTTCCCGAAGAAGAGCATCCTTGGTTTCCCGATGGCCGTAGCTTTCAGTATCATTTTGTCGTGAAGGGAGACATTTCGGTCGGAGATGAAAAATTTAAAATGGGAGAGGCTTTCTTGATTCCTGCGAACAGCAAGCCGTATGACTTAAAGCCCGGAATAGAAGGGGCGGAGTTGATCACCGTCGAGTGGGGAAAGAAGTAAGAGTGCTAGTGGTTTCTTCTAGGTAAGACTCCTGGGATTCTCATTCTCTTACCGATGGACAGAGGGTACGAGGATGTATAGATTTTTAAAATGTCAGAGCTTGGTATTTTGAAGGATATCGGTGTTCAAGGTTTGAGTGAGGCTCTTTACGAGCATTCGATGGTTTCAGTGACGTCGAAAAGCGGAGAGATTTTGTATGTGAACGCTTCGTTTTGTGAGGTTTCAAACTATACCGAAGCCGAGTTAATTGGAAAACCTCATCGGATTGTTCGTTCCGATTTTCATTCCCCTATTTTTTTTAAGACCCTGTGGGAGACTATTTTGCGGGGAGAGGTCTGGAAAGGGGAGATTAAGAATCGTTGTAGGAATGGACAAAATTATTGGGTGCAATGCACGATTATTCCCCTTCGGGATAAAAAAGGGGAGATCCAACAATTTCTCTCCCTTCAAACCGATATTACAGCTCACAAACAAAAAGCAGAACTGTATGCGGTTGAAAAAAAGTTTTTTCAGGATGTGGCGGAGATTACGAAGAGTGGGGGGTGGGCTTATTTTCCTAAAACGGAAGAACTGACCTGGACTCCTGAGACCTATTTACTTCACGAGTGTAACAGTGAAGAGAAAATCGATTTAAAATCCGCTTTTGAATTTTATCTGCCGGAGGCCCGACCCGTGATTCAGTGGGCGGTGGAGCGAGCGTTGCGAGAGGGAGAAGGGTGGGACTTAGAGCTTCCTATCAAAACTCGTCGGGGAAATTTTTTGTGGGCCCATGTCATCGGAAAAGTTGAGTGGCGGAACGGAGAGATCTTTCGATTGTATGGATTATTTCAGGACATCTCCGAGCAAAAAGAGGCCATGGATGCTTTAAAGAGCAGCCAAGAACGAATGAGGCTTTATCTCAAGCATACGCCTGCAGCAATTGCGATGTTTGATCGGGAGATGCGGTATTTAGCTTGGAGCGATCGGTGGGTGAAGGATTATCGGATTGGTAATCGAGATATTGAAGGAGTCTCTCATTATGACGTTTTTCCTGAATTGCCAGAGCGTTGGAAAGAGGATCATCGGCGAGTTTTGAGCGGCGAAGTCTACATTAATGAGGATGATCATTTTGTCCGTGAAGATG